>SYKE01000164.1 GCA_005798285.1 Actinomycetota bacterium
GGCAGTGGACGGCAGGCTGCGGCGCGGACGCAGCACCGTTCTTTCGTATCTTCAACCCCGTCAGCCAGAGCCGCAAGTTCGATCCCGAGGGCAACTACATCCGCCGGTGGGTCCCGGAACTGTCCGATCTCCAGCCCCCGGCCATTTATTCCCCCTGGACCGCATCCCCGATGGAACTCCGCAGCGCGGGCATCCGGCTCGGCAAGGACTACCCTCACCCCCAGGTGGATCTGGCTGCCACCCGGAGCGCCGCCCTCGAGTCATATCACTCGCTGCCTCGCTGAGAGCGATCCCTGGGTGGGATTGCGCAAGGGGATTGAAGCCTGGGCCGCGAACTCGTTGCGGGTGGTGAGGCATGCAGGCTTTTGGGGCGGTGGCGGTTGCGCCGTGGCGGGTTGAGTTTCGGGAGGTCTCGGCGCCGGAGCCGGGACCGGAGGATTTGGTCCTCGATCTGATCCACTCGTGGATTTCGAACGGCACGGAGGGTTCATTCGTCCGCGGAGAGCGGATTGCCGGGGACACACCGCTCGCGGGGAGCGATCCGGCGCCGTTTCCGCTGATCACGGGGTATCAGAAGGTCGGGCGAGTTCGGGAGACCGGCTCCGCTGCAGGTGACTTTCGACCCGGTGAGGTCGTGTTCGCCACCGTGTCGCGGGTGAACGGGATGTTCTTTCCGACAGGGGGCCATGTTTCGCCCGCCGTCACCCACGTTTCCCAGATCTGGCGAGTTCCAGACGGGCTGGATCCGCTGGCGGTGAGCGGACTCGTTCTGACGCAGGTCGGCTGGAACACGGCGATGCGGGGCCAGGTCGGTCCCGGTGACGCGGCGGTGGTCCTGGGCGATGGAATGGTTGGCCATTGGGTGGCGCAAACACTGCGTAGCCGGGGAGCCCGGGTGATGCTGGTCGGCAAGCACCCGTACCGGCTGGAACGATTCTGCAAGCGCCCCGAAGATCGAGTGGTTTGCCTGGGAGAGTCGGATCCCGTGGCGGTGGCCCGGGATTGGGCGCCGGAGGGCGTGCAGTTCCTGGCGCACACCATGGGGAGCGTGGAGGCCATCGAGGCGTTCTACCCGGTGATGCGGCGGTTCAGCCACATCAGTTCCGCGGGGTTCCTCGGACATGGCGGCGGGATCGACATTCAGAAGCTGAGGGCACGCGAAATGACCCTGCACGCGCCGGCTGGTTGGACGCGGGAACGGATGGACGCCACCCTCGATCTCCTCGCCCGGGGGGGCCTGGAGACGATCCCGCTCATCACGCACCGGTTCCCCGCCGACGAGGCCGCTGAGGCGTTTGATTTGATCCTGAACCGGAGAGAGCCGGTGCTCGGGGTCGTGTTGGACTGGACCGGGAAGGAGTCAGGAGAGCAATGAAGATTCTCCAGGTGACGGAGGGACGGGAATTCCGCGTGTATGACGCCGAGATTCCCACGGCCGGGCCGGGCGAGGTCTTGATGCGCATCGAGGCGGTCACGACCTGTCCCCAATGGGATCTCCACTTGCGCCACGCCGAGCCGATGTTCGTCGGGCACCAGTTTGTGTACCCCTATGCGCCGGGTCAGCCGGGGCACGAGGCGACCGGGTATGTGGAGGCGGTGGGTGAAGGCGTGGCCGAGTCGCCCTTTGCGGTCGCCGTCGGCGAACGGGTCAGCGCCTGGAAGGACGCCGGCCACCAGCGGCAAGGCTGCTACGCCCAGTACGTGGTCCACAAAGCCGAGCACCTGATTCCCGTCCCGTATCGTCTCTCGTTCGCCGCCACGGCGCCGGTGGAACTCGCGATGTGCGTGGGCGCGGCTGTTCTCAGGATGAAGGGAATGGATCTCATCGAGGGGAGGCGGCTGGGAGTCATGGGGCTGGGCCCGGCGGGCCTCATCGCCGGGCAGATGCTCCTGGCCGAGGGCGCGGCCCACATCGTGGGATTCGACCTCAATCCGGTGCGGTGGGAGCATGCGACAAAGGTCGGCTTCGACGAAACCTGCGATCCCACCGGAGAAGCCGGCGAGCGATTCCCTCTCCGCAGTTCCGGCCCCGTTCTTGACTCCATCATCGATTGCGTTGGGGCCCGAGCTTCGGTGCAGTGGGCAATGGATCGGGCCCGGGACACCGTTCAGCTCTTTGGGGTTCAGCGAGAGGAGTACGCGTTCGGGGTGCGTCACTACACGTTGCGGCTTTCCGGCTATCCGGGGCACAGCAGGGAAGCGGCGGAATACGCCGTGTCGCTGATGGAGCGAGGCGCGCTGGATCTGGCGCCGCTCGTGACTCGAGAACTGCCACTCGAGGCCTACGCCGAGGGTATCGACCTGCTGGAGCGGCAGGAAGCCATTAAGATCTGCTACTTTCCCTGGCGATAGTGCCTCGACGCAGGCGAAGCGGCGCGATCGTGCGTCGTCGGGGTCGCGGTTCGGGAGTGACGGAATGAAGTTGTTAGGGAAACGGGCGCTGGTGACCGGCGCCGGACGTGGAATCGGCAAGGGCTGTGCGCTCGAACTGGCGCGCGCGGGCGCCGACGTCGTGCTCAACGATCGCGAGATGAATGCGAATCTGGAAGAGACCGCCGCAGAGATCCGGGAGCTCGGACGCGAGACCCGGTTTGCGGTCGGCAGCGTCTTCGAACGAGAGAGCTGCGAAACAATCGCGGCGGAGGCCATCGGAGCCTTCGGTCGGCTGGACATCCTGGTGAGCAATCCGGCGTTCTCACGGCGCTCGGAGTTCCTGGATTACGATCCGGAGTTGTTCACCCGGATTCTCCACGGCACCCTGATGGGGGGCTTCCACATGGGTCAGCTTGTCGCTCGGCACATGGTGGCGCGAGGCGGCGGCGGCAAAATCGTGTTCATCTCCAGCGTACACGCCCGCATCCCGTTCGCCCGAAGCGCGGCCTACAACGCGGGGAAGAGCGGTCTCAATGCCCTCGCGTTCACCATCGCGGCGGAGCTATTGAAGCATCGGATCAACGTCAACGTGATCGAGCCGGGTTGGATCGACACGCCCGGCGAACATGAGGCGTTCGGCACTCAGGCGATTGCCGACGCGGCGCCCGGACTGCCGTGGGGCCGCCTGGGAACGCCTTCCGACATCGGCAAGGCGGCGGCGTTCTTGAGCTCCGACGAGGCCGACTACATCACCGGAACGACGCTCCTGGTCGATGGCGGCTTCTGGCTGAAGGACGCGAGGGAGTAACGCCGGATGCCGTATCGCGACACCGTCCGCAGCAGAGAACTCTACCGGCGAGCCCAGGAGTTGATCCCCGGGGGCACTCAGCTCATCTCGCGAAGGCCCTCGAGGTATGCAGCAGGCATCTCTCCGGCGTACGCTGCGCGCGCGCGCGGCGCCCGATTCTGGGATGTCGATGGGAATGAGTACATCGACTGGGCGAGCGGCATCGGGGCGATCATCCTTGGCTACTGCGATCCGGTGGTGGATGCGGCCGTGCTGGAGCAGATCTCAAACGGGATCGGCTACTCTATCAGCCATCCGCTCGAAATCGAGCTTGCGGAGGAACTGATCCGCACGATCCCTTGCGCGGAGCGGGTTCGCTACACCCGAGCCGGCGGAGAGGCATGTGCCGTGGCGGCCCGGATCGCCCGCGGGGCCACCGGAAGAGATCGCATCCTCTTCTGCGGGA
>SYKE01000015.1 GCA_005798285.1 Actinomycetota bacterium
GGGGCGTACAGGACTCGAACCTGTGGCCCGCTGATAAAGAGTCAGCTGCTCTACCATCTGAGCTAACGACCCGCCGAGCGAACCCTGCGCCTGCTCTCGGACAGCTTGCGTTGGGCCTCATCCGCCGACGGGCCGGAGTATAGCACAGCGGTTTTTCCGATGCAATAGCCCATCTGAGCTCCCTCCGGGGGGCAATTCAAGGGTTCAAAAAGACGCGGGGAGACGGCGTCTCAGCGCTGCATTGGGCCTCGCGGGAGCCCGAAAGGCGAGCCCGTGAAGCATCGCTTCACGGGCTCAGGAGGTCCGGCAAGGGCCCGTTTCAGCCCTTTCGTTAGCCCTACATCTCCATCTCATCTACCGCGTTGGCAAGGAACTGTGTGAGGGCAATCGCGCCGAGATCACCCCGATCTCGGGACCGAACCGCAACCGCCTCGGCAGCCGCCTCCTTGTCCCCAACTACGAGCATATAGGGCACTTTCTGAAGTTGCGCGTCTCGGATCTTGGCCTGCATTCGTTCCGGCCGGCGGTCCACCTGGACCCGAAGTCCGGCGTCGGAGAGCTTGGTGCGGACGCTCTCCGCATACTCGGCATGGCGATCGGCGATCGGGATGATCACAGCCTGAACCGGCGCCAGCCACAATGGGAATGCTCCCGCGAAGTGCTCAATCAGCACCCCTACAAAGCGCTCCAGCGAGCCAAACGGCGCGCGGTGGATCATCACCGGTCGGTGCGGCTGCCCATCCTCGCCCGTGTACTCCAGCCCGAACCGTTCCGGCAGCACGTAGTCGACCTGAACCGTGCCCAACTGCCACTCCCGACCGATGGCGTCTCGCACCAGGAAGTCCAGCTTCGGCCCGTAGATGGCCGCTTCACCCACCGCAACCTCGTGGGGCATCTGCAGTTCGTTCACCGCCTGAATCAGGGCCGTCTGGCTCTGCTCCCAGACATCGTCACCACCCACGTATTTGGACGGGTTCTCCGGATCCCGTAGACCCACGCGTGCCCGATACTCAAGCTTCAGCCGCTTGAACACCAGCATGATCAGATCCACAACCCCGTGGAACTCCGACACGAGCTGGTCCGGACGGCAGAAGATGTGGCTGTCGTCCTGGGTAAAGCCACGGACCCGCGTGAGGCCCCCGAGCTCGCCGCTCTGCTCCCACCGGTACACGGTCCCAAACTCCGCATACCTCACCGGCAGATCGCGATAGCTTCGTCGCTCCGAAGCGTAGATCTGGATGTGGAACGGGCAATTCACGGGCTTCATCACGAGTTCCTCGTGCTCACCGTGCATCGAGGGGTACAGGTTCTCCCGATAGGCCTGCCAGTGCCCCGAAATCTCGTACAGTTCTCGCTTCGCCAGGTGAGGCGTGATAACCGGCAGATAGCCACGCTTGCGCTGCTGATCCCGCATGAAGTCGGACAGGGTTTCTCGCAGCACAGCGCCCCTGGGGAGCCACAGCGGTAGTCCCGCACCCACCAGCGGGCTGATCATAAACAGGCCGAGTTCTCGCCCCAGACGGCGGTGATCTCGTTTCTTGGCCTCTTCCAGCCGGGTCAGATACGCATCGAGATCCTCACGGCTCTGGAAGGCAGTGCCGTAGATGCGCTGGAGCATCTTGTTCTTCTCGCTGCCACGCCAGTAGGCGCCCGCCGTGTGGAGCAGCCGAAATGCCTTGATGTCGCCGGAGTTGCCCGCATGGGGACCTCGGCAGAGATCGGTGAAGTCTCCGTTGGTGTAGATGGTGATGCGATCTCCCTCCGGGATGTCCCCAATGAGTTCGACCTTGTATGGGTTATCCGCGAAAAGCGTTAGTGCTTCGTCCCGCGTGACCTCGCGGCACTCGAAGACCTCGCTCCGCCCGATCCCACGCGCCATCTCGGCTTCAAGGGCCTCCAGGTCGGTCGGCGTGAAGGGCGTGTCCCGATCGAAATCGTAGTAGAAGCCATCCTCGGTGGGCGGGCCAATGGTCATCTTCGTTTCAGGGAAGAGGTGGCTGACGGCCTGAGCCAGCACATGGGCCGCGGAGTGCCGCAGCCGGTAGAGGTCGTCCATATCGAGGGGTCTGGCCATGTTGTTTCTCCTCGAAGGGCCATACGAGGGCGCTTCGAGCGGTGGGGGGATGGAGCTCAGCCGCCGCCATCGGGCGGCACGCCGGACTCAATGCTCCGGGAAGGGGGTGGTCGATCGCCCCGATTGAGGCGACCGTGGCGGCATTGTAGCAAGAGGCGGGACGAGCGTCGAGGAACGACCGGCGCCCCGCCCCGCGATTCCCTCAGAGCGCTACAGCGCAGCCTCGTAGAGATCCACCATGTCCTGCCGCGAAACGGGACGGGGATTGCAAAGATGGCAGCCGTCCTCCATCGCCAGATCCGCCATCCGGCAGATCAGGGCACTCTGGACGCCGACTTCTCTCAGTCGCGCGGGGAGACCAATCGCCTGGAAGAGATTCTCGAGGGCGGTGGCGATTCGCTCCACCGTCTCCAGCGGGTTCGGGGCCGCCGGTACGCCGAGGGCATCGGCCACAACCGCCGACCGATCGGCTATGAACTCCCGATTGAACCTCAAGGCGTACGGCAGCATTAGTGCGTTCGCAGTCCCGTGATGTACGCCGGCAATGGTTGAAAGGGGATGCGAAAGGGAATGCACCACACCCAGGCCCTTCTGGAACGCGATAGCCCCCATCATGGCGGCCACCATCATGTCCGACCGGGCGGCGAGGTCTCGCGGCTCTTCCATAGCCACGGGCAGTGAACGCATGGCTCGCCTCATTCCATCCACTGCGATCGCATCGCAGAGCGGGTGGAATCCCCGGGCATAGTACGCCTCGATGTTGTGCGTCAGCGCATCGGCGCCGGTCCCGGCCGTAACGCGGCGCGGCATGTCCAGCGTCAGGGCCGGATCGCAAAGTGCCATCGTAGGGATGAGTGCCGGGCTGAAGATAACCGTCTTGCGGCCTCCGAGGGTGATGACCGTGCTCCGCCCGACTTCGCTTCCCGTGCCGGCGGTAGTGGGGATTGCCACCATCGGAGGCAAGTCGCCGCGAATCAACGACGATCCTCCGATCAGGTCATCGTATTGCTCCAGCGGACCTCCGTGGGTGGCGCGGAGTCGGATCGCCTTACCGGCGTCGATCACACTGCCGCCACCCACCGAAATAATGAAGTCGCAACCTTCCAGCCGGCGAACTCCGGCCTCAACGCTGTCGCCGCTGGGATTGGGCTCCACTCCATCAAAGGTTCGGTAGTCAATGTTTCCGTCTCGGAGCACCTCCAGGACCCTGTCGAGAATCCCGGAACCGTGGATCCCTTCGTCGGTGACCACCAGAGCCTGGGAGCCCCACGGCCGAACTCGATCCGCAAGCTCCGAGACCCTCCCGGGGCCAAACACGATGTGGTTGGGGAATGAAAACTCACCGCAAAGATCCAGAGCGTACACGACAATTCCTCCCGGTGGGTCTTCTCTCGACCCACTGCTAAAACTCCTGCATTTGCCAGAGACGGCGCCACCACCGCTGCCGCTAGTGGTCTGTCAGGGCGGAGTTGATTCTTCACCGGA
>SYKE01000165.1 GCA_005798285.1 Actinomycetota bacterium
CCCAACTCGTCCAGGAAGTTCCACAGCCTGCCGACCCAACGGAGCAGGAACGACACGAGCCGTCACCCGAGCGAGATGACCGGAGGGCAGGAGAGTCGGCGGCACTGGTAGTTCCGCTCGGCAAGAGCGTCCACTCGGATGCGGAGGTCTCCTGGACTGGCTCCGTCTCGGGGAGTCCCCACCTCTTCGTGCTGGGGATTCCAGGGCAGGGGAAAAGCTGGGCCGTTCTTCACTTGCTATCCGAGGTCACGCGTGGAGGGATTCCTGCGCTGATCTTCGACTTCCATGGCCAGTTCGGTCAGACGGACACTCCCTTCGCGACGGCAGCTCAGCCTTTGGTCCTAGACGTGTCACAGGGTCTCCCCTTCTCACCGTTCGAGGCCAGTCCGGGTCAAGGTGGAGGGACCAACCAGTGGCGCACGAATGCGTTCCAGGTTGCCGAGATCATCGAGTACGTGTTCGGTCTCGGTGACATGCAAGGGGACCTGATTTATGAAGCGATCCGCGACTGCTACCAGGGGGCTGGCTACGAGAGCGAGGGTGATCGGGTCTCGAACCTCACGCCGCCTACGATGGCTGGGGTGTTCACGCGCCTGAAGGAGTTGGAGAGCGAGCGGCGAGGCATCAAGAACACCGTCGCACGCTGCCGCATGCTCTTCGAGTTCGACATGTTTCGCGAAGAGGCTGCGGAGACACTGGCGTTCCAGCCCGAAAGGCTGCAAACCAGTGTGATCGACCTGCACCGCGTCGGGATCGAGACGATGCAGATGGCCGCAGGGGCGTTCGTCTTGCGGAAGCTTTACAAGGACATGTTCCTGTGGGGCGAGACGGATCGCCTTAGGTTGCTGGTCGTCCTAGATGAGGCTCATCGCTTGGCGAAGGACACTACCCTCCCCAAGATCATGAAGGAAGGACGGAAATTCGGGATCGCCGTCGTGGTCGCCAGCCAGAACATGCAGGACTTCCGGCCCGAGGTGCTAGATAACGCTGGGACCAAAGTAATATTTCGCACGAATTACCCGCTCTCCAAGCGTGTAGCCGGATACCTCAAAGCACCGCACTTCATCTCTGATGTCGTGTCCAAGCTGGAAGGATTGGACGTTGGACACGCGCTCATTCAGACGCCGCAGATGGCAACCTGCGCGGAGGTGGAGTTGTACCCCTACGTCGCCGCAACCGCTCAGCGGGAAAGCGTATAGCCGCTCACGGTGCGAACGACTCTCATCCTGCCCATGGGCCCGCGTATTCGACAGGGTGACAGGGCTCCCCATCGGCAACCTGCAGATCGCAACGACGGCTCCCCGCCTGGAGGGAACGCAGCTCGCCAAGACCCTCAACTTCGCCTTTGAGAGCAAGCCGCGGCAGTTGTTGGACGGAAAGCTAGCCCAAGTTCCGCAGTGGGGGGTACCCAGAGTTTTTTCTGACCCTCGATTTGGCCTGTTTTCCCCGGGGTTCCGGGATTTTGGATGGGGAAAGTCCGGATTTGCGGATGTAGTGTAGACACGGCCCCGGGCTGGGCTCAGGTAGATTGCGCGAATATTCCTTCCACGCAACTCTCGAACCCGCGGCGCCCACACCTGCGCCTGCTGGTCGCTCGTCGAGCGGGTGGAGGCGCACATCATGGTGTGCTTCCTGGCCTTTGAGCTCTGGAGAACGCTGCGCCCGTTCTGCCGGGCCGCCGGGTTGGGCGGCTGCCCTCGGAAGGTGTTGGACGAACTGACGCAGATCCAGAGGGTGGATCTGGTGCTGCCGGCACAGCACGGACCGGAGATCCGACTTCGGGGCTCATCCGCCCGGAGAGGCGCCCGACAATCCTGATTCAGCGACTCCGAACGAGGCTGCCCAACAGGATCCGGATCACGGAGATGTCGTGTAGACACAGGGGGCAAAAACCCGCAAACTCGACCTTGAGCTCCCCTTTTTTCAATCCAACTGCGGAACTTGGGCCAGGTACTTCCGGGAAGCCCGAGGGTCTGGGCGCACTTGCCGGCACGACGATGTCAGACATGTCTGACGCCGTCGCAATGCCACTTTCCACCTGAGGAAGGGCTCCCCTCTGCCCGCCGCAAACGGTTCCTGGTTCATGGGCTGGATGGCCCTGGGGAGCGTTGAGATGGCGCGGCTGAACCGCCTGGTGGAGCTGTTTGAGCGGGATCAACCCGCCTTTGGTGTTTTCTGCGGCAACCTGAGCACCCGGTCGGCGGCGGCGCTCGGGGCTTCCGGTCTGGACTTTGTGTTCGTCGACTTCGAGCACACGCCGTACGATCTGACGCGCCTCGAGGCGTTCCTGCTCGCGCTTCACTCGCGGGGCCGGGTGCTGGAAAAGGGTTCGCTGCAGCCGGATGTCGTGCCGCTGGTGCGCATCCCCTCCTACGGGAGAGAGAACCTCCAGCTCTTCACGAAACAGGTGCTGGATCTCGGAGCGATGGGGGTGGTGGCGCCGCATGTCAGCACGCCCGGTGAGGCGTTGAACGCCGTGAGGGCGGCACGCTTCCCACCGATGCGGGCCGCATCGGATCATGGTCCGGGCGGGCAGCGGGGGATCGGCTACGGTTGGGCCTGCCACGTGTGGGGCGTCGGCGGCGAAGAGTACGCCCGGGTCGCGGATCTCTGGCCCCTGGACCCCGATGGGGAACTCCTCTTGATCCCGATGATCGAAACGGGAGAGGCGGTGCGGGATCTGGAACAGATCCTGGATGTCCCGGGGATCGGCGCCGTATTCATCGGGCCGTCCGACCTGGCCGCCTCGCTGGGGCTCCCGGACGGACATCCGGATGTGGAGCCGGTGCTGGACCAGGTGGCGCGCGTGTGTCGATCTCGCGGAATTCCCTGCGGGGCCTTCGCCTCTGCTTCCAACATGGAGCAGCGGCTGGCGCAGGGCTTCCGGCTGATCGCGCTGGGTGGCGATACCGGCCTGCCGGCAGCGCAGGCGGCGGCTCTCGCGGAGGGGCGGCGGCTTCGAGAAGGGACCGCGCGCTGATGCCTGTCTTGAGACAAGAAGGCTACGAGGCGTTCGCGGCGGGGACCTTCGGCAATGGAGGACAGAACCTCTACGTCTCGCGGAAGGGAGTTCTCCAGCGTATCTTCCGCTTCGATGTGAACGCCGACGGCTACCCGGACATCGTCTTCGTCAACAGCCAGGATATGGGGGAGCGGCCGGAGACGCTGATCGTGAACGACCCGCTCGGAGGGGCGGGGCTGCGGAGCGTCCCCTCGCAGGGAGCCTATGCCGGCGCTCTGGGAGACCTCAACGGCGACGGCTTCGAGGATCTCGTGCTGGCTCACCAGAACAACGGCACCCACTCGGATCTCACGGCATTCCTCTATTACGGTTCAGAAGAAGGGCTCTCGGAACGCTATCGGACTGAGCTGCCCGCCCCGGATGCGCGCGGCGTGGCGATCGGAGACTTCAACGGCGACGGCCGGCCCGATCTCGTCTTCGCCTGCAGCGGCGGCCTCCGCCTCTTTCTCCAGGGCGAGAGGGGCTTTCTCGCGGGGAGCTTCCAGCAGTTCGACGTGCCCGTAACGCACCTCTGCGCCGCGGATCTGGACGGCGACGGCTACTGCGATCTCTACGTTCGCGTGCGAGGCTCCCGTCCGCTGGTCCTCTGGGGCGGACCCGACGGCCTCAACCTCGCTCGAAGGATGGTGGTCGGCGGCGATGACCCGGACGCGGCAGCACAGCCGGGCTCCTCCGACGGCTGGATCCGCTTCGGGGAAGGCTGGCGGCCCGCGGCGCTGCGACTGCAAGGCGCGCTCCACCTCTTCCGGGCGGAGGGCGATCAGGCCGTCCTCTATCCGGTGTCCGACGGGCGCTCGCTCGGAGAAGCGCGCCGGCTCGACTGCCCGGGGGTCGTGTCCGCCGCGGCGGCGGATCTGGACGGCGACGGTTTCGACGATCTCATCCTGGCCGTTCGGGGCGAGCTCGGCGCAGAGTCCGAGTCTTGCATCTATTGGGGTGACGAACGCGGTTTCTTCGAGGGAGAACCGTCCCGTTTTGTCACGCGAGATGCCCGGCAGGTGTTGGCTGCGGACCTCGATGGGGATGGGCGGCCCGAGGTCGCCCTCTGCTGCGGGCGAAACGAGAAGACGAACGAGACGGAGTCGGTGGTCTGGAAGCCGGACAGCGACGCGCCTCGGGATCTCAGCCGCCGAGTCGAACGCCGCTTCGCCACTCAGGATGCGACGACGGTGCTGGCGGGTCGCACCTCCGCGGCGGAGATGCCGGATTTGATCTTCGTGCACCACTGCGGCGGCAGTCACCAGGGAGAGATCAACGCCTACGCCTACCTGGGTGGGCCGGATGGTTTCTCGCCGGAGCGCAAGTGGGAACTGCCGGCCTGGTCGGCGCCCGCGGCCGCGGTCACCGATCTGAATGACGACGGGCTGCCCGACATCGTGATCTGCAATTGCAGTGAAGATGCGCCGGAGATGGACTCGGGCACGTACATCTACTGGGGCGGAACGGACCCGCCGAGCCCGGACAGGCGCCTCACGCTGCCGACCAATCGCGCTCACGGCTGCGCCATCGGCGACTTCCGGCACACGGGCTATCTCGATCTCATCGTGGTCGGCTTCAACAACCCCGAACTTCGATGGTTCCACGGTGGCCCGGACGGGCTGAGCGCCGAGCGACTTCAGATCCTCGACCTGCGGGAAGCGGGGAAGCAGGCGCCGGGCCACCCCGAGCGCGACTGGACGGAGCCTCGCTGGCTGCTGGCAGCGGACTTCAACGGCGACGGCTGGCTCGATCTCTTCGTGTCGCAGTGCATGGGCGCCCACTGCATGCTCTTCTGGGGCGGACCCGACGGCTTCTCGTTCGAGCGGATGACGCTGCTGGCCACCGAGGGCGCCATCTGCGCGCAGGCGGCGGACCTCGATGGCGACGGCTGGCTCGATCTCATCGTCGGCGGCCACCATCGGCCCTCTCAGCCCTGGCGCTGGGAGTCCTCCGTCACCATCTACTGGGGCGGCCCGAACGGATTTCAGGAGCACCGGCGCACCTCGCTCCCCGCCCGCACGGCCAACGCGCTCGCCGTTGCAGACTTCAATCGGGACGGCGTTCTCGATCTCTTCGCGACATCCTACAACGGCGGCCGAGAGCGGGACCTGGACGCCTACCTCTACTGGGGCGCCCCGGGAGGTCACTTCAGCGAGCATCGAGTGCAGCGCTTCTTTCTGCACTCCTCATGCGGCGTTCTGGCCAATGACCTGGACGGCGATGGGTGGGTCGATCTCGCTGTGGCGAACCACAAGACCTACGGCAACCACAGCGGACTGTCTGAAGTCTGGTGGAACGGTCCCGACGGTTTCCGTCCGGACCGCCGCACCTTTCTGCCCACGCATGGTCCCCACGGGATGCTGGCCGTCGATCCGGGGAACATCATGGACCGCTCGCCCGAGGAAACGTACCTCTCCTCGGCGCTCCGGCTTCCGGAAGGCGGCCGCCTCACCGGCATCCGGTGGGAGGCCGAGCTTCAGCCGAAGACGTGGGTGCACGCGCAAGTCCGGACTGCTGAGACGGAAGAAGGCCTGACGTCGGCGGTCTGGCAGGGAGCGATGGGGGAGGGGAGTCGATTCGAAGGCGGCTCCGGCGGGCATGATCTGGGCTCGGGATGGGTTCAGTACCGCCTGTTTCTCGGAGCCGTCGCGGGGGGATGCTCGCCGCGTCTCACGGCCGTGGAGTTGGAGTACGCATGTCCCTGATCGACTTCGAGCCGGAGCGGTTCTACTACACCTTCGCGCAGCATCCGCCGGCGCTCCGGGTTCGACCGGGTGACCGGATCCGCACGTGGACCATCGACTCAGACAACGGCGATCTGGAGGGGAATACCGTCCCGAAAGAGCGCCGCCAGCCGGGCGAGGGGCTACTCGAGTACAACGGCCTCACGGGCCCCATCCATGTCGAAGGCGCCGAACCCGGCGACACCCTCGTGGTAGAGTTGGAGGCGGTGGAGTTGAACCGCGCCGACGCCTTCGGGGCGGTCCACAGCCATCTCTCCTTGCTCGGCGACGACATGACCTTTGTGGGACCCACCGGGCTCAAGCCGCCCATCCAGGGCCGCGCCTACCACTGGGCCCTTCAAGGGAAGGATCACACGCAGGCGCATCTGGAACTGCCGAACAGCCGGATCGGCGCGGTGACGATCGCTGCCCACCCCTTCCTGGGATGCTTCGGCGTGGCGCCGCGTTGGGGTGAAGCGATCCACTCGGTGGACGCCGGCAACCACGGAGGAAACATGGATTGTCCCCTGATACGGTCCGGAAACACGATTCATCTGCCCGTCTTCGTTCCCGGGGCGCTCCTCTTCATGGGAGACGCGCACGCGGCGCAGGGCGACGGCGAGATCCTGGGCGGCGCGCTCGAAACCAGCGCCCGCGTGTCGCTTCGGGTCGACGTTCTTGCAAACCGGAAACTGACCTGGCCCCGAGTGGTGGGACCGGACTCCATCGCGACGATCGCCAGCGGCCGTCCGTTGATCGACGTCATCCGAATCCTCCACACCGAGATGGTGCTGTGGCTGGAAGCCGAGTACGGATACGAACGCTTCGATGCCCTGCACGTTCTTGGACAGGTGGGAAGGGTCCGTCTTTGCAATATCGTCTCTCCCCGCTACACCGCAGCGTTAGAGTTTCCGCGGGCGCTCCTCCCACCCGTCTGCGAGCAGCATGAGGACTGACACGACCCAGAACACGGTCAATGAGAGGGTACCTACCATGAAGCGACGGCCCCCCGCGCTCCTGTTCCTGATCGGGGCTTACTTCTGCAGCCTGGGATCCGGCTTTTTGAGGTTCTCCAACAAGCCTCTCGTACCGTGGCTGTGGGCGGGATTCATCCTCTGCCTGATCGGCGCAAAGTGGGCCGAGTCGGCGCCGCCACCCTTGCCGCGCCCGAAGAAGACGCTCCCGGCGCCCCCGGCGGCGCCCCCGCCCCACCCCCGGGTGATCTCCGCCGAACCGCTCACCGGGGGCTCACCCCGCAAGAATACGGTCTACCTGAGGCCCATGGGGATCGACCTGCTCGCGAATGGCGGCTATTCGCCGGACAACGGCTCCACATGGGAGGCGTTGAAGCCGAATCCGGACTTCGACTCCTCGCTGCCGAAGGGCTACCGTCGGGAGAGCTTCCCGCTCTTTGTGGATCAGAAGCATGGCCGTGTTCTCTGGATCGTGAACTCGCTCGATACGCTGGGACTGGACCCCAACATCGTCGAACCACCCGTCGCGCTGGAAGCGTATTACCTGCGCTATCGCGTGTCGACCGATGGCGGACGCACCTGGCTCTTCGACGAGCCGATCATCCAGGAGGGAAACTACTCCCTGGAACACCCCATCGAGGGCGTGTGGAAGAACAAGAACGGCCTCTTCATGGGCGACTACGGCTCTCTGCCGATTCGCACGCGCGCCGGCAAGATTCTGGTTCCCGCGCAGGCCTGCATCCTCGGCCCCAACGGCAAGCTCGCATCCCCCGGCGGCGGGTTTACCTACACCGATGTGGCGGTCCTCATCGGTTCGTGGACCTCGCGCGACCGCCTGAACTGGGAGGTCGCCCGCGTCCAGGCTGATCCGGCCCGCACCACCCGCGGCATCATCGAACCGACTCTCGCCGAGCTGCCGGACGGGCGGCTGCTCATGGTGATGCGCGGCTCGAATGGCGGGAGCAAGGATCCCGATTTCAAACTGCCCGCCTACAAGTGGTCCTCGATCTCCTCCGACGGCGGCTACACGTGGTCGAAACCGGAGCCCTGGACCTACGACGACGGCACGCCGTTCTACTCCCCCAGCAGCATGTCGCAGCTTGTGCCGCACTCCAGCGGCCGCCTGTTCTGGGTGGGCAATATCAGCGGGCAGAATCCTCGCGGCAATGATCCGCGCAGGCCGCTTGTGATCGGAGAGGTGGATCGGAAGACCCTGCGCCTGATTCGATCCAGCGTCCTGGTGATCGATGACCTCAAGCCGGGCGATACCGAGGGCGTGGAGCTCTGCGCGCACACCGCCGTCTTCGAGGACCGTCCCAGCCGCGAGCTCTGGATCCCGATGAGTCGCTACACGAGCGGCTACAAGAAGAGCACGCCCTACCTCTATCGGATCGGCGTGGAATAAGGCGTGGCGATCCGCCGGCAACTCCCGGGGTGGCCCCGGTGGGCGCTTCTCGCGGCCATGCTGGGTCTCGCGGGCTGCTCGGGGGGACCGAGTCGGGGCTCGGGGGAGATCGTTCTGGCCCACCCGGCATCCACCGAGATGACCCGCCTCTATGCCGACGCCGCGGACGCCTTCGAGCGCGATCATCCGGGGAAGCAGGTCCGCCCGCTCCCCATCACGGGGAGCGACTACTACGGCAAACTGCTCGTGTTGATGGCGGCGCGGGAGTCGCCCGACGTGGTTTGGATGGGGCAGGGGTTCGGAGAATTCGCCGACCGCGGCGTGTTTCTCGATCTGGAGGACCGGGTGCGCGCCGACCCGAGCCTGGACGCCTCTGAAATGCCGGCCGAGGTCCTGAACTGGTACCGGGCCAACGGACGGCTCTCGGGGCTGCCGTTCGGGCTCGATCTGAACTTCATCGTCTACAATCAAGACCTCTTCGACGCCGCCCGCGAGCCGTATCCCCGCTGGGACTGGACTCTCGAACAGTTCCTCGCCACCGCCCGAAGGCTGACGCAGGACCGGGATGGCGACGGCAAGGCCGAAGTGTGGGGCTACCGGGGCGGGATGGAGCCCTTCAGCTTCGGCGCCCGCTTGTTGACTGCGGATCACACGGCGCCGGATGTCGCCTCGCCCGAGATGATCCACTACCTTCGCTTCAGTCTCGATTTGATGTACCGGTGGAAGGTCTCGCCGCCGATCGCCGCCTCGGACCTGGAGGAGCAGGAGTCGATGGTGGACTTCCAGTCGGGCCGGGTCGCCATGCTCCACGGCCACTCCTGGCTGCTGCCGGACTTGCGCAAGCGGATGGCGGGGCGGCGCTGGGAAATCTGCCCGCCGCCGGGGGTGAACGGTCGGGCGCACTGGGCATCGAGCCAGGGCTTCTGCATCTCCCGCGACACACGGGATCCCGAAACGAGCTGGCAGCTCCTGCGGTACCTGGTCACCTCCGATGCGCTGTGGCCCCTCGCCGATCATGTCGCGCCCGTGAAGAAGGCGCTCCGAACCCGCATGCTGAAGGAGTTCGGCATCAGCCGGCCGGACCTGCGCGTCCTCAGCGAGGCGGTGGACCACCTCAACGCCGATCCGCGCGTTCCAAACCTCACCGAGCTGCGATCCCGCCTCTCCGATGCCGTCGAGCGGGTGATTCAGCGGCGGGCCGAACCGGAAGCGGCGATGCGGGTTGCGTCTCGTGAGATCGCCGAAGTGCTGGCGAGGCGGCACTGAGATGACCGCCGGCCACTCTCGATCGAAGCGCGGAGACTTCGGCGCGGCGCTGCTCTTCCTGCTGCCCAACGCCCTCGGCTTCTCCTTTTTCACCCTGTTTCCCGTTGCGGCTGCCGTGGCGCTCAGTCTCTTCGACTGGAACCTCTTCACCGAGCCGCGCTTTGTGGGGCTTGCGAACTTCGCCGACCTGCTCGGTTTTCGGAACACGCCGGAGGGATGGGCTCCGAACGACCCCCGCTTCTGGAAGTTCACGGGAAACACGCTGTTCCTGATGCTGGGGATTCCCGTCAACGTGGCGGCCTCGTTGGGTCTGGCGCTCCTGCTCCGCCGGGGCGGGCGGCTGCAGGTGACCTTCCGCACCCTCTACTTCCTGCCCAGCATCTGCACCGGAATCGGCATCTACGTGATGTGGCAGTGGCTGCTCAATCCCGACTCCGGCGCCCTCAACAAGATCCTGGCGGTCGTGGGGATTGCCGGCCCGGGGTGGTTGAAGAGCTACGAGTGGGCCAAGCCGGGGCTGATGCTCATGGGTCTCTGGAGCGCCGCCGGCGGAACGAACATGGTGCTCTACCTCGCCGGCCTGCAAAACGTCCCGTCCGAGCTGGAAGAAGCCGCGGCGCTGGATGGCGCGGGCGCATGGGGGCGCTTTCGACACGTGGTGTGGCCCTGCTTGCAACCCACCACCTTCTTCATCCTCACCATGGGTCTCATCCACGGGTTTCAGGGCGGGTTCGACGCGGCCTACGTGATGACCCGGGGTGGCCCGGACGGCTCCACCACCACCATCAGCTACTACATCTTTCAGCATGCCTTTCGGTGGTTTCACATGGGCTATGCCGCGGCGATCGCCGTGGTGCTGTTAGGCGTCATCTTCGTCGCCACGGCGCTGAACTGGCGCTGGGGGAGCCGGGAATGACGGGTTCGAACCGTGCGGCGCTCGGGCTCCGGGACGCCCTCGTTGTTGTCGCGATGACCCTCCTGGCGCTGACCACCACCGCGCCGTTCCTCTGGATGATCGCCACGGCGCTGAAGTCCCCGGATCAACCGATTCTGGATCCGGCGCACGTGCTGCCCCGGCCCGTTCACTGGGATAACTTCGGCCGGGCCTGGACCGAGGCCGGCCTGGGGCGCGCCTTCGCCAACAGCCTCTTCACGTCCGCCGCCATCACGGCGCTGACCCTGCTGACCAGCTCGCTGGCGGCATTTGCCTTCGCGCGCCTCCACTGGCGGGGGCGCGACACCGTGTTTCTGGTCTATCTCGGCACGCTGATGGTCCCCACGGCGGTGACGCTGATCCCGCTGTTTCTGGTGATGCGGGAACTGAGATGGATCAACAGCTATCAGGCGCTCGTGCTGCCGGCCAGTTTCAGCCCCTACGGCGTGTTCCTGCTCCGACAGTTCTTTCTCACCATCCCCGCCGAGATCGAGGAAGCCGCGAGGCTGGACGGCTGCGGTCCGCTCGACCTCTACCGCCGAATCGTCACGCCGCTGGCCCGCCCGGGCCTCGCCACCCTGGCGATCTTCACATTCCTCGGCTCCTGGACCAGCTTCCTCTGGCCGCTCATCGTCACCCACCGACAGGAACTGTTCACGCTCCCGGTGGCGCTCGCGAGCTTCCAGGAGCTGCACTCCATCCAGTGGCCGCTCCTCATGGCCGGGTCGGTACTGCTCACCCTCCCCATGATCGCCGCGTTCCTTCTCGGCCAACGGCACTTCATCCACGGAATCCAGATGGGCAGCGTCAAGGGTTAGCTGCCCATCTCCGTTGCGACGTCAGCCGATCCGACGCACGACGTTGGAACGATGCTCCGTCGACTGCATCGGATCACGCAGGTTTGGGTTCCGTTGGACGCTTACCGCCCGAGACGACGCCAGGGCGCCCCTGCGGATCGGCGGGACCGTCGGTCATCCGGCCACCGGCTTGCCGCGGACCCACGCATCCAGAAGTTTCATTTCAGCGGGCGCGAGATCCCCGGCGCTCCATCGCCCCCCGCGCTCCCGCCAGTACATCCGGCGCTTCTTCGCGTCTGCCGTC
>SYKE01000016.1 GCA_005798285.1 Actinomycetota bacterium
AACAGGCCCAAAACGGGGAGGAAATGGCCGGCGACGAATCGGTTCGGCGAGGTTGCTGTGCGCCCCACAGGACGCGTCTCGCCGATTGCGAAGGTGTTGACCGGGAGGAACGATGGTTCCTCCCGGGAATGAAAGTTTTTTTGAAAGAGTTTTTCGCAGAATTCCGGCCTGAGGAGTAAGGGGACCCCACGTGAAATCTGATGCTGCCACGCAGCCAAGCCCACGAAGCATCCCCCAGTGTACTCTATCGCTACACTGGTCCTGTTTCCAGAGGTCGCTATGGCAGCTTCCGGAAGAGGCCGTCCCGAGCGGGCTCACCCCCTTCCATCCACGCCGGATGTGGCTGCTCGACTGGGTTCCGGTGCAGCGCTTCGTGGATGCTCCCCGGCCCGGGCCGGGTCATCCTGAGCATGACCGTCGCGGTCTGCCGCGAGCACTTCTGGCCAAAGCCCTCGGGGACGTCCCTACGACGGATGCACTGCCGGAGTGATCGCGATCTTCGCTTCAGTGCTCCAGGGCTGGGAAATACCGTGAGCCCCTGCGCCTCCGAACTCCAGAGGGCGGCCACCGATTGCTGCGTTCGCGTAGGGCGGTCACCTCCGCACGTCTCTGGGAGCGCAAGTAGAGAGCAAAAAGCGGCCTGGGAGCCCATGTCGACGCAATCCGAGCGCCGAAGGGTCAGGCAAGGGCAACAACTCTCCCATTTGGTGCTCCGAACGGGCAAGTCTTGCAAGTGCCTCATCGGTTTGTGATCTCGCAGGACATTCCCTCTCCGTTGTCTCGGCAGGAGTTGTAGAGAACCGAATGTGTCGAGGTCGGGCCGTCAGAGCGCCAAACAATCAACGTACCGCCAGCTTCGAACCATCCCGGCAGCCGCTTCCCGTCGGGGAATCACGCCTCGGGCAACCCCGGTGGAGAGCGCGACTATGGACAGTTCACCTGGATTAGAGTCACCTGGCCGTCATTGTAGGTGAAACACTACAGCGTGATCCCGTGTCCCAGTTAGGTACAGCGAGTTGTTCCGGCGCATGGGTCGGATGTCGGCTGGGGGAGGATCAGCGATGCTTACCCTTTTTGGTGGCGGTCACCGGTATTGCGATGGGATTTCCCGGCGGAGCTTTCTCCGGGTCGGCGCGTTCTCCATGGGCGCGGTCGGCGGATTGTCTCTCGCCGATGTGATGCGCGCCGAGGCGGCCGAGGGCAAGAAGCCCGGCCACAAGGCGCTCATCAACATCTTCCTGGCAGGCGGTCCGCCGCACCAGGATATGTGGGATATCAAGACCGACGCGCCTTCCGACATCCGCGGCGAGTTCAAACCCATCAACACCAACGTCGACGGCATCCAGATCGGCGAGGTGTTCCAGCGCATCGCCCGCTCCGCCGACAAGTTCGCCTTCATTCGCTCCGTGGTCGGCAACGACGGTGGTCACGACGGCTACCAGTGCATGTCCGGCTGGCCCCGCCGCGCCCTCCCCTCGCAGGGCGGCTATCCCGCTATCGGGCCGGTGGCGGCACGGGTGCTCGGACCGGTCCATCGCGCCGTGCCCGTCTCCGTCGGTCTGGCGCCGCCCGCACAGCACAACCCGTGGTCCGAGAACGGCAGCTCCGGCTTCCTCGGCGCGGGCTACGCCCCCTTCCGTCCCAACCACGCCGGCGGAACGGCTGGCGGTGAGTCCGGATTGGACGTCATCAAGCTGAAAGGCATGACGCTCGGCCGCCTTCAGGATCGCCGCAAGCTGCTCCAGTCGCTCGACGCCACGCGGCGCGACCTGGAGAACCTCGAGCCGGTGCATGATCGCGACGCCACCACGACCGCCGCGTTCGATCTGCTCACCTCAAACCGCCTGGCGGATGCGTTCGACCTCACCCGAGAGTCGGCCAAAACCCGCGAGCGCTACGGGACGGGCCAGCCGTTCAAATTCACCTACGACGGCTGCCCCACCAACAGCGAGCACGTTCTCATCGCCCGCCGTCTCATCGAAGCCGGCTGCCGCGTGGTGTCGCTCTCCTACGGTCGGTGGGACAGTCACGGCGACAACTTCAACCTGGTGCGCGATCATGGCTCCAAGCTCGATCAGTGCGTCACGGCGCTCGTGGAAGACCTGAACGAGCGCGGCATGCTGAACGATGTCACCATCGCGGTGTGGGGCGAGTTCGGAAGAACCCCGAAGATCAACCCCGGCGCGGGTCGTGACCACTGGCCGCAGGTGAGCTGTTGCCTCCTCGCGGGCGGAGGGATGCGCACGGGTCAGGTCATCGGCGCCACCAACAACCTGGGAGAGTACGCCACCGAGCGACCGGTCCACGTTCAGGAGATCGTCGCCACGCTCTACCACAACATCGGCATCAATGTGGAGAACACGCTGATCGACGACCGCTCCGGCCGTCCGGTGCGGGTGCTCGAAAAGACGACCCCGCTGCCGGAACTGGTCGGCTGATCCCGACGGCAAACACGTCGTCCACCGCTGAAATAAAGTGGGCCCCGGGGAGATTCCCCGGGGCCCTTTCGGCGTTTCACTTAGCCGTGCCGTGCTCCGACGCCTACTTCTCCAGGGGCGCGTCTGCGTGCTGGGTGTAATCCGCCATCGAGCCGTAATACACCCGCACCCTCGGGTAGCCGAGGCGCTTCAACGTGAACAGCACGTGAGACGCACGCCAGCCGACGGTACAATAGGTGACGATTTCCCGATCCGGGGTCACACCCTGGTCCGTGAGGATCTTGCGGATTTCCGGGTCGGGCTTGAAGGTTCGCTCTGCCGTAAGCGTCTCTCGCCATTCGATGTGAATGGCGCCGGGGATGCGCCCTGCCTTCGACGCGCCGCCGGGGGTCTCACCCCGATACTCGGCAGCCGAGCGGGTGTCGATGACCACCACGTCCTTGGTCCGGGCAAGCACCTCGGGGCGGGTGCAGCCGAACGCGGGCTCCCGACGGGGCTCGAAGTCGCCTGACCGTGCCGGCTCCGCCGCGGTGCTTACCGGTTTCGACTCCGCGCTCCAGCGGAACCAGCTTCCATTCAGCATCGAGACCTTACCGAACCCATAGGCGCCGGCAACGTACCACAGGCGAGCGGCGTGGAGATTGCCGGAGTCGTCGTAGGCCACCACCCGAGTGGTGGATCCCACTCCCGCCCCGCGCAGCATCGCCTTGAGGGTATCGGGAGTGGGCAGGTAGGTCAGGGTGTCCTCCGTGCCTCTCAGTTTCTGGAAGTCCAGGTGAACCGCGCCCGGAATGTGCCCCTGATCGTAGGCGATCCGTGGCCTCAGATCCACGATCCGAAGGTTCGGATCCTTCAGGTGATCCGCCAGCCATGCGGTTTCCACCAGCATCTCGGCGGGCTTCACGTCCGGCGCCGCCTCCGGGGAAGAAGCAGCGGCGGAGAGTCCCGCGGAAGTCAGAAGCACGAGCGCTGCCGCGGCGAGCGACGGCAAACTGGAGAGAGTGGATGAGGTAAGAATCGTCACGAGAAGCCTCCGGTGAGTTCTTATCAGGAGTGGACCGAACTCGTGCCGAACTCGCCGAGGATTTGCCCCCGCGCTGAGGAAACATTCGGGGAAGCGGCCCCGAAGACGCGGGCCCCAGGACCCAGACATGCTCGCCGCTGTTCCCGGCATCAAGATTTCTCACCGGATCAGTCCTCGTCCCACCGAAGAGGAACTCTCGTTCTTCGAGCAACTGGGGATCGAGTACGCCACCATCTGGACCCGCGTGGAGGACGCGAACGAACCCTATCTCGTCTGGGTGAGGGATCTGCTCGCGGCACGCGGCATCCGTGTGTGGAACGTGGGGATTCTGGACCTCCACTGTGACCCAACCCTCACCCTCGGCCTTCCGGGCTGGGAGGAGAAGATGGAGCAGTACCTCGCCTACCTGGAGGCGCTCGGCCGCGCCGGAATCGGCTACACGACCTACGCCCACATGGCGAACATCAAGATGCTGCCGTACTACCAGACCGGCATGAGCCCGACCCGCGGGGGCGTGATGACCCGAGAGTTCGATGAGGCCCTTGCCGCAAAGCTCCCCCCGAGCCACGACCGAGCCTACTCGGACGATGAAATCTGGGCGACGCTCACGCGCTTCCTTGAACACGCAGTTCCCGCCGCAGAGCGCGCCGGCGTTCGCATCGGCCTGCACCCCGACGACCCTCCCCTGCCCAGCCTCGGCGGAGTCGCCCGAGTGATCCGCGACGAGGACGGCTACCGGCGCGCGCTGGAGATCGCCGGGAGCGAGAACTTCGGGCTCTGCTTCTGCGTGGGAACCTGGGCGGAGGGCGGCGACCGCACCGGAAAGTCCGTGCTCGACATGATCCGAGACTACGGAGATCGTATCTACAAGGTCCATTTCCGAAATGTCGATGCTCCCATGCCGGTGTTCCGGGAAACCTTTGTGGACAATGGCTATCTCAACATGTATGAAGTGCTGAAAGCCCTCCGAGCCGTGGAGTTCGAGGGCGCCCTCCTCCCGGACCATGTTCCAGGGGGTCTGATTCACACGGCCTACACCATCGGCTACATGAAGGCGATGCGGGACCGGGTGAATGCGGAATGGGGCTGTTGAGCGGCTGGCCGGTCCGCGACGGATCGGGTTGAACCGCTCCTCGAACGGCGGTGTTCGAGTCTTAGGGCAGGATTGGTTGAACGAATGACACCAGGGAATCCCGTTTCGCATCGGCATCGGATCGGACTGACGCGCCGCGAGTATCTGCAGATCGGCTACTCCGGGCTACTGGGTCTCGGTGCCTCGCAACTTGCCGAAGCGGCGGCGCGAACTCGCCCCGGGCGGGGCCGCGCGAAGTCCATCATCCTGGTGTTTCTCACGGGCGGGCCGAGCCACATCGACACGTTCGATCCGAAGCCTGACTCTCCGGCCGAGATCCGGGGCGACTTCACGACCATTCCAACGGCGATTCCGGGAGTGCGATTCAGCGAACACCTGCCCGGCTTTGCGAAGCGGATGAACCAGTTCGCGCTCGTTCGCAGCATGTCGCACAAGAACGCCAGTCACCTCCCCGGCACCCACTGGATGATGACCGGAACGCCGATGCCCGGAATTCCGATCAGCCAGGGGATCGACAAGATCCGCAGCCGGAACGACTGGCCCTGTTACGGCGCGGGCATCGACTACCACTTCCCCCGCACCGACGGCATCCCGAACGCGGTACATCTTCCGACCTACCTGATCGAGGGTCCGCTTCTCTGGCCGGGCCAGTACGCGGGCTGCATGGGCGCCCGGCATGATCCCTGGCAGATCCGGGATGATCCCAACAACCCGAACTTCCGCATTGAGAACCTCTCACCGCCCGAAGGCTTCGCGCTGGAGCGGCTCGGTCGCCGGCGCTCCCTGCTGGATGCCGTGAACGAGCAGCAGGATCGTCTCTCCAACCTCGCCGAGACGCAGCCGCTTTCCGACACCCAGAAGAACGCCTTCGCGCTTCTGACGGCCAGCAAGTTCACGCATGCCTTCCGGGTCGACCAGGAGCCCGCCCAGCTTCGGGATCGGTACGGGCGCCACATGTTCGGTCAGTCCCTCCTCCTTGCGCGCCGTCTGGTCGAGTCGGGCGTTCGGATGGTGCAGGCGAACATGGGCATCGTCCAGACGTGGGACACGCACGTCAACAACTGGGTGGTGCTAAGAGACCGGCTGCTTCCAGCGGTCGACAAGGGGGTCTCCGCACTCATGGACGACCTCAAGGATCGCGGCATGCTCGACGACACACTGGTGATCGTTACGGGCGAGTTCGGCCGCACTCCCAAGATCAGCACCCTGGCGGGGCAAACCCTGCCGGGTCGGGATCACTGGTGCGAGGCGTTCAGTTCGCTCTTCGCCGGCGCCGGGGTCCAGGGCGGACAGGTCATCGGCTCCACGGATGCGTCAGGCGCGTACGTCACGGCGGACCAGTTCACCGCGATGGATCTGGGCGCGACCGTCTACGACTCGCTGGGCATTCGGCCCGATTCGGAGTTCATCGACCAGGCGGGCCGGCCGCTGGTGCTGAACCACGGGCAGGTCATCGAGCCGCTCTATTCCGGACGCGGATCGATCTAGCCGGCGTCCCACACGACAACAGGCCCGAGTCGACACCATCGACCCGGGCCTTTCATTGTCTCCAGCCGCCCTCTAAAACGTTGAGACGTTGAGGAGCGGTTCACGGAAGCCGTCCGTGTCGTCCATCGGGCTGAACGCATCGCCGGCCGCCACGAGCGCCGCACGGATCTCTGCGGGCATCGCGCCGGGATGAGTCTTCAGGTAGAGCGCGGCGGCCCCACTGACATGGGCCGTCGACTGACTCGTGCCGGAAATGGAGCCGTACCCACCGCCAGGTAACGTCGACTTGATGCTGCAGCCCGGCGCCATGAGCGCGATCCCCGCGCCGAAATTGCTGAAATAGGCAAAGCTCTCGTCCTTCTCAGGCGTCGCTCCCACGCGAAAGATTCCCGCGCTTTTCCCGCCCTTCCCGTTCTTATCCGCGAGAGCCGAGACGGCGATGACGCCCTCGAAGCTTGCGGGCGCAATGCCCGCCACGTCCTGACGAGTGTTCCCTGCTGCGGCGATCACGGTTACGCCCGCCGCCTGACATGCCTGCACCGCCGCCCGCAGCACCTCCGAATCGGCAAGATCGCCGGTGAGACTCAGGTTGGCGATGCGAATTGTGTCGGACCGTTCCACAACGAACTCCAGTCCGGCTGCAATGTCCGTGTAAAACCCCGTGCCGTCGTCTCCCAGCACCCGCACCGCCCACAGGCGCGCGCCCGGCGCCACACCCACCACCCCAATTCGATTGTCCCGGGCTCCCACGATCCCCGCAATGTGGGTGCCGTGTCCATTCCCATCCGCGAAGGTGCCTCCAACCGCGGCAAAACCTCCGACCACGTTTAGATCCGGGTGAGATGCGTCAACTCCGGTGTCGACGATCGCCACGTCAACGGGCATCGGGTCTTCGATCTTGTTGATTCTGGCTGTCGCGCTTAGCCTGGCGCCGCAGCGCGCAACCCCGGTGGGAATCGACTGCGCGGGCTGTCTCGGAGCCCGAACGGCCCGAACGCTGACCGGTCCGTCCGCGATGCGCGCCCTTCCATCTCGGACCACCGCGCGAACCCCTGGCCGGTGCTGCAGCGAATCCGCTTCGGCGGCGGTGAGATCGGCGGCGAAGCCGTTCCAGACTCGACGGTAACGCTGGCGCACCCGGCTCAAAGCTCGAGCTCCCAGCGACCGCACCGCCGCATCGGGCGTCGAGTCCTCGTCAAAGAACACCGCATAGCGCGCGGTCGGCTCGGCGGAGGAGACGCTCGATTGCCCGGCAATACTCCACACCAGGGTCACCGAAATCATTGCCAGTGCGGTGAGCGCTCTGCGCGCGGTGACGGAGTTGCGATGTGAGGGGTGGACGCGGGCCTGAGACATGGGTGCGTGATCCTGAGGATGGGTCTGACCGGAAACGAACCTGCAGCGATGGCGCGAAACCATACGCTCCCGACATTCATCCATGTTATGCGGACCGATGGTCGGGTATTCACCGATTGTGGGTTCCCGCCCCTGCCGCCGTATGAAACGCGTCACTCGTTGGACGCCGAACCGGGAGCGCTTCGATGCAGCGATTTGATGGTCTCACCGCGCTCATTACCGGTGGCGCAGCGGGGATTGGGCGCGCCACCGCGATCCGTCTGGCTGAAGAAGGCGCCCGCGTGGCCCTGGTGGATTCCAGCGAATCCGACCTGGCCGACACCCTTCAGACGCTCTCCCTCTCCGGGGCCGAAGCGATCGGCGTGTGTGCCGATGTGCGGGACCCCGTGTCGGCTCCGCGCGCGGTGACGCAAGTCCTCGCAGCATGGGGACGGTTGGATGTCCTGGTGGCGAACGCCGCCATGCGGCACTACGGCGCCGCCACCCAGGCCGAGGAACGGGACTGGGATGCCGTGCTCGGAGTCAACTTGAAGGGCGCCGCATTCGCCTGTGCGGCGGCGGCAGACGCCATGCGTCCCGGTGGCGGGGGCGCGATGGTGCTCGTGAGCTCGGTCCACGCGGTGGTGGGGCGAGGCGACATGCCACTTTATGACGCTTCCAAGGCGGCGCTCCTCAGCCTCACGCGTTCGCTCGCCGTGGAACTCGCGCCGCAGGGGGTTCGCGTCAACAGTCTCTGTCCGGGCTTCACAGTGACCGACTTTCACATCCGGCGCACACGACAAACCGGTGGCGACCCTGAATCGCTCCGAAGAATCCCCGCAGGGCTGCTCGGCCGCCCTGCGGAACCCGCTGAAATCGCAGCAGCCATCGCATTTCTTGCTTCTCATGATGCCTCTTACGTGACAGGTACGAACCTGATGGTCGACGGAGGCCGCCATAGCGCCTGAGCGATTCGACCTCGGAGACAAACAGGGAAACCCGTGTGCGGCGCGGTATATCTAATAGGAGTAGGTGGATTGTGTCGCCAGGTGCCGACATGGATCATGCACAGTCCCGGCTGGGAGTAGCCCAATTGAGTCAAGATCGGTTTTGGGAGCAATGGGGTCAGCAAGAACCCGCGCCGGGCGCGGGAAGTCCTCCGGCTGCGCCGGGTCCTGATCGCGGAGCTGACCTGGGCAACCTGAATTTCGACGCTCTATCGGCCTGGCTCAGCGACTCGCCGGCGCCCGCGGTCACAGCACCCCCGAGCCCAAGCCCGACAGCCTCGCCCGCCACGGTGGACCTTTCCGGGGTCTGGCCCTCGTCCGCAACGGCGGATCCGTTTGCCGCGATCCTCTCGCCCGGCGCCGCCCCAACGCCGGCGCCACCAGGCGGCTCGAATTGGGATCTCGTCATCGAACCAACCCCGAGCCGGGCGGCGCCGCCGGCTTCGCCATCGTTCGGCGCTGCGCCGGGTCCGGATCCGTTCTTGAACCCGCCGGCCGGAGTCTATGGCTCGACGTCCGCCGCGCCCGCCGGCTATGGGGCGCCGCCGGCCGCATCCCAGGGTTTTATGGGGGCGCCTCCGACTCCCGCCCCGAATCCAATAGCGCCGCCTGTCCCGACCCCTACCTTCGGACTGAGCCCGACACCCGCCGGCGTGATAGATCTCGGGCCGTTAGGTCCGGATCCGGCCTTTGATCTGGCAGGTCTCGGTGGCGCTCCGCTTCCCGCCGCACCGGTTTATCCGACTGCCGCCATTCCGCCGCCGGTCAGCGCGCCAATCGCTTCACCCTACGCCGGGGGAGCAGGATCCGGAGGAGGCGGATTCGGAGTCTATCCGGGCAGCCCGTATGCCGGTCCGGCCGCCCATCCGCCCCTCGCTTCCGAAACAATCATCGGAATTCGCCCTACCGTGCCGGCCCTTTTGAAGGTCGAGATCTCAAGCGGGGCGCGAACTGTGGAAAAAGAGATCCAGGGTGAAGCCCTCATCGGTCGCCCCGATGCGGCGCGAGGGGTGTTCCCCCAGATTGATTTGAGACTCGACGACGCGGTTTCACGTCGGCATGCCCGCATCTACGAGAAAGAAGGTCGCTTCTACCTCATGGATTTGAACAGCACAAACGGCACGCGTTACAATCAGCAGTTCCTCGACCCTGAAACTCCCGTGCCGCTTCTGGTCGGGGATCAGATCGAGGTGGGCGAAACGGTGATTCGAGTTCTGGCATCCCCGGGCGTGAGCGCCTAGGGTGCAAACTCGTCGTTGGAGTTGCAGGCAAGATCGCGCGTACGGGATAGAGCTGAAGTAGATGGTTGGTTCCGATCGCGGGAATAAGGGACGCTCCGGAGGCGACGTGCCCGGCGGTTTAGTCGGGGGCGATATCTCCGAACTCATCCTCAAGCCGCCCGTGCAGGAGACACTGGACAGCTTTAACGGGATCTCGGACTGGGGACTCGCCGAAGAGTGGGGCTCGCCCCCTTCGCCCCCACCCGCGCCCGGTTGTATTGTGCCGCCGCTAAGCAACCAGCCGCCTGTCAACCGTCCGGTCTCCCCTCCTGTCGGCGTGGGACCGGGACTCCCGCCGCCGCCGCCGCCCGCGCCTCCGCCCGCGCCGGTTGCCCGGCTCATTTTGCAGGTTGGGTCCCAGGGACAATCCGCCGAACAGGTGATTGAGGGAACGGTTCTGATCGGTCGGAATGACCCGGTGCGAAACATTCACCCGGCGATCGCGTTCCAAACGGACATGCTGGTCTCTCGCCGGCACGCGCAGATCACGCTGAAGGATGGGAAATTCTTCCTCAGCGACCTCGGCAGTTCAAATGGGACCGTCTACAACAAGACGCCCCTGCAGGCGAGCGTCGAAGTGCCGCTGCGAACCAACGATCTGGTGGAGCTCGGCGAGTTCAGTCACATTCGCGTCACACAGGCCCCCTGATCTCATGCCAAAACGAATCCGTGTGGAAGATCGTTATCTCCTTGCGCCCGGGGAATGGCTGGAGGGCAAGGAACGGATTCAGATTCAGGGGTTTCTGGCTCGGGGCGCTTTCGCGGCGGCCTATCGCGCCGTGAACGAGCGAGGCGAAGTCTGCTTCGTGAAGGAGTACTTCCCCGCCTCGCGCCCGTCGGAAGCCGCCGAATTGGATCGAGTCTACGCCACGGAGCGCGACGTGGTTCGTCGCATCGGCAACTACGAGCTCATCCCCCGATTCTGGGACGCGTTCTCGTATGAGGGCTTCAATTACCTGATCACCGACTTCATTCCGGGTCCGGACCTGGAGACGGTGATCAAGTCCGGACAACGACCCCGCATTGATCGCGTGATCCAGTGGTGCGTCTGCCTCTGCCAGGAACTTGCCTTCCTGCACAGCCGGGGAGTGGTCCACCATGATCTGAAGCCGGAGAACATTCGACTCAACGCGGATGGCGACCCGGTAATGGTGGACTTCAGCGCCGCTTACTGGTACCGCACCACCGGTGAGGTCAACGACCAGATTTACGGCTCGGACAGCGTCCTGGCGCCCGAATACGCCGGCCGCGGCTCCGAAGATCTTCCGGCCGGGCAGAAGATGGATGTGTTCGCGCTGGGCCGCATCCTGGTTGAGTTGATTACCGGACTTCGCCTGTCTCAGGACGAGATCAATCAGCGACAGGATCAACTTTACGGCCAGATCCTGCACTCGAACCGGATCGACCCGAGCTTCGTGCGGGCGGTGTTCCGGGCAGTTGCCTACGAACCAGAGAAGCGCTTCGCAAGCGGCGTGCAGATGGCGGAAGACATCACGCCCGCAGCGCCGCCCGTGGGTCGAGCGCGTCCAGGATCGGTCGATTTCGGTCGCGTCACCGACAGTGCGCCCAGGGAACTCGCGGTTCAGGCCTACAACGTCGGCGGCGGCACTCTGCGAGCCGACATCGCCGTGGAAGGCGATTGGATCGAGGTTGGGGTCTCCGGCGCCGTGACGGGCAAGAGCGCCATGTTCGAGCGCAATCGCCAGTCGATCCGAGTCGTAGCGTTCCCGGAGCGGCTGCCGGCCGGCGCCGCCGGGGCAGGCCGAGTGGTCCTGACCATGGGCGATCACGTGGTCGAGATTCCGGTTCGAATGGAACGCGCCGTCGAAGTGTCGGAAATCCAGGTCACGCCGTCGCCCCTCAACCTCTTCGCACCGCCAGGCGGGGTGGGCCAGGCCCGTTTGACCTTCTCCAACAACGGCTCCGCCCCTGCCCGAGTGCAGCTTCGACGACCCCAGGACCTCCTCATCACGCTGGAACGGGAAGAGTTCACGGTCCCCGCCAAAGGGCGCCAGGAGGTGACGGTGAAAATCGAATCCACCGTTCTGGGAGACCGGGAGATGGACAGCCAATTGGAGTGGCTGGTCGAAGGCAACCCGCGGCCCTCGGTCCCGATCCACGCCGGGATTCGGCGAGGAGCGGGCATTCTCACCTCGCTTTCCGGGGTCTTCGGGAAGAAAAAGTAGCTCCACCGCCGTAGTCGCAGAGAAGCCGACCCATGGATCCCCGATTCGATCTTCAGGCCTCCGTGAGCATCCCCGCCATTCGGGAGAATGATGAGCCGCGCGAGCCGCTCTACGCTCGAATCCGCATCGTCCCACGGGCCGGCCAGCTCTTGCGCCCACGTTTGAACCTCTCATTTCTTCTGGATGCCAGCGCCAGCATGCACCACTTCGTCTTGAGCCCGGATCAGCGCGATGGCTGGGTCCGCCGGGCCGAGTCGCGGGGCGAGATCAAGCGACAGTTGACCGACGGTCGAACCGGAGTGGTGTGGACCGGCCAGACGTTGAAGGAGCTTCAGCAATACGTCAGCACCCCCATGCTGAGCACCCTGCGCGGAGTGTGGCGGATGCTGGAGGCGCTGGGGCCGAACGACGCCGTGAGCGTCCTCGCCTTTGCCGACAAGCATGGAGTGGTCTACGCCGATGCGGGGGCCGAAACACAGCAGGCTCGTTTGGGCACGGCTCGCGCCGCCCTCGCGACGCTCGGCGGCGGCGTGGACCAGAGTGGCCTCGGGCGAGGCACCCGCCTGAAGAGCGCCCTGGAGGAGGCCATGGCCCGAATGGGGGTCGGTGGCGAGCAACCGGTGGTGCACCGAATGCTGCTGGTGAGCGACGGCGTGGTGGAAGACCGCGAAGCCTGCATCCCCATGCTCGAAACCGCTGTGGATCGCGGACTGGTGATCTCGGTGATTGGAGTGGGCGAGGAGTTCGACGAAGAGTTCCTGATGCGCGTGGCCGACCTGGCGCGGGGGAATTATTACTACGCCGCCACAGCGCCGGAGGTGGAGCAGGCTTTCAACGCCGAACTCGGCGTGATGCTCCGCATGTTCGCGGACCAGGCCACCCTGACTCTCCGCCCCACCCCCGCAACGTTGATCAACGATGTTTACCCGATCGCTCCTTCCATGGGTGAGTTTCACGCGGTATGGCGCGAGCAGGGCGGGTGGAAATTCCGGATCGGCGACCTCTCCGCCGCTCAGCCCCCGGAGTTCCTTGTCGAGATGTGGCCCGACGCACAGGCGCTGGGACCGGTGAATCTGGGAGCAGTTCAGGTTGAGGGCCGCGACACCGAAACCGGTCAACTCTACTCCAGACAGGCCTTCCTCAACATCCTCTCGACCAACGACCCGATGCTGCTGCAGGCTCGAGATGAGGAAGTGCTGGAAACGGTTCGACGGCTGGAGGTCTACCGCGAAGAGCGCCGCTACGCCGCCGCGGAAGCCCGGGGCGACATGGAGACGGCCACACGCCATTTGCAGGCCGCGACACGGATGCTCAAGCAGATGGGCAATCAGGAGCTCGCCGGTGACATGGCGGCCGCCGCGGAGGAAGCCTCCTCCGGCACGCGCAATCTGGCCCGCACCAAGCGCCTGAAGGCCGGTACCCGAAAGCTTTCGGGTCCCCGCCCCAACCCCAGCGTCTGAAGTCCCGGTGGCCGATCGTCTGAAGGCCACCCTTTCCTTCCATGGTTCGGCTGTGACCTGGAAGGCCGTTTGAATACCGTCGTACGCATCGGTACTTTTGTCGCGCTCCTGTGGTTCCCTTGATGTCGGAGCGCGGATACCTTGCCGATCCGGGGTATTCCGGTCTGGGAAGGGCCAGAATGACAGGAGAGTTCACAGGAGAAACAGCGATGTCATTACCCCTCAAGCCGTTCCGATCGGGCGCAGCGGTCAGCAGAAGGCGCTTCACCGCCGGCAGCGCGGCGTTCTTGTGGTCGCTGTCGATGCACCGCGGTGACACTGCGGATGGTTCCGAGTGGGCCAACTGGCGTGGTCCGGGCGGCCTGGGCGTCGCGGACGGATGTGCGCCGCCCACTCAGTGGAGCCAGACGGCTGGCGTGGTCTGGTCGGCCGACCTGCCGGGTTGGGGCACGAGCTCGCCGGTGGTGAGAGACGGTCGGGTCATCGTCACCAGTATGGATGGGGAAGCCGACCGGCGCTCGCTTCAGACGCTCTGCTACAGTCTTGCCGACGGCGAAGAGATGTGGCGCCACGACTTCGGCTTCGGCTTCTCGCAGCCCACCCACCAGAAGACGTCGCTGGCGATGAACACCCCCATCATCACCAGCGACGCGGTCTACGTGTCGTTCGGCAATGCAGAGTTTGCCTGCTACAGCCTGGAGGGGAGGCTGCAGTGGGTCAAGCGACTGGTGGAGGAATTCGGCGACCCCAAGACGGCCTGGGGGTGGGGGACCAGCCTGCTGGTTTCCGGCGACCACCTGGTTTTCAACTGGGATCACCATGCCGGACCGTGCTGGATGATCGGGCTCGACCGGAAGACCGGAGAGATCGCATGGAAGGTAGACCGCCCTATCGGGACGTCGCACTCCACTCCCCTGCGCCTCCAGCATCACCAACAGACCGACTTGCTCGTGCCGGGCAAGAACCGCCTCACCGCCTTCCGGGCTGAGGATCGGAAGCCGCTCTGGGTCTACGGCGAGGGCTCGGGCCCGTACAATGGGGAGATCATCGTGAGCCCCACGGCTGGCGACGGCATGGTGTTCACGCAGCTCTGGCGGCAGAGTCCCATTCACGCGCTGCGATTGATGCCCGATGGACAGCCGCCGACGACCGTCTGGATCGCCGATAAGCCCGGCCCTCAGGAGCCATCCCTGCTCTACTACCGGGGGATCCTCTACTGCCTGCTCGACACGGGGATCCTAGTGGCGTATCAAGGCCAGACCGGGAAGGAAATGTACCGCGAGCGGATTGCCGCAGAGTGCAACTCGTCTCCCCTGGCTGCGGATGGCCGCATCTATGTGAGCGACATCCGCGGCAAGACCGTGGTGCTGGCGGCCGGCCCCGAACCGAAGATCCTGGCCCGCAACGACCTCGGAGAGAGAATCACGTCTTCACCCGCTGTCGTGGCGGGGCGGATGCTCATCCGCACCGACTCGTCGCTCTGGTGCCTCAAGGGGTAGCGACTCGAAGCCCGACACGTGCCGCGCCGGGCTTCAACTCCCAGGGGTTCAGACCTATCCGGACTTCCGAATCCCCTGGTAGGGCACGCGGATCGACATCGGGCCGGCCCACTCCGACGGGATCGGGCGATCCGCCGCCCAGTGCAGCGCATTCACCACCAGGCGCTGAAACGGCTCCAGGGCGAAGTCTTCGGGGTGTCCCAAACTGGTGTAGAACGCCCGGCCGCCGTGCTTGTTTCGCCACGTCCACGCCACGGGATTCTCGATCGCCGCCTTGTCCGGATCCACGGCGGTCCCGATCAACAGCCGCTGTGCGTCGGCGGGCGGCGAGTTCGGCAGTACATGGTAGAGCCAGGAGCGGTAGTGGAAGCTCTGAGCCACGCCCTTGAGCACCGGGTTGCCCGCCTGCGAGGCTTCGATCCGGACGTCGGTGCTGGAGTTGTGGCCGTAATGTGTGTGCCCACGTCCCCAGCCGGGAGGGGTCCCGAAGGCCCGTTCTCCGAACGCATTCCAGTCCGCGAGAGGATGCCCCGCGGGGTAGTTGAACGCATGGCTCGTGGTTCGAAACCCCACCACCGGCTTCCCGGATTTCAAGTAAGCGTCAATGGGAGCCACCTGTTCCGGCGGGAGGCGGCGCCAGCGCAGGAAGAACACCGCCAGGTCGGCGCTGCGCAGGGCATCGAGTCCGGGGATGTTCTCCTCGGCGTTCTGGTCCGGGTGCGCCTTCAGGATCTGGGGGTCCCAGCCATAACGCTGCTTCAACTCGCCGGCCAGGAGCGGCAGAGTCTGCTCTCCCCCGTATTCATGGTCCCCCGTCACGATCACCACACGCGGCATGGCGGCGGTTTCCCCTTTGCGGCCCGAAAGCGCGGCCACCGAGGCCGCGGCGCCCATCAGACAGCGTCGTCGATCCATAGCTGAACCCACCTGCAGCCATCCATAACGTGGGACGGCAGCCACCGCTCCGGCGCGGGAACGACGGACAGAGCCGGAGAACGAGGAAACGATTGCGGTCGTCATCAACGAGAGAGAAAGGCGTCTCTCTGGCGGATGGCCCATCCAGAGCCAATTCTTGCACGGAGCGATGCACTTCCTTCTCCGTTCCGCATCCCCGACCGCACCTCGAAGCGTTCGGGGCCCACCGGCGGACGCACAAAGGTGATTTTGCGATGGTTAGTCGACGTTCTCTATTCCTCGGAGCCGCCGCCCTGGGTGGCAGCCTGGTTCAGCAGCCCTTGCCCGCCACGGCGGTCCAGTCCGCGCTCGATATCGGATCTCGGCTGGAGCCGCTCGTCGATGACTTCCTCATCGAAAAACTCACCGGCGGCGCCCGTCACGTGATGCACACTCCCGAAAGCCGCGAGATCGCCCTCGATCACAACACGCCCTGGGAGGGCAATACCTGCACCTACCACACCGTGTTCCAGGATGGCGACACCTACCGGATGTACTACCGGGGCGCGCATGTAGACGACGCTACTCAGAAGACCACGCACGACCAGGTCTTCTGCTACGCCGAGAGCACCGACGGCATTCACTGGACCCGACCCGAGCTGGGCCTGCACGAGTTCCAGGGCTCCCGCAAGAACAACATCTGCTGGGTGGGTCCCATCGGGGAGCACAACTTCGCTCCATTCCGGGACCGTCACCCCAATGCCGCTCCCGAGATGAAGTACCGGGCCGTGGGTTCCGGGACCCAGGGCTTTCGCGGCCTCTTCGCTTTTCACTCCTCCGACGCGATCCACTGGAAACAGACTCGGAAGGAAGCCATCATCACGGACGGGGCGTTCGACTCCCTGAACCTCGCCTTTTACGATCCCCACCGGAAGCTCTACGTGGACTACCACCGCAAGGGACGGGGCGGTATCCGGGACATCATGACCTGCACCTCGCCGGACTTTCTGAACTGGACTCAACCCGAGTTCCTGGAGTACGGCAGCGCGCCCAAAGAGCACCTCTACACCAACGCCATCACCACCTACGACCGGGCCCCGCACATCCTCATCGGGCTGCCGAAGCGGTACGTGCCCAATCGCAACCCGTCGGGCCACCCCCAGGGAGGCGTCTCGGATTGCCTGTTGATGACGAGCCGGGACGGGAAGAACTTCCGGCGATCCGACGGCGCCTTCGTTCGTCCAGGACCGGAGCCCTCTCGGTGGGTGAACCGCAACAACCTCGCGGCATGGGGGATCGTCACCACCCCCTCGACGTTCCCGGCCGCGCCGAAAGAGCTCTCCATTTACACTTCGGAGGGGTATTACCGGGGGCCGAGTTGCCGACTTAGAAGGCACAGTCTCCGTGTCGACGGCTTCTACTCCGTTCAGGCGCCCCGAGCGGGGGGCGAGATGGTGACCCGTCCATTTCGGTTTGCCGGGTCGGATCTGATCCTGAACTACGCCACCTCCGCCGCCGGATCGATTCGGGTGGAAGTCCAGGACGAGTCCGGTCGGGCGCTCCCCCGATTTGCGCTGGAGCAATCGCCGGAGATCTTCGGAGACGAAGTGGAAAAGCGGGTGCGCCTCGGCTCCGGGCTCGCCGCCCTCACCGGACAGGTGATCCGCCTTCGGTTCGCACTGTCGGATGCGGACCTCTACTCGTTGCGGTTTGGATAGAGCTACCGGGGGCCCGAGGTGGAAATCTTCGGGCCTTCTCTATTCGAATTAGCATGCAGGTTACAGATGGGATGGCTGGGAACTGATTCTCGGCCTCGAAGGACCGCATCGGCCGGGTGCGTCACCCGGACCTGATCGGCGACTTCATCGCACTCATCCATGCCTCCCCCCGCCTCTTCCTGAAAAGGAGCCTCCATGAGAACCAGTCGGTCTCGCAGGGGTTTCACCCTGATCGAGCTCTTGGTGGTTATCGCCATCATAGCCATCCTCGCTGCCATCCTCTTCCCGGTCTTCGCACAGGCGAGAAACGCCGCCCGAGCCTCAGCCTGCGTCAGCAACCTCAAGCAGCTTTCAACGGGGCTGATGATGTACGTTCAGGATTACGACGAAGCGTTTCCGCGCTCCAACCAGGACGTCAGCGCGGCATCGTGCGCGGCGGCGCCCGGCGGGTGCTGGTCGGGCGGACTCATCTTCTGGCAGCAGATCGCTCAGACGTACTCCAAGAACTTCGGCATCATGACCTGCCCCAACGGCGCCACCGAGTCTCGTACGGCTTCGTTCTGGGGTCACTACGGCGCCAACCGCCGGATCCTCACCCGACGCCCCGCCACTGGAGACCCGGTTCCCGCTTCCCTGGCGCAGATTGTCGAGCCGGCAACCACCTACCTGATCATGGATTCGGGCACGTACTCCATCGATCCGCTGCAGGATGTGCTCCCCGGCATCGGCGCTGGGCCTCGAAATGCCTTCTGGTACCTTCCCGGGACGGGGCGGGCTGCCAACATCCCAACACCGGCGTTTGCCGGCGCCTCAGCCTCGTACTGCGCCGGTGATTTCGTGGACGGCAGGCACTCGGGCGGCGGCATCAACGTGGCCTGGGTCGACGGACACGTGAAGTTCCAGAAGACTCAAGTCGTGCTCGACGGCGTTCGCAAGATGCGCGCCGGCACGAAGAATACGTGGGATCCCGCAAACCCGGGATAGGCGGAAAGAATGAGGCCGTGGGGGTTGTGCCCACGGCCTCATTCTTTCCTGCAGCAATCCGCTCAGGAGTGCTGTCGGGAGCAACTCAGGGCTTCAGTCGGGCATCCAGGAACTTGTAGGCGCGGGCGCGCGCCTCGAACGGGAAGTCGTGATCACAGCTCGGGTAGAACGCTTCCAGATGATGCTCCCCTCCCAGGAGTTCATAGATCCGGCGGGCGGCGGAGATCGACTCGCGCACTCCCCTCACGTCGAAATTGGAGTCTCTCAGTGGAGCGTTCGTAAAGATGGCCCGCGGCGCGATTGCCGCGAGCACCTCCGGGAAGTCAAACGGCATCCGGTCCGGATCTTTGCCGAACTGATCGGCAATGCGCGGCATGTAGCGGGGTTGCGTCCAGCCGGTTAGATCTCCGCCGTAGTAGCGGTGAAACCGCGTGTAGCCGCAGCTCGTAACGGTCACCCGAATTCGGGGATCAAACGCAGCCGTGAAGAGAGCATTGTGACCGCCCAGGGAGTGTCCGATGGAGCCAATCCGCCGGTGATCCACCTCAGACATCTCGGCCAGGAGGTCGATCCCGCGACTGTTGTCCCACACCGCCCGCATCGTGCCGGAGACAAACCCCTCCCCATCCGGAGGAGGCGTTCGATAATCCCCGAAGGTGGGGTAGTCCGGCGCGAGGACGACATAGCCTCGCTGCGCCAGTTCCAGCCCGTACTGCCGGTTCGGTCGGCCCCCAGGGAGACCCGCCACGATCCCCTTTCCGAGTTCTCCGGTGGGATGAAGGGCGAGCATCGCGGACATCTTCCTGCGCGTCGCTCCCGCAGGGAGCATGAGAATGGCAGGAACACGATGATTGGAGCTGCTCTGGTAGGTGATGGTACGACGGATGACCTCGCCAAAGCGATCCTCCGATAGAACCTTTACGTCCAAGGGAGGTCGGGCGCCGCCGCCCGGGTACGGCCCCATCGCCTGCTCCATCCCTCGAAGGATCCCCTGCCGCCGACTCTCCCACTCCGAAGCAGTGGAGATTCGACGGTCGTCCCCCGGCACTTCCGACACGCGGAGGGGATCCTGGTGAAACCCCTTGTCCGAATGCAACAATCGCTCGGCCCCTACGGGGCCTCCCTGAACGTTTCCCATCCAACTCATGCCCCAGGCCAGCATCCGACGACGAGCAGCCCGCTTCCTGGCCCGCATGCGTCACCACCTTTCCGCTGGTCTCTCAAGTCGCTCTGCCCCTTGAGAAACTCAAGGGAATAGGAGATTATTCGTAGTCGGAAGCCGTGTATCCTGAATTCCAGAGCCGGAAATCCAATCCGATCGAACCGGAACAGTCGCTGGAGTTGACAGCTTGACCGGCAGGGCGAGATCCCATATTCGCGTGCAAGACCTCCGGGTTTCAACCCGGAGCGGCGACGAGCGAAAGACGCTGCTCGACATCCCCGAGTGGGTCGTGGAGCGAGGCGTACAGGTGGTTCTCCACGGCGCCTCCGGATGCGGGAAGACGACCCTGCTCCACCTGCTGGCGGGAGTGCTGGCGCCCACCTCGGGGAAGGTCGGCGTCGGCGAATTCGAACTCACCGAGCTTTCCGAGTCTCAGCGGGATCATTTCCGGGCGACTCGGGTCGGCTACATCTTTCAGGGACTGAACCTGATTCCCGGCCTGACGGCGCTCGAAAACGTCCTGCTCGGAGCCGAGTTCGGCGGCACACGGACCACCCGTGGCGCTGCTGCGGACATGCTCTCCCGCATGGGCTTTGACGCCGCCAGTCGCACGCCGTCGGAGCGACTCTCCGTGGGAGAGCAGCAACGCGTGGCGGTGGCCCGAGCGCTGGTGAAACGACCCGAACTCGTGCTGGCCGACGAGCCCACGTCTGCGCTGGACCGCAGGAACCGGGAGCAGGTGCTGGACCTGCTCAAGTCGGTTTGTGGTGACACCGGCAGCACCCTGGTGGTGGTGACCCACGATGATTGGGTGCTCCAGCAGTTCTCGGTACGTGTCGACTTCGAGGCGCTCAATCGGGCGCTGTCGGGGGCGGGCGACGGATGAAGTTCTGGACGCTGCTCCTGAAATCGATTCGACGCCGGGCCGCCGCCGCGGCTCTGGTGGTTCTCGGCTGCGCCGTCGGAGTGGCGCTCCTGGTCGCCGTGGGATCGCTTCGGGAGCAAACCGCCGATCAGTTTCGCGTCGAAGGGCTGGGAGTCGATGCCATCCTCGCCCCGAGAGGCTCGGCCCTGCAGATCGCGCTGAGCAGCCTCTATCACCTCGACCAGCCCTCCGGAACCCTGGCTCGGACCGAGGTCGAAGCCTTACGGCGCGACCCGCTGACCGTCGCCGTCCTGCCGTTCGCCGCCGGCCACTCCTACCAGGGAACCTGGGTGATGGCGGTGGAGCCCGATTTCTTCTCGCTCCTGGCGGAAGCCGGTCCGGCTTTACGGTTCGACGCTCCTCAAGGTGGGAGCGGTCGCGGGTTTCGAGGCGGCGCCGAGGCGGTGGCCGGAGCGACAGCGGCCCGACGGCTGCGGCTCTCCCTGGGAGATCGCTTCGCACCCTCACACGGCCTCAACCTCGCGGATCCAGTCCACGATGGCGACTCCTTTGAAGTGGTTGGCATCGCCTCACCCACGAATACCCCCTTCGATGACGCGCTCTACATTCCGCTGGTGAGCTTCTACGCGTTGGAGCGCGCCGGCGAAGCCGAGCAAGAGGTAAGTTCCGCCACGGGGGAGCGGCGCGTCAGCGGAGCGATGGTGAAGCTTCGCCGCATTCGAGGGCGGGCGCTCCACCCGGGAATCCAGCAACTGCGCCATGCCTACCTGAACCATCCCACGGCCCAGCTCGTGATCCCCGCAGAGGTGATGCCAGAGCTTCTGCGACTGGTCGGCTCAGCCACCCGCATCCTGGATATCGTGGGCGCGATGGTCCTCGTACTGGGGAGCGGCTTCCTCTTCGCACAGCTCCTCACGTCCCTCTACTACCGACGCCGGGAGCTGGGTCTGCTCCGAATGCTCGGAGCCGGCCGGCGCTACATCCTCGGTCTCGTTCTGGCGGAGGCCGCTTGGGTCGGGGCTCTCTCCGGTCTGTTGGGAGTGCTGCTGGGACACGCCCTGATCGCACTGCTGGAGCCCTGGCTGCTGCGAGAGGCCGGACTCCGGGCATCATGGCTACGGTGGACCCTCGTCGATCTCCTTGCCACGCCAGTGGCTGTCCTGCTGGCGATGGCGGCTGGCCTACTCCCGGCGATCCGGGCCTACCGCCTGAGTGTCGTGGAGAACCTGCGTGCCGTCGACTGAAGCCAGTTGCTCCGTGGAGTTTTTGGAAAGAAGGCGCCGATGAGGCGGAGCCGCTCTTCGTTGCTCCTCGCCCTCGGCTTCCTGCTGATGGCCGGAATGGCGGCGGCCGATCATCTGGCGGCGGCCGTGAAGTCGGCCGGGCATCCGCGCTCCATCCGGCTTGCCGTACGTTCGGAACCGAGTCGAACCGGTCACCTCAATCTCGGGATCGATGAGAAGAAGATCGAAGAGACGCTCGGCGAGCGCTTCCTCCAGTTCGCCACCCTGGCGCAGTGGCGCTATGATCCGAAGAAGCCGACTCCGGCGCCCGCCGCGATCCAACAGTTGAGTGGCTCTCGCTTCAGTGCGATCGGCTTCATGTATCCCCTTGAGGTGGCGGCAAAGATCCAGGTGTTCTGCCTGCTGCGCAGCACCCAGACCTGCTGCTACGGCCCAAAGCCCCAGTTTGACCAGTACCTGCTGGTGGAGAGCGCCACTCCCATCCCACCGGAGCGCTTCGAGCCGATCCTCGTTCGGGGCACGTTTTTTGTCGACCCCAAACCGGACGAAGGCTACATCTATCGGATGGAAGCGGACTCCGTGACCCGAGTGGAGCCCGACGACCACCATCCGAGCGCACGCCGCCTGGCGGAACAGGCAGGGATGCCGCTGTTCGACTACGGCATGCTGCGCCGGATGGAACCCCTCGGCGTGGATGCCGCTCCACCCGCGGAACTCGCGGCACTCGACGGTCGCCGGGTCGTGCTGGAGGGCCACGTCGTGGATCGGGACGACGCGGATCCACCGGTGCTCACCCTGGGGGAACAGTGGTGGGATGGCGTCTCTGTCGGGACACCGCCGGGTGTGTTCAACTCAGTGCTGGTTTACCCCGCCGGCCGCGATGAAGTGCCGCCGCTATGGCGGACGCAGCAAGTGTACTCCGGACGTCTGGTGGTCAACCGCGATCCTGCGACCCGGAGAGACTCGGGGTTGGTTCAACTTCGAGAGGCGCGGCTCGGGGCGCCATCGGGCGGCGCCGGGAAGTGGCCGCTCTGGCGGATCCTCGGATTCGGATTGGGAGTGGCGCTGATGGGACTTGGAATTCGGCCGAGCAGAGTCGGAGAGAAACGGGTCGATCATGGTCTGGAATAGCGCGGAACGCGTGGGCTGCTGCGTCCTGCTGGCCCTCATGGCCGGCACTTCCACCGTCGCCGTCGGGCAGGACGATGTCGCCGCGCGAGTCGGGGCCACCCCGATCACACGGAAGCAGATCGATGCGGGAGTACCGCCGGACGCCTACGCCCGACGCGCCCGGAACATCCGCGAGCGCCGCCTCACGCGCCTCATCGAACTGGAGGTGACGCGGCAGTTTCTGGAAGCGCGAGGCGTCCGGCCCGCTCGCGCCGCCATCGACGCCCGATTGGCGAAGCTTCGAAAGCTGCCTCCGGCCCAGCTCTGCCCGTGCTGTCGCTTCCCGTCACTCGAGGCGTTCCTCGAAACTGAAAGCATCACGCTCCTCGAAATGAAGGCGCAGATCCGCAATGAGATCGGGCTGGAGACCCTCGTTCAGGCGGCATGGAAGCAGACCTATCCTGGCGGCAGGGGGCTAAAGATCGACCGTCAGCGCATGGAACGAGAGTGGATGCGCGGGGGGCACCTGTTCTTCAACACGAGCCGCCTGCTCTCCGCGGGGGAAACGCCGGCGAGTCAGGCTGCGCGTGCGCGAAAACTCTCCGACGAGTGTGCCGCCGCCCTTCGGGCGGGCAGCAGCTTCGAAACGACGGCCCGCAAGTTCTCCGAGGACCCCATGAGCCGGGATCAGGGCGGCGACCTGGGCCTGTTCCGCCGAGATGCCTACGGCCCCGAGTTCGAAGACGCGCTGAAGGGGGCAGCCGCCGGGCAAGTCGTCGGGCCGTTTCGGTCGCAATTCGGCATCCACATCGCACGGTGGGTTCCGTTCAAGCCGGGCGACTTCAAGGAGATCGCCTTCCGGGAGTTTGCCGAGAAGAAGACGGTGGAACTCAAAGCCGCCGCGACAAAGGCGATCCCGGTGCAGCCCGTCGGAGCCGTCCCGGGGTCGTAATTCCACAACCCCGGTGGCGGTCCGAGAGAGGTCAACGCCCGTCCGGACGACGGCCGTCGACCCAGTGGGGGCGACCCCGCATCCGAGAGAGGATACCGCCGGGCACGGCGTGGACGGAGTACTCGGACAGCCCCTTGGCCTCGGCGTACCGCTCCAGCAGTTCTCGCGAAGTGAAGAATGCCGGACCCTGTTCCGCTTCGGTGTCGCCGAGACGGAGGGCTTCCCGCGTTTCCGGATCCACCAGCATGTAGACGGTATCCGGAAGATTGGGCATCGGTCTGGGTGTGCCGGGACGGCGAAGCCGGCCCTCGCCGGATCCGGGTCGACGGCGGGGACCGCCTCCCGACCCGCCTGCATCCCTGGAAGAGCCTCCGCCTCGATTCACAGCGCGACCTCGATCAGTTCGCGTGTGGAGTGGGTAAGGAACTCGAAGCCCGAGTCGGTAACCAGCAGGTCGTCCTCCACCCGAACGCCACCCCAATCCGGAATGTAGATCCCCGGCTCCACGGTCGCAATCATGCCGGCGCGCAGCGTCAACTCAGAGCGCGGCGAGAGCATCGGCGGTCCCTCGTGGATCACCCGGCCAAGGCCGTGACCCAATCCGTGTCCGAAGAAGTCGCCGTATCCCCGATCCCGGATCACGTCTCGCGCGGCCGCGTCTACGGCCCGCCCCGAAGCTCCGTCTCGAATGAGGGCAAACGCGGCGTCTCGCGCGTCGATGACCGTCTGGTACACCTGCTTCTGAAGCTCGCTCGCCGGACCCAGAACGAGGGTTCGGGTGAGATCACTGTGGTAGCCCCGGTGTTTTGCGCCGAAGTCCATGGTCACAAAATCGCCCGCCTCCAGCAGCTTGTCCGAGGCGCGCCCATGCGGGAGCGCCGATCGGACGCCCGACGCGACAATCGTATCGAACGCCTCTCTTTCCGCCCCTGCCCGGCGCATGTGGAACTCCAACTCCAGCGCCACCTCCCGTTCGGTGAGACCCGGCCGAATCCAGGTGAGAATGTGCTCGAAGGCCCGATCCGCCATTAGGCACGCTTCGCGGAAGACGGCGATCTCATCCTCATCCTTGATCATGCGAAGCGGCATGACCATATCGGCGGCCGGATCCAGCGCGATGGGATCAGCGCCCCCCAGATGCTCCTTCAGGGCTTGAAACCGGCTGAGCGTGAGATAGTCGCCCTCTACACAGAGCTTCTTCACGCCCAGTGCGCGCGCACGTGCCGCTACCGTCTGATCGTAGCCCGCTCCGCCGGAGAGCACGACATGCTCGAAATCGGGACACTCCGCAGAGGCCTGCACGGCATAGCGACTGTCGGTGATGAACAGGGCGTGCTCCGGTGTGAACAGCAGCACGGCCGACGAACCCGTGAAGCCGGAGAGGTAGCCCACATCCTCCGGCCGCTGGATCAGCACGGCGGAGGCCCCCACCGCAGCCATCCGCTCCCGAAACAGTTGAATTCGGTTCATCGACGCTGCTCCTCCACGGTACGCTTCGCCGCCAGCAAACCCAGCGTGTAGCTTTCCGGCCCAAAGCCCACCACCTGGCCCACCACCACCGGGCTGACATACGAGTGATGCCGGAACGGCTCACGGCGGTGGACGTTGCTCATGTGCACTTCCACCGTGGGAAGGCGGACCGCTGTGATGGCGTCGCGGATGGCGACCGAGGTATGGGTGTAAGCGGCGGGATTGATGACGATGGCATCCGCCCACTCCAGGGCGGCGTGGATGTGATCCACGATGACGCCCTCGGAGTTCGACTGATGGATGCGGACTTCCAGCCCCTCGCGCCGGGCGAGTTCCTGGATACGGTCATTGATCTGCTGCAGGTTGAGGGCGCCGTACACCTCCGGCTCCCTCAGCCCCAGCAGATTCAGGTTGGGTCCGTGGATGACAACGATCTTGATCATGGCCTTCCGTCCGACCCCAACACCCAATTGTCCTCCCTGTCCTCTCCGACCAGGGAATCTCTTCGATGACCGATCGGGGATCCGGCGGCAGGCGTGGTTTACGCGCCGAGCGGACACTGCCTCTCCAGGGCCTGATTTCCAACGGATCCGCTGCATCGCATTCGTACGCGCAATTCCCCCGCGCGCCCGCCCCTCGTACGTAAGTGCTGGCGGCTGTAACGGGTGATCCCCGATGGACTCCGCCCAGTGCGCGGCATCCATCGGGGCGAAACCCGCGATGACGGAACTCCTGATCCAGCGTTACCGCTGGGAGCTTCCGTTTCCGGGGAAGCGGTTGGGAACGTCATTGACATCGCCGGTCTGGTTCGGCTGAATGACGCTGACTCTGATCCCGATGAAGTTTCGATGCACTTCCGCAATGCGAACGAGATGACCTCGAAGCATTCCCACCATCTCACGTTTGGGCACGAAGACGACTCGAGTCAGTTGGCTGCCGAACGGGACCTCTTCAACCTCCCGCATCGACATAGCCATCAGGTTGATCCGGTGAGTTTCGTGCATGTTGGGCCAGAACTCTGCAACCGCCGGGGTGAACACGGAACCGAAGAGGTTCAGGATGCTCCCGATTCGGTTGGAGTTGGCATCACCCCCGGTTAGGTTCGGGATGCGGGTCACCGCCGTCGCAACCGTCCCCAGGAAGTTCAAACCGCGCAGGAACCAGGCTCGAGCGTTATGCTGTTCCTGACGTAGCGCGATCGCCGCCATCATCTCGTTTGTGTAAGGACGATAGCGGAACCGATGTCGAATGTACCGCGGATGCGCGGCCCGCACCCAGGCGTCCAACTCCTCGATCAACGCCTCTCTCGCGCCCTTGGTGGCAGGCTCCCCGGGAGTACGCACGAACCTCAACAGATCCCGAATCTGACCTGTCATCTGATCGGACTCGATGCCGGGCGACAACTTTGCAATCTCTCGGGCCCGACTGGCTAAGTCGGCCAACAAGAGTTGATCCACCGCCGAAGGCTGGAAACCCGGGTGGTGGGCCAGGTCATACAACGATGCCCAGGTAACTCCATCCTCGACTGCTCGTTGGTTCTGCGCGCCTCCGTTGGGATCTGCAAATGCAGTTGCGCGCAGAGGATTACCGCTGCCGCCAGCTGGCGACCGGCTCGCTACCGCACGGCTCTGTCCATCTACCGTGTCCTCCCCCAGATAGGGCAATTCCAGTTCTTGAATGACATCTGCCTGCGTGACCTCGCTCCACTCCTTGCGGTTGGCACGGTTCTCCGGAGCTGAGCTCCCGTCGCCGCTCGGAGAGCTCCCTCCTGGCTCCCGGTTGGTTGAGTCATCCCCACTCTTCTCTCTACTCGAGTGCTGCGCCGGATTCCACCGCTTCTCAAACGTCACTCCGAAGTCCAGCGAGGAGCGATACACCATAATTGAAGCCCCGGCCAGAGCATCGCCAGTGTTCTTGGGGAGGTTGTTCTTGACAGTCACCGTCATGACGTGGTAGTTGTCTTTAAACTTCTTTCCAAAGAGCCGGTTGACTGTCTTGGAGTCCATGATGTCAGCGGTCACGACCGCCGGACGTATGTCGGCAATGGTCACCGCGTTCAGGGCTACGGACACTTGACGGTCGGACCCCCCGTCTTTGGGACGGGCGGTTATCGTGATCAGTGCCGGACCCGGAGACTTCAGCGTGCCGTTCCAGACGGCGCCACTCTCGTTCTCGCGATAGAGTTGGGAAACGTTGGTTGACTGGCTTTCGGCGGAAATCTCGAAACGCTTCGAGTAGTCTGACGTGATGATGAGGTTGCCGTCACTGTCTCTCAGGAGCACCCTGATCTGGAACGGCTGCCCCGCAACGATAGAGGTCGATGGACTGACCATCGCGTCGATCAGCCGAAGCGCCTTGGGACGATCTCCCAGAATGGTGAGGGGAATCGACTGATCAGCGCTCCTGGGTTCATCGACGAGGCCGCCAAACTTGTCGCCTCGCCTCACCTTCGCCGTAAGCTGAACCTCACCCGAGAATTTTGCCTGTACCCGGTAGGCGTCACCCCCGAGCGCAGCCGGATCCGGGAGTTTGAGCCTGGAGGGCGTGCCAGACTGAGTCGCTTCAAACTCCACTCTGTAGTGAGAGAGGCTGGCGGGTGGGATCTCCACCAACATCGGCGGGGCACCGGTGAACGCCTGGACCTTGAACTTGAGTTCATCGCCAAGAAAGACTTGCTTCGGCGGTTCAACCTGAGTGATGGTCACCCGTGTTACCAATGGATCCATATTCGCGGCCGTCGTGACCGACACTCCACTGTTCGCACTGATCCATCCATCCGGACCCATCGCGTTCGCCGGGCGAGCTGACACCGTTAGATCACTTGTGCCTGCTGTGCCAGTCGTCTGAGTGACCAGGCGTCCATCTGAGCTGGTAGTCGCCTGTTTCGGCAGTACCGCAGCCTGGTTACTGGAATCAAGCCTGAATTGGTAGCGCCTGTAGTCACCCACCGCTATGGGCATGTTGTTGTCCGTGAACAGCGCGACTTTCAACGAAAGGGTGGAGTTCGTGTAGTACGGCGCCGGATCCTCAAGAGTTGCCTGCACTACGGCGAGATGTGGCGGGCTATCCTGAGCCCCAGCGGAGGGCCTGGTCGCCGCAGCCAGAGACGTGAGTGCCAGCAGTAGTGCTGACGCTGTCGTCCAGCCGGGCCATCTAAATGCTCGTGTCATTTGCGTCAAATGCCTATCTTGCACTCCTCAGTGAGGGATGTGCTGTTCCGAAGTCGATATTGGGCTGTCTCCGTCGCGAGGCCGACAACGCGGGCCGGGGCCAAACTCCAGGTCTGCAGCCCATAGACACCCCTGGTTGTCCACTCTGGCTGGGCCCCATGCGGCCAACGGAGGGCCGCGTCCTGGCACAATGAGGACTGATGCTGTCATAGGATTGATCCGTCGAGCGCACTCTGTTCGCTGTCGATACTTCGGCATCACTCGCGGGAAGCCATAACCGTCACCTGCGATGAGAGTCGGATGCTCATCTGCCCCCAGTCGCACTCGCCGTAAGCTGCAAGGACCGGAGGGAAGTGTTTGCGCCGTCAGGTGAAAGCAGACTCACATCCAGCTTTGCCGTGTGAATTCCGGCTCTCAATGGGGCGTAGACAACATCGACACTCACAGACTCGCCGGGTTGGATCACGACGATCCGGTCCAAGCCAACCGGCACCGAGAACGGAACGTCAGGCACGATCGCTAGAATGATATTGGCAGCGCTACCACCGGTGTTTTTCACCGTGACTGGTTGAGTTCGCACGGATCCAACGGTGACCGCCGAGCCAAAGTCGAGAGAACCCGTCGGGGCGACGGTAATCGCAGGTGCGACTCCACCGAATCGAAGGGCGCCCAATAGGCCGTCTTGCAATCCTCGGTTGCCGAGCACTCCATCGTCGGGCACCACGGTGCGCGTCCAACTCTCTGTAGCTCCGGCAAAAAGCAGAGTGTCGACGCCCCCTTTTGGCTGCCCAACAGCCGAAACACTGTCGGCGGCAGGACCAGACACATAGCTCAATCCCGCTAACTGAAGCGATCTGAATAGCGGGTCTCGAGCTTGAAGCACCCCGACAAACCCGTCCAACATGGTTGGCGCACCTGGATCTCCGATAGCGCGATTGATAGTGGGCAGATCTGCAGAGGTCGTGGATCCTCCGATCCCTACTTCAACAACCCCGGATGATTCGGATACAGCGATGGAGCGAATTACCTCATCGCCTGAGCCTCCGAGGACCACACTCTGAACCGGGGTCAATCCAGCGGAACTCTCGGTAAACCCCATCAGCAGTCCGTCAACGCCGGAGGGTGATCCGAGCGTGACACGCACTGGAAACTCGGTGGCGCCCGCACTACCACATCCGGCAAAGACCAACCCGCGCAGCGCAGCAAGGCTCCAGCACGAGTCCTCTGCCGTACTGCCAAATCGCGCGACATAATGCAGGTTGGCGCCTGCCCGATCGGCTCGCGCCAGAAAAGCATCTGTCCCTCCGAGTGCAGCATTCTTGAGGGGACCATCCGGATCCAACCCGAACGCGGGAGAGTCTGTGGAGCCTCCGAGGAAAATCCGGCCACCGCGTCCCACCGCCAACGCGTTCACATGGTCGGAGCCAGCACCGCCCACACGAAGTGCGGGGGACGCCACTGTTCGCCATCGACTTTGAAACCGCAGCACCCCCACGAATCCATCGGTGCCGCCTCCCGTGGCGTGTGGCGCCCTCCTCTCGGCGGAGCGACTCGAACCCACCGTCGGCAGCACCGCTGACTCGGTACTTCCCCCCACAGCGATGGAATTGAGAGACAGAACGGCAATCGCACTGACGCCATCCTCACCAACGCCTCCGTAGTAGCTCGAAAAGGTGACTTCGGCCGAGTCTGGTTCCATGGTGGCAATGAACCCATCCGGCAACTCGCCTGAGCGACGCATCTGAACCGCGTTGGGGGTGATCGGGAAGTTGGGGGAGGCGGTTTTGCCGCCGATGACCACGCGGCCTTGCGTATCCACGGCGACGGCGAGCGCTTCGTCATCGAGGCGGCCGCCGAACCGGCGGGCCCACATCACGCTCCACTTCCCCTCCGTTCGACGGAGAGACACCACCACCGCATCCAGGTCCGTGCCCGTCCGCGGCGGCCCGGCCAGGGCGAAGTCTCGCGAGCGGGTGGAGCCGACCAGATACGCGGTTCCGTCTTTCCCGAGTGCAAGCGCGTTGAACGCGTCATCTCCGCTGCCGCCCAGTGGACCCACTGTTTTCAGCGTCGGCAGCAGCGGCGGCAGCGGGCGGACCGGGCGCGCTTCCGCGGAACGGTTGCACGGGAAAAACAATGCTCCCACTCCAACCAGGGCGCAGAGAAGCGAGATCCGAGTCCGGTTTGAACGGGGTGAATGGGTTCGGAGAGTCATGGGACGGGCAACGCCTCGACGATCGGCACAGTCTGCGTTCGATCTGCGGGGGAGAATGGATCGAACGATGTCTTGAATGAAAACGAGCTTGTTGCCACCGACAAGACACCCGGAGGAAATCCGCCATCCGTAAAAGTACGGATGGCGGAGGGTTTCTTTCGTTCGGCGAACGCGAGCGACCAGCAAGGGGTCTGCTCACAGACGGCGCGGGCCGGGTCTTGCCACGGATCGGCGAAGGAATCGGCGCCCCGAAGCGACAAGCGGTGGGTGGCGACTTCGGATCGGACGGTGGCGTTCGGAGGCTGGGCGATGAAGCATCGGCTGGGATGGCGAGGCATCGGTCTGCTCGGGAGCTTCTGGCTCGCGAGTGGCGTTGCACACGCCTCGCCGCCGAAGTCAAATGTCGCGTCTCCGCCTCACGCCGGGCGCGGCGCCACGCCGGCGCCGGCAAGACTTGTGATCGAAGGGGTTCCCCTGGGCGGCATCGTGCTCTCGGGTCCTGAAGCGACATGGCGGCCGGCGGTCGCACGGCGCGCGGCGGACGGACGGACCGAACCCGTGCGGTCGGGCTACACGATCACCGTCAGTCCACCAGCGGTGGCAACGGTGACCCCGGATGGACGACTGAAACCCCTGCGGGAGGGGCGCGCCATCGTCCGGTTGCGTGTGCCCGGCGTACCCCCGTCCGATACCGCCCTGCGGGTTGTCGATCTCAAGGCGCCCCCCAGGGTCAGCTTTCGGCAGCAGATCGTACCGTTGCTGGCCACGCACGGGTGTAGTGGAGGAACGTGCCACGGTAAGAGCGGCGGGCAGGGCGGTTTCAGCCTCAGCCTGTTCGGTTTTGAGCCGGGCGAGGATCTTCCCGCACTTCGGGCCGGAGGCCGCATTGATCCCGCACGACCTGAACAGAGCGCGATCCTGAGAAAAGCGACGCTGGAGGTTCCGCATCGGGGCGGCAAGCGCTTCGACCGGAGTTCGTCGGCGTACCGTGTGCTCGTACGCTGGATCCGTGAGGGCGCCGAAATGGATCCCCCCTCCGCGCCCCGCGTCGAGCGGATCGAAATGCTACCCGTACGGGATTCCCTCCAGCGGGGGCAGCACCGCCCGCTGGCGGTGGTGGCGCATCGCTCCGACGGAAGCGCCGTGGATGTCACCGAACTGGCGCAATGGGAGAGCAACGACGACGCGCTGGCGGAGGCTTCGCCGGAGGGGTGGGTCACAGCCGGGGAGCGAGCCGGAGTTGCAGCCGTGATGGCCCGCTATCAGACCCACGTCGCGGTGTCCCAACTCCTCGTGCCGGCGTCATCGCCGCGCCATGGGAAGCAGGGAGGAACTCCGGTCGGACCCGCCCGGCCGAGCGACCCAACCCCGGCTTCGTCCCTGGATCGACTCCTAGAGCAGCAGTGGCGGCGACTGGGTTTGATCCCGGCGGCGCTCGCCGATGATGGGACCTTTCTCCGACGCGTTACCCTCGATCTCACCGGGCGACTGCCGAGCCTGGCGGAGTTGGAGGCCTTTGCGGCGGACCGCACGCCGGGGAGAGACCGCCGGCTCATCGACCGGCTGCTGGGCAGCGCCGAGTACGCGGACTTCTGGGCGATGAAGTGGAATGCGCTCCTCCGCAACCGACGGGCCTCTCCCCGCGACGACCCTCAGCAGACCATCCCGTTCCACGGGTGGATCCGCCGCTCTCTCGCGGAGAACAAGCCGTACGATCGCTTCGTTCGGGAGATCCTGACCGCTGTCGGCGACGTGGCGTCTCGACCCGAGGCGGGCTGGTATCGAGAGGTTCGGGAAGTCGACGCCCAGGTGGAGGACACCGCGCAGCTCTTCCTGGGCCAGCGAATCGCCTGCGCCCGATGCCATCACCACCCGCAGGAGCGCTGGAGCCAGCGGGATTACCACGGCATGGCGGCCTTCTTCTCCCGACTCACGGTGGTGGACCCGCCGGCGCCAAAGGCGGTGAAGGGACAGCCGGCGCCCGTAAAGCCGCCGCTGGCGGTGAGCTTTCGCTGGGGCAAAACCGAGGCGAAGCATCCTCGAACCGGCGAGACGATCCATCCTACTCCACTTCTGGCTTCCGCGATCCGAATTGAGGATGAGGACGATGCCCGCGCCCATCTCGCATCCTGGATGACGCGACCGGACAACCCGTTCTTCGCGCGAGCGCTGGTGAACCGCTACTGGAAACACTTTCTGGGTAGAGGCCTGGTGGAGCCCGAAGACGATCTCCGCGTCACCAATCCCGCCACGCATCCGGAGCTGCTGGACGCACTGGCGGCCGGGTTCTCCGCATCGGGCTACGACTTGAAGCAGCTCATCCGGGAGATCTGCTCGACGCGGGCCTATCGGCTCAGCGCTCATCCGGCCGTCGGAATGGCGCCGGATGTGCAGAATTACTCTCGCTTCATTCCCCGCAGGCTTCCCGCGGAAGCGCTCCTCGACGCCATCGATACGCTCACCGGCGAGACCACCACCTTCCGGGGGATGCCCGTCGGCACGCGCGCCGTTCAGCTTCCCGATGCCCAGTTCGAGTCGCACTTCCTGGGATTGTTCGGACGACCCGAGGCGGCCACGGCTTGCGAGTGTGAACGGTCCTCAGGCGCCTCGCTTGCGCAGGCGGTACACATGTTGAACTCGCCCGAGATCCTCACCCGTGTGGGCGGCGCGATGGCGAAACGGATGAACGCCGACCCCCGACCCCACCGAGAGCGCCTGACCGAACTCTACCTCCGCGCCCTGTCGCGTCCACCCACGGCCCGCGAACTCACCCTTCTGGAACAGCGGCTGAGTCGCGGACCCACGTCGGATGGTGTGGCCGCAGGTGGCGCAGCCGGCGGCATGGATTACTCCGATGTGCTGTGGGTGCTCATCAACTCTCGCGAGTTTCTCTTCAACCGTTAGAACCTCGAACAGGTGGCCTCGATGCTCGTCAGCTTCTCAGGATCCGGAACCCCCGCCGCGGACTGCTCCGGCCGCAGCCGGCGCGACCTGCTGCGGATCGGCTCCCTCGGACTTGGAGGGCTGTGCGGCCTCAACCTGCCGCTCCTGCTCCAGGCCCGGGCCGAAGCTGCCGACCCCGCCTTTCTAAAGGACAGGAGCGTGGTCGTCCTCTTCCTGGCGGGCGGCGCGAGCCACATCGAGACGTTTCACCCGAACATGGACCAGCCCGCACCCTACCGCAGTGTGAACGGCGAGGTGAAAACCCGAGTGCCCGGCCTCACTCTCGGCGGCGACTTCCCCTTGCTGGCGAAGCAGGCCGACACGCTCACGGCGGTGCGGTCGTTCACCCACACCATCAACGATCACGAACGCGCCATCAATCACGTCCTGACGGGCGGAACCGACATCCCCGGGCTCGGCCGACAGGGCTTCGGCATCGGCGGCGCCTATGCGCGTATTCGGGGCGCCAATCACCCCAGGACCGGTTTGCCAACGTATGCGCTGCTCACGGCGCCCCATGCAGACGGCCAGTATGCCAAGGAGCTGGTCCGGGTGGTCGGCGCATCCCGCGGCGGCAGTCTCGGCAGCGGCTCGAACCCGTTTGTTCCCGGGGGCTCCGGCTCGGCATCCGCCAACATGAAGCTGAACCTACCGCTGCGCCGCCTGGAAGATCGACGGGCCCTCCTGCGGGAACTCGATGCCGCCCGCCGTTCGGATCCGGCCTTCGATGCGGGGCAGGCGTACGACCCGTACGAGCAGCAAGCGGTGGAACTCATCACCGGCGCAGCAGCACGCGCGTTCGATCTCTCCTCCGAGCCCGCGAAACTGGCTGAGCGCTATGACACGCGGATGTTCCAGATCGGCAAGAAGGTGTTTCAACCCTCCATTCTGGGTCAACAGCTCTTGTTGGCCCGGCGACTGGTGGAGGCGGGCTGCGGTTTTGTCACCGTGCAAAGCGCCGGCTGGGATATGCATGCCGACGGCAATAACCCCGGCATCGAGGCTGGAATGCGCATGCTCGGACCCACCGTGGACAAGGCGCTCTCAGCATTCCTGGAAGACCTCGCCCAACGCGGGCTGCTTTCAAAGACCCTGGTGATCGTCACCGGCGACTTCGGCCGCACCCCCGCTATCAATGCGCGGGGAGGACGGGATCACTGGGCGCGCCTCTCCACGCTGGCGCTCTTCGGCGGGGGCATCCCGGGTGGCCGCGTCATCGGCTCCACCGACCCCAAAGCGGGTGAGCCGGCCTCGGATCCCGTCACGCCGCGAAACCTGCTGTCGGCGGTGCTTCACACCGTCTTCGACGTGTCGAAAGTCCGCGTCATCCGGGGGCTTCCGACAGACCTCACGCGAACGTTGGAAACTCGGCCGGGACCCTTGCTGGGCGGTTGACCAACCCCCGCTTCACTCCGATGCAAACGCCGCCAGCAGCATCTGCGCGGCGTGCTCCTGGTGGAACGGCTCCATCCCCTCAGGGGCGCGATCGGCAACCACGCGTCGGATCTCCTCCAGCGTGAGCGGCGGCTCCAGGTAGCCGTGACCCTCCAACCATTCGCGTGCGGACTGCTTGGTGGTGGCGCGGATGCTCGGAAGTCGCTCGATCCGCTCGAGACAACGGGCGCCGTCCCCGCGCTCCTCTCGCACGATCTCTCGAATGCTCTCCCGGTAGGTCGGAGTCACCCAATCCGTCTTCTGGATTTGCTCCCACACCAGTCGAGGACGCTGCCGCAGCAACTCCTGACGGCAGGCTTCCAGCAACTCCAGATAGGCGCGCAGCTCCGGCGCCAGGGCGCCCAACTCCAGCAGTTCCTCGATACTCTCCACCGGTGGCAGCCTTCGACGGACCGACGCCGGGAAAAACGCTTCGGGGTGATGGGCGCGAATGGTGGAAAGGGGGTGCGGAGATCGGACCCCCGGTGGGCGACGATAGCCGGGCAACTCCGCCGGCGCCTCTGGCAAGAATTCAGGGTCGGGTCCGAGAGTCTTCACCTGCACCTCGGGACACAGCTCTCGGAACAGAGACACATCCTCCGGTTGGTTGGTGAACAGAATCACCTGCCGTTCGGCCGCGATCTGCACGAGCGCTTCCGCCAGAGCGCGGGACGCCTCGGGGTCCGAGACCGCCATTACCTCGTCCGCAACGATCGGAAAGTGGCGCGCGTCGACGCCGCCTTCCTGCTCCGTCAGGAGCCCGAGCCGCAGGGACAGCACCACATGCAGCCGCGTGCCGGTGCTCAGCTCGGCAAACGCTTGAGGAACGCCACGCCGCTCGTCGTAGACCTCGAGACGCCCGATCGGCGTATCGGAGTGCCGCCCAAATCGCAGGCGATAGCGCCCGCCGGTGAACCGGTCCAGATAGCCCGACGCCTCTCGGACCATGCCGGGCAGGGCATGGTCGCGCAGATTCTCATTGATGCTGAGGCGCACCTGATGGAACATCCACTTTCGAATGTGCTCACGCCAGGCATCCGTCTGGGTGTCGGTCAGCCGCTGCAGGCGCTCATCGAGCTGGAGCGCCTCGCGGGACTGCTCGGCGCTCCGCAACTGCTCCTGGATCGTGGCAGTTTCTCTCGCCAGTTGCTCGATGTCTGAGTGCGCGAGCTCCCGTCGAGCGATACCCGCCTGTAGCTCCTCGTCGGTCACTTCATCCAGCGGTGCCCCCAACAGCGCATGGATCTCACCGCTCTCAGGCAGCCGGTGCTGCTGAAGCGCCTGCTTCAGGTCGCTCGATCTGGAGTTCAGCATCGCAAGCTCGGCCGCAGCGGCAGCACGCGCTTCCAGCCGGCTCACCCGCGCGTCCAGATCGTCGTCCGGGGGAACGCCCTGGCTTTCCAGGAAGCGGATGAGAGAATCCGAAGCCACTCGGAGCGACTCACACGCGGCGGACCATCGGCGGCAGGCTTCTCGGCGGCGAGCGAAGGCGGCCACCCACTGTCCTGCATCGAGCTCTGAGAAAGCCTCGGGCGCCGCGAAGTCGAACCGGGCGAGTTCCGTTCGCACCGCCTGGAGTCGTCGGTTGCTCCGATCCAGGGCCTCGGTTAGAACAGCACTGCGGCGTTCAACCTCCACCCGCGCCGCTTCGTACTCCCGCAGGCGACTCGCACAGGCTTCCAGCGTGAAGGGGTCCGCCAGCCGGATGCGCAGGCGCTCCGCCAGCGCGGGCCACTCCGCCTCGGGCAGCGGCTCTCGAAGGGACCGCTCGATCTCCGCCGCCATCTCGGATGCGAGTTGCAGCGTGAGCGACCCCCGCTGGCGGGTGTCATACGCGGCCAGGATCGAACGCCGATCCGGCGCCGCGCCTCGAACTTCGGCCGGAATGCGCTCCAGTAGTTCAGCAGCCCGGCTCGGGCCGAGTCGGGGCGCGCCGAATATGAACACCGCCACGGCCGCCGCCGCCACGGCCGCCACTGCGATCCACTGCCAGCCGGCCGCCCCCGCAAACGCCACCAGCACCGCGCCGCCTCCTGCGATTCCCACCAGCAGCAGCGGTCTCCGATCGATCCCGGGCGACGGCGTTTCGCACTCCAGCCACGCTTTCAGCGCATCGAGGAGTTCCGCGGACGGCGGCTCTCCGGCGGGGTGGCGGATGCGCCACTCGGCGAGGAGCCGTTCCGCAGCATCCCGCTTTCGCTGTGCCGCTTCCCGCGCATCCTCGAGCCGCAGCGCCGCGGTCGCCGCCTCCACATCGGTGGCGGTGGGCGCCGGCAGGGAATCCGGATCCTCGTGGGGCAGGAGTCGAAGGATGCCCTCGCGCAGAGTCCGAGCCTTCGCGCTCGCCTCCCGCAGCCCGTCCTCCGCACGACGGACCTCCCCCATCAACTGATCCCAGCCTCGGACCTGCGCCTCCAGTTGGCCGAGTTCGGCATCCGTCATTCGCCCCGCGGTCAGGACCGATTCGTCAAGCGCCGCACCCGGGCCGAGTTGCTTCTCAGCCTCTTCGCGGGCCTTGCGGGCATCGCACAGGGCCCGATACCGCACCTGTGCACCGTCGACCGCGCCGAGATCCTGACGCTCCAGTCCCGGATGGTCTTCGAGCAGCTCCTCTCGCGCCTTCCCGGTCTCCTCCAGCCGCCGCACCAACTCTCGATAGGCCCGGATCGACTGGAGGCGTTTCAATTCCTCTCCGGCGGCCTTCGCCTCCAGGGTGCGGCGCTCCAGATCCGGCAGTCGGGCCTCCTCCAACACCAGGCGGTCGGCACGGGCCCGCTGACTCTTGAGCTCACGGTCCAACGCATCAAACTCAGAGACAGGTGTTGAAAGCCGCGGCGGCGTACCGGGATCGGTCGAAACGCCTTCCCCGATCACTCGCGCCAGCAGCTCGCGCTCCCCCTTCCCGAACCCCTCCACGAGCGAGAGCAGGTCGAGCGAGTACTGCCTGGGATTCCCGGGGAAACCGGGGTATTCCCGATCCTTCTTCCGAACCTGCCGAGGCGTCGGGCCGCTTCCGTCGTCCACGTGACCCGCGATGATGACGTCCGGCGGCGCATCGCCGGGGTTCAGCAGCAATCCGAGCGCTCGCGCCAGCGTACTCTTTCCCGCGGCGTTCGGCGCATAAACCACGTTGAGCCCGTCGCCGAGCTCGGTGAGCGCGAGTTCCCCGCGAACAAACCCATGAAGCCCGTCCGGCGTGAGCGAGCGGACCACGACGCGGCTCAAGCGCTCCTCCGCGCTTCCAGCACCTGCCGCCGAAGCGACGTCAGTTCCGTGCGAGCCGCCTCGATCACCATCTCTCGCAGTTGCTCCGGCGAGGGCTTCCGCGGCGCGTCCTCCCCGGTTCGAGGGAATCGTCCCAGGCTGCGGTCCCACGTCCGCTCCATCTCTCGGACTCCGTCGTCGACGAGCTGCATCACGCGAGTACGCCACTCGGGGAGAATGCGATCATCCGGCGGATCGGAGTTGAGGTTGTTCAGCGCCACCAGAAGCTGGGCCGACTCCGCCGCCACGTCTCTGCCGTTCACATCCGTCCAGGGCTCATCCCGAAGCAATCGTCGGTAGCTCAGTCGCGTCCAGGCATGGCGGCCGGTGAGATCGGTCACGCCCACCACTTCCTGGCGCGGTTCGGCGGCGTAACCCTCCAGGCGGACGCGAAGCTGCACGCTCTCCAGATGCTCGATCAGAACTCCGTCCACGCGGCTGAACTCCTGGAAGAGTCCGTCAACCCGCCGATCCAGATCCTCGCCCTCCGACGGAACCCCCTCTTCCAGCGTGAGTACGCACTCTTCGAAGCGGACCGTGGAGATCGGGTGGACTTCAGAGAAACGGGCCGCGCCGTCCTCCAGCGTGAGGATCCTCGCACCGTGCGCACCCCGCTCGCCCGGCCCGAAGTCGAGCGCCTGCGGCGAGCCGGGATAGAGGGCCGTGGGGGTGATCTGCCGGCCGACATGGATGTGACCCAGCACCCAGGCATCCGCCCGACCATCCAGCTCGCCGGCGGAGAGCGGATGGTACGCGGACCCCACCACGCCGACATCCCCGTGTACGAGGGCAACCCGATATCCATCATCGAGTCTCGACGGCATGTGCGGCAGCGCACTTTCCGATTGAGTCATGCGTTCGAACGACCAGCCGCAGAGGTGGAGTGGTCCGGAACCAGTCTCAAGCAGCCCGGTTTGCCACCGCCCGCCCGCTCCGAGCAGCAGTACGCCGCTCTCCGAGGCGGCGGCACAGAAGCGGGGAAGCGCATCCCAATCATGGTTACCCGCCACCGCGGCGACGGGGATTCTCATCGCAGTGAGATCGCGGAGCCCCTGGCTAAATGCCGTTCGGGCAGCGTAGTACGAGCCGGCGCTGTCGAAGATGTCTCCGCCGAGCAACACCCCGTCCACGCGCTCCCGGATCGCCAGATCCACAATGCGCCGCCACGCCCCGGTCGTGGAGCGATCCACCGAGTCCGGGCCGTTTAGCCAGAGGCTCTGGCGACCAAGGTGCAGATCACTGGCGCAGAGAAGTCGCATCCCAGCCCGTACTCTCCTGCCGCGGCGATCGAGCGCGGGCGATCAGGGGAGCGCCTTCTTGATGGCGCTCACGACTTCCGCAGCCAGTGCCTGAGAACCGGCATCCGTGAAGTGGACATTCATCGGTCGCTGGATCTCCGACAGGCGGGGAAGGGCGAAGGCGTAGAGGTCGTTCACTATCACGCCGCGCTCCTTCATCACTCGAGCCGCGACTGCATTGTAGCGGACGACATCCTCGGGATCCCGATGTGGATTCAACTTCGCTGCGGGCACGGGCGTGGTGGCCGCATAGATCAGCCGGGCGCCGGTCTTCTTCAATCGATCGGTGATGGCAGTGAGCTGAGTCTCATACTTGGGAAGTTCCGCCTGGCGGGGATCCTCGGGGTTCCGCGATGCCGCGCCGGTGGCCGCATTCACCCGCTTCAGATCGTGCAGCCCGAAGTTGAAGTGGATCACATCCCACTTGCCGTTCCCGAGCGCCAGCCACTTGTCCAACTGGGCCACGCCGTGAGTGGTGCCGGAGCAGGTCTCCGCAGGCCGGATCACCTCGGCGACATCTTTCAGGCCGGCCTTCACGAACGGGGTATAGCCGATGGAGATGGAGTCGCCCAGGATGAGCACTCGCGGCAGCTCCGCGGCGCGAGAAGCGGAACTACCGGCCGTTGCTGCGGCCAGCAGCAGTGCGCCCAGCATCAAAACGAACGACTTCATCGGAGTTCACCATCCAATCCACCAGACTACTCAGGCCCGTTCGTCCCATTCCGAGACGCATCCTCCCCCCTCGTGACCCCTGAACTCCTGGATTGCAGGGTAGTGGTCACAGACTGACGATCCACCACCGGGTGCACCGGACGAGACCGCGTGTTGAAACACGCGGCCCGCTCTATTCACCGGGCCACCCCACCTGATGACCCTCTAGGGCGGCAGAATCCCCGGAGGGATTTCCGGTCGAAGGTAGTGCGGACCGGATAGCGACGGCTCAGGGGGAATCCGCATCGAGAGAGCGTCGGTGGCTTCGATCATCGCCGTCTGGATGGGGTAGCGGCCGCGAGGAGGCGTGCGAGGATCGTACGTTGCGTCCGTCCAGGCGCGGCAGTCGGCGTGGGCTCGGAAACGGAGCAGGCGGTTCTGGGTGGTGTCGATCTCCAGTTCTCCCGCCAGTGAACCTTCATGGCCGCGATCGTTCCACTGCGGCGGGTGAGAGTCGCGCTTGGAGAAGCTGCCGGCCAGTGCGATCGTCTGGCGAGTCCCGTTGGTCCGGGTGAGGCGCCCCGTCAGACCGGGACCCCTCAGGGCGCCGGTCTGGTAGGCCCACACCTGTCCCCGAACGTTGTCGACGATGTGGAACACGAGCAGCCGCGTCACAAGCGTACGGGGCAGCGGAAACTCTCCGGCGGAGCCGGCAGCGCGGCGGCCGATCTCGCGAATCTCCTCGGGCATGATCCACATGAAGTCCCGGCCGGGCAGCGAGTTCCAGTCCCCTCCGTCCGCCGGCAGCGGCCGGATGCGGGTGAAGAGCTTTACGACAGCCGCGCCCGCGGGTGGCGTGGTCGGCGCCGTGAACTCAAGCGCCTGGGTGGGCGCGAAGCCACCATTCGACTGTCGGAAGAGCTGCAGCCCGAGGGCGAAGAACTGGGTCAACCTTGGGGGATAGTTGTCCCACGCCAGGCCCGCGCCCCTGCTGGAGAGGATGTAGTAGCCCTGGGTGCTGCCGCCCTGCCAGCGGGGATTCGCCTCGCGCACCACGCGGAGCCAGGAATCGCGGAACGGTCCGGCAAGCAGTCGCTCGTGGGTGAGCGCAACCGGAACATAATCTCGCTGAAGTCGCTGTACAATGCCGGGCTCGGAGAGGGCGACCCGCCCTCTTACGGCGTTGTTTCAGCCACACCCCAGCGGATTGCCGTTCATCACCCAGGCCATGATCGGACGCCCCGAGCGGGTCGCCTCCCCAATCGCCTCTGAGAGCGACAGCTTCCAGGGGATGCTCAGCCACCGCTCTTCCTCCGGGGTGGGCAGCAGCGCATTCAGCTTGCTCTCCCACCCCGAAGCAACCACCTGGGCCGCGCCGTTCCGGCTGCCACCCGCAGTGAGCGCCAACGTCCCGCAGATCAACTCTCGACGCCGCATTTCGCCACCCGCTCTTCGATCTCTGATCGAGTCGCCCCCACACCGCTTCCCAGAAGAGTCATCGGCAGCGAGCCGTTCTCGTCCGAGGGCGGCGGCGTGTGAATGTCGTCACTCAGCCGCCTATCGCTATCGGGCGCTGTACCGAGCCACCGCAAAGTCGTTGTTGCCCTCAAAGAACGTCTCCCCCGCCGCCACGATCTTCTTATCCTTCTGCAGGGCGACGGCATGGGCTCGGTCCCCGTTTTGGAACTGCGTCGACGCAACCCCGCCCGAACCGAACGCAGTGTCCGAGGCGCCGTTTGAGAGTATCCGCGCCACCAGAAACCGGGGGACTCCCCCCACTTCGGCGTGACCGGCCACCACGATCTTCCCATCCGACTGGAGCGCCACCCCCTCAGCCGCGGACGAATCGCCCGAGTGGAGCGACGTGGAGCCATCACCGGCGAAGGTGGGGTCGGGCGCCCCGTTTGACATACGCCGCGCCACCGCTACGTCGGAGACACCGGCCAGCGTGGTCCGGCCGGCCAGCACCATGCGCCCGTCCGACTGCACAGCGATAGCGGCCGCGTCATCGTCGGGGCCGAAGTCCACCCGCACCAGCCCCTGACTTCCGAAGCCGGCATCGCGCGCGCCGTTTGTCTGGAGACGGAGAAGCGCAAAGTCGAAGTCATCCGCCCCGGTGCTGCCCGCGAGCAGGAGTTTGCCATCCTTCTGGAGGGCCATCGAGCGACAGATGTCCGTGCCCGCCAGGTTGTAAACGGCTTTGCCGCCCGTCCCAAAGGCGACGTCCAGCGAGCCGGTTCGCGTCAGCCGCACGGCCGCAACATCGAAATTGAACTTCGTCAAGGCGTAGCCGGCCGCCACAATCTTCCCGTCCGGCTGAACCACCACCCCCAGCGCCACATCATCGCTGCCGGAGTTCAGATCGATCTCGATCTTTCCGCCGGCGCCAAACGTCGTGTCGGGCAGGCCCGACTTCGTGTAGCGGGCTACGATGAAGTCGTGGTTTCCGGGATGGCTGATTTCGCCGGCTACTACCAGCTTGCCGTCCTTCTGCACGGCGGCGGCAAACGCCGTACTGTCATCGCCAAAGTCCGTGACGACACGGCCCCCGACGCCGAAGCCCGTGTCGAGTTTTCCCGTTGATAGCAGGCGAGCGACCGCGAAATTCGAGGCCTCGAACGGCCGGACGGAGTCGGAAGACCCGACCACCACGATCCTGCCGTTCGACTGCGCCACAACCGCCCGTGCGATGTCCAGCGCCCCATCGAATTCGGTGATTACGCGCCCCCCGGTCCCGAAGCGCGTGTCGAGGATCCCGGCGGCAGCCCTCCCCTCTCGAAGGGTCATCCCCGCCGCAGCGAGACCCGTCGCCAGGCAGAGAGTAGCTGAAAAAGCTCGCAGTGAAACGCTGCGGCGCCGCAAGTCGATGCCCATCAGAACAAACCTCGAGCCGGTCATCATCGAGCCGGCGTTAAGAACTCCCTGCGGCAGCGACAAACCCAGACGCAGGTGGACGGTGGCAAGCACCGACGGGCCGGAGAAGCCGGACGATCGCACACGCATCTACCCAGAGTATGAGTGGCGGGAAGGCGAATCGTCCGAAACGACGATCCCATTCCAGATGTAACCGAGTCGATGGAGCGGCCCGTCAAACAGAATGGACGACAAGAAGTCCAGAGATTACTCGCTGGCCCTTTCATGGGGCGGAGACAACCGGAATGAAACGTTGGATTGTGGCCCTGTGGGGTGTCGCGACTCTGGTGGGCGCCCGACCCGCCGGCGCCCAGGCTGTGGCCGCCACTTCGGTGTCTTCCCTGCCGGTGAAGGAAGTGACGGTCTTCAAAGATGGACACGCGTTCGTTCTCCACCAGGGGAGATCCTCCGTGGCGCCCAATGGAAACGTCATCCTGGATCAACTCCCGAGCCCGGTGATGGGAACCTTCTGGCCCTTCTCGCTCGAGCCCACCGGCAAGCTGAATTCCGTCGTGGCGGGCGCAGTCACGCTTCGCCGCAACCGCTCCGCGATCTCGCTCCGGGAACTCATCAAAGCCAACGTGGGTCGGCGGGTCCTGGTCAACGAAGTGACGGGACCGCCGTACCCCGCCACGCTCCGGGGCATTCCCGCCGACTCAGTCACACCGGAGGTCCGGCGAGCCGGAAACTCGGATGTGGTGCTGCTGGAAACGGACAAAGGCACTCGCCTCGTGCCGCTGGAGCGAATTCGCGACCTGACCGTGAAGAGCGATCTGGGCCGCACGGTGAGCCAGACGGAACAGCGGCCGCTGCTCACCATGAAGCTGGACTGGGGGAGCGCGCCCCGCCCCAGAACGGCGGAAGTGGGGATGCTTTACCTGCAGAAGGGACTTCGCTGGATCCCCAGCTATCGAGTCTCGCTCGATGGAGTCGGCAAGGCGACCGTCAAGCTTCAGGCCACGCTCGTCAACGAGCTGGCCGACCTGAAGAGCGTCACCGTAAACCTGGTGATCGGCGCGCCCAGCTTTGCGCTGAAGGATCAACTGGATCCCATCGCTCTCCAGCAAACGGCGGCCCAGCTCTCTCCCTTCTTTCGCACCGACTCGGCGAGCCGCTTCGGATTCAGCAACGGGATGATGTCTCAAGTCGCCGGCGGCATGGGAGGCGCCTTGGGCGGCGTCCCGGGAAACGCTCCAGAGGAGCGGGTGGAGGTGGATGCAGGAAATGCCACCGAGGATCTGTTCGTCTTCGCTGTGCGAAACGTCAGCTTGAAGAAAGGCGAACGGATGGTGCTTCCGGTTGCGGAGTACTCGCTGCCCTACAAGAGCGTCTACGCCCTGGACATTCCGTTCGGGCCGCCCCTCGAACTCAATTCCCCCGGCAGTCCCACCCCAACTACCGATCTCACGCGTGCCCTCGCCGCGCCGAAAGTGGTCCACCGCATCCGGCTGACCAACACCGGACCCCATCCGCTCACCACCGCGCCTGCCCTGCTCCTCCGTGCGGAGGCGGGACGCTCCGAACAGCTCCTGGCGCAGGCGATGATGACCTATGCGGCCCCGGGCGCCCCGGTCGATCTCACCGTCACTCAGGCCCTCGACATCCGGGTGGCGCGAAGCGAACGAGAGACCAGCCGCACGCCGCTCCCGGAGAAGTATCGTGATGAGACCCTCTCTCGCGTGGAGCTCGCCGGCGAGCTCACACTGACCAGTCTGCGGCGAGAGCCGGTGGAGGTGGTGGTCACCCGAACCGTCCTCGGCCACGTGCTGCCGCTGGAGGGAGACGGAAAGGCGGAGATGCTCAACGCGCTGGATGGCGGATCGGCGAACTTCTCGCTTCCCGATTGGTGGTACGGCTTTCCCTGGCCCTGGTGGTGGCGCCACCAGAACGGCATCGGGCAGTTCTCGTGGACGGTTCGGCTGAACCCGGGGGACTCCCGAACGCTCAAGTACCAATGGTACTACATGGTCCCCTGACTTCGGCCGGGGAACTGATCACAATCCACGGGTGACGAGGGAGCCGCTCTCTCGTCACCGTCACCGAACGGCTCTGGGGCTCAGAGTCTCAGCGTCCCGATCCCGGCGGTGTCCACTTCGGATCCCGGGGCTGGGCCACGGTGAGCGGGGCGTCGTCGCCATAGTGCTCCTGGAGTCTGCGGAGATCGACGGTCAGGCGCTCCAGGTGCGGCTTCGCGGTCGAGTCGGCGGACAGGTCGCGGAGTTCATCGGGATCGGTCTCCAGATCGAAAAGCTGTGTCTTGTTCACCTGGGGGTAGCGAATGAGCTTCCATCGAGCGTCCCGGACGGCCCGCTGCACGTCGCGGTAGGCGAGGAAGATCCGGTCCCGAACCGCGGGCGCCGTGCCGCGAATCACGGGGGCGAGGCTCTTGCCGTCGATCAACTCCGGACCGATCACGTTCGTCAGATCGCACAGGGTCGGATAGATGTCCAGCAGATACGCCAGCGCGGGAGAGCCGCCGGAACGAATGCCCGGGCCGGCGAAAACCAGGGGTGGCTTCATCCCCGCCTCGTAGAGGTTCTGCTTACCCATCAGACCGTGACTCCCGAGCGCCAGACCGTGGTCGGAAGAGTAGACGACGATGGTGTTCTGCTCCTCTCCCCGCTCGCCCAGGGCAGCAAGGACACGTCCGATGTGGCCGTCGAGCGCAGTCATCACGGCGTAGTAGTCTCGGAGATGCCTGCGGATCTCGGACTCGGTTCGGGGCCAGGGCGCAAGCTGTTCGTCGCGTACGGTCATCTCGCCATTGTCGAAGGGATGCTGCGGCAGGTAATTTCGGGGCAGCGGGATCCGGCTTTCGTCGTACTGCTGGAGGTACTTCGGCGCTGCGGCCTTCGGGTCGTGCGGGTTGGCGAAGGCGAGGTACATGCAGAAGGGACGGTCTTGCCGGCGCGTCTTCAGGAACTCCACTGCAGCGTCCGCGATCTCCTGGCCGGGCTCCCCACTCAGCCGCTCGGCCTGATCGTTCTGCAAGTAGCGGTTGTGCTCAAACTGCGCCTGGATCAGGGTCGCGCTGTTGCCTCGCTTGCCGTGGTGGTACGTCTCATATCCCGCGCTCCGAAACGTGTTCGGTAGGTTCGCGCCCTCCCCCGGAGCCAGCGGACCATTCCACCGAAAGTACGCCCGCCCGCTGAGCAGCATGTTTCGGCTCGGGGTGCAGACAGCGCCCATGTTGGCGCCGAGGCAATAGGCGTTCCGAAACACGAAGCCGCGCCGGACCAGCGTGTCGAGGTTGGGGGTCTTAACCGCTGGATTGCCCAGGGCGCCCAACGCGTCGGCCCGCTGATCGTCGGTGAACAGGAAGAGCACATTGGGACGACGGCCCTGTGCCGTGCCTGGCCGCGACGCCATCGCCGCCAGGAGTGCGGCGGCGCATACGAGAGATCCAAGTAAGCGCTTCATAACACTTCCCTCTTATTGGACGGGCTCGTGGCCACCAGGATGGCGGTCAGCACGGCGACGGTAAGGAGTGTGCCGAATAAACCCGCCTGGATCGGCGCCGGCAGATAGTCGAGCTCCACCTGATGACGCCCGGCGGAGAGCGGCAGCGCCAGCAGCATATGGTCTGCCGTTCCCGGCTGAACGATCCGGCCATCCACCCGGGCCCGCCAGCCCGGCTCGAACTGTTCGCAAACGACGAGGAGGCCCGGTTCCGGGTTCTCGCCATCCAACCGGATCCGATTGCCGTTCACCCGCCGAGCGGTGTAGGCGATCGGGTCGAAGGAGCTCTGAAACCGGGACCAGCCCGGCCAGGAGCTCATCGCCAGGGAGGGGAAGCGCGTCGGACGGCCCAGTTCGGTGAGGAGCTGCGCATCGGTGGAGAACCAGTCGGTTCGACCGTGGACCCGGGCGTACGGCAGCGCGCCGTCGTCTACCTGGAGTGCGCTCCCCGCCAGCGGACGCAGCCCGGGAAAGAGTTCCTTCGAGCCCGTGAGGTAGGTGCGAACTCCCGCCGATCGCAGGTTCGGCGCGCCGGGATTGGACCACGGGTGGTCCGGCCCGGCCGCCTGTTGAAGCGCCGCCTCCCACTCCCGATACCGACGCGTCACGAAGGAGTCGCTCCCCAGAATGTCTCCCGATCGATAGACGGAGAGCAGGTTCGAAGGCATCCGTTCCGAGAGGTTCAGCGCTTTGCCGAGAGATCCGATCGAGACGGTTCGGCTCGGAACCGTGTCCGCCTTCAAGATGTCGATCTCGTTCGTGGTGGCGCGGGCCAGCGCCGGATCCGCCGCCGGGTTGAAACCGAACCCAAAAGCCATCAAGTCGAGCGCCGCCACAAGTGCAACGCCAACCGCCGCATGGCCGGGCGCCAATGCCCTGCGATCCGGTCTGGGCAGCGTGAGAAACAGGAGCACCAGCGGCGAGGCCAGCCACGCCACTGCCCGAACGGCATCCTGCGCCGCCAGATCCCCGGGCGTCGGGCGATGATACATCAACATCACCGAGGTCACGTCTCGCGGCGCGGCCCCGGCGCCCACGACCAGACCCACGCCGATCACCGCCACCAGACCCAGAACCGCGGGAATAAGCACCTTCAACCCCCGCCTTCGATCCTCCACCCGGTCGGTTTCAACCCACCTCAGCCCCGCAGCCGCAAGGAGCGCCAGTCCCCATCCGGCAAGGCAGATGATCCGAGAGACCGCCGTGAACTGCCCGAACCCGGGGACCGCCCACCAGAGCGGCCAGTAGAAAACCGTCGCGCCGGCCCACAGCGTTGCCAGCACCGTGAGCGCCGCGCCATAGCGGGCGACGTCCCGCCGTCCCACCTCGGCCGGATCCGATCCTCCCGCAGCCTTTCGAGAGAAACCGGTGACCAGCCCACCCACCGCCAGCAGCAACACCACCACACCCGGATAGAAACTCCGCTCCACGAAAGCCAGACCGGCACGGTTCCCCTTGGGCAGCCAGAACTGGTGCGCGTAGGCGATCGTACCGTCGCCGAAGAGACGCGGCAGGAGCCAGGTGAGGTAGTGCATCGGCGGCATGCCGGCGCCGTACACCTGCTTCCAGGGCAGCCGTCCCGCTCGATCGGTCCGCGGTACGAAGTCCGCCGCCGGCAGCAATTGCCCGAGGGCCAGGCCGATGCCGAGCGCGGTCGGCAGCAGCAGGCCCGTCCCGAGCGCCCTCAAAGGTCGGGGCTGACGCCACGAGCGCAGCAGTGACCACATCCCCCAGGCAATCAGCACATACGCGGAGCTCTGACCGTGCCCACCGAGCAGCGCCATGCCGAGAGCCGCACCTTCCACGGCGTGATACTTCAGCCCGTCGCGCCGTCCCCGCTCGCCCAGGTAGCAGGCCAGCGGAAGCCAGCACATTGTCCACTGAGTCACATTGGGATAGGCCAGCCACACCACCACATAGCCGTTGAGCGCGAACCCGAGCGCGCCCAGCACCGAGGCGGTGAGACTGAAACCCATTACTCTCAGGAACAGCCAGCCGCCCCAACCCGCAAGCACCAGGTGCAGATAGGCCGACCACCCCGCCTGCATCTCCGGCGGGAACAGGAGCGCCAGCAGCCAACCCAGAGGGTAGAGCACCGCACCCTGCTGCGCCGCCAGAAACGGACTGCCACCGTACACGTAGGGGTTCCAGAACGGCAGCCAGCCCTCACGGATCGCCTCGGTGAAGTACACCCGACGGGGATAGTACTGCTGCAGCGCATCCAGCAGCGGGTTTACGACCTCCGGAGCCCGCCCCCACAGTTCGCCGGCGTGGCTCCGCCACGGCTCCAGGATCGCCAGGAGTTCCAGGGGAACCAGCGATTTGCCGAGAAGGATATGGGGGAACAGCAGCAGCAGCGGGGCCGCCGCCAGCGCACAGAGCGCCCGGAGCGCCGGGCCGGAGGGTCTGGGAATTCGAGACATCACCAGATCATTCGGCATCCACCGCGCCGCGCCCTTGCGGGTTCGCGCTCAGCCGTGGAACACAACGAAACCTGGTTGAGCGGAACCACGCTCCGGCCGCGCGAGAGCCGCCGCCCGGTCTCGCAGACCCCCAACCGCCGTAGAGGAGCCGCATCGCAAGCCGATCACAGGCGCACCACACGACCGTTATGGATCGCGACCCAATTGCAGCGGCAGGTCACAATAACCGGAGGGCCGTCAAAGTTGGGGTTCCGCCCTACGGTCGTGCGGTCGGCTTCAGCAGCGGGAGAGTGAGGTGTGGAAGTTCCATCCTCGACGTGACCGAACTGACCAACTCCCTGAAGAACGGCCAGATCTGAACGACTGCGGAGGTATTCGCCAGGATCACCATGAAGGCTTCGGACACCGGAACATGGCTTTCGTATCGTAAACGGTAGACTGCCGCCAGCTTGAAACAGCTCCGTCGACCCACCTTCCCGATCACCGCTAGCTGAACCTCCAGCTCCGGCAGGGCTGGATCGGTCAGGATCACGTCCCACTCCCCAAGTGAATGCTCGAGTGTGATCGGTCCGGTATCGGACAGAACGTCACGCCGCAGATTCACCTGAAGGTCCTCAAGAAAGACACCGCGGAGCGAGATCTCCTTGAGGATCGCTTCGAACTGATCCGGAGTCACCGCGTTGCTGGCATCTCCAAGTTTCATCTCGTACCAAACTCCAACCGCAGATCAGGCAGCCAATGACCGGTTTGGCGATCGAGCGAGATGGTCTCCCGTCAGCCGCTCAGCGGGATCAGGTGAAGTGTCCTTCCAAAGCCCACCCTGCGCGCTCCGGTCGATCTGGCCGGCGTTGGCCTCGAAGCCACGGCTCCGGGCCGACAGGCCCGCCGAGGCGGCGCCTGCCCGGAGGTGCGGCGCGGGGCTCGCCGCCGTCAGCGCGAACGCAGCGGCGAGGATCGCGGGCGCGAGACCGTGTGGACGAGGCAGGGCAATCATCGAACTCAAGCCTCCGGTTCAAATCCACCGAGAGCAGCGCTGCCCGGTTCGCCGGAGGCGGGTCGGTTTCCTCAAGGGCCGCTGTCCAACCTGTCTTATGGTAGGGCGACCCCGGAGAGCGGGAGCTGCAGGAAGCCGTTGCGCGGGTCGCTGCTGGTGATCACGAGGTGTCCTTTGTGCCGCCCAGCCCGCCGCGGCGTGAAGGCGATCCTCACTCGCCGCACGGTGCGGGGCGCCAGGGTGAAGCCCCCCGCGCCGGAGATCACTTCGAATGCCCCGTTCGTCTCGCCGGTTGACGAAAACGCATCGCTGATCCTCACCTCCAGGGGGGCTGCCCCGGAGTTGCCGACCACCAGCACCCCGAAGCGTTGATCTCCCGGCCGACTTCCGCCGCCCGCTCCATCCGGCTTTACGGCGGCTCGGAAGAGCGGCATCCTTGGCGGCACCTTCAGCCTGCCCGAAATCTCTCCCGGCCGCTCCTCACGAATCTTGAAGAGATACCCATCGCGGACAGGATTCTTGAGGTCTCCACCCATACGGGCCTGAGCGGGTCGGAGCACCGGAAAGTCCGTGGATTTGGTGGCGCCTGCCACGAAGATGGAGCCGTCGGAGCCGACGGCCGGGGTCCATCCAAACGACGTGCCGACGGCTCCGCCCAGACAGGCTGCAAACCGGAACTGCCGGGCCCGGATATCGGCGATGAGTACGCTAGGCCCGAACACGGCGGGCCCCAACTGCGGCCAGAACGAAGCGCTCGATGGCAGGAGCGAGGAAAGCGCCTCGCCGGTGAGCACCACTTCGCCTTGCGGATTGAGAGCCATTCCGGCGAATCTCATTCCCGCCTCGAACTCGTACCGTTCCAGCCTCTTCCGCATAGAGGGGTCCAGCCGGGTCAGCTTCCATGGTCCTTCGTCGAAACGGAAGGGAAGGGCTCCAAGAAAGGATCCATGCAGGGTGACGACGGTGCCGTCCCGGTCCACGGCGGCGCGGACGAAATTCCGGCCCGCCAGCGCATCCGCTGCCGGAGCCGCGACCGCTTCGCCGTTTTTCGAGAGGACGCTGAGAGAGCGAGAATAGATGGGTCTTGCCGCGCGCTCGGTTGAAAAAACTGTAATGACTGCGTTGCCCTGCGGATTGAGATTGACGTCGCTGGCATAGCTACTGATGAAGTCGTGGGCACCGCTGTCGGGCCCCGGCAAGCCGACGTAGGTCGCGTAGGAGATCGACCCGCCGTCTGCATTCAAACGGAACGCGAAGCCATCGTAATCGTCCTCACTCGAATACTCCGCCCGAGCGGGATTCCGCAGCGGGATGTCGGTGGAGCGGGTCTCTCCGACCACCGTCACGCTCCCGTCGGGGTCCAGCGCGAGATCATACCCCGCGTCAAACTTACTTCCTCCGAACAGGGTGGCAGCCTCGATGCGAGAGCCATCTGCGCTCAAACGCACCACGAAGGCATCCCCGCCTCCTGT
>SYKE01000166.1 GCA_005798285.1 Actinomycetota bacterium
CCCAGCCGCGCGGCTTCATGCACTCTGCGGCGGCCTGGGAGAGCAAAAACATCGAGCGGAGGTTGGTCTCCAGGATCTCATCCCACTTTTCCAGCGTCACGTTTTCTACTGTGGCGCTCTGTCCCAGACCGGCGTTGTTCACCAGAATGTCGAGCCGGCCCCACCGCCGGAGCGCATTGTCCATAAGCGATTTGCAGGCCACCGGGTCGCGAACGTCCGCACAGATCGGCAGCGCCTCTCGTCCCAACTCTCGGATCAGGGCAGCCGTAGCGATGAGGGCTGCTTCGTCCCGGCCGGACACCACCACGTTGGCGCCGGCCCGCGCCAGCTCCAAGGCGCTGCTCTTGCCGATTCCGCGAGATGCGCCCGTGACGAGCGCGGTCCTACCATCGAGTCGAAACATCCTCGCTCCTCTTGCGGGCGCTATCCCGCTGCCTTCAGCCAGGCTCGATTGTAGCGGGCGATCATCAGGTCCCGCCCCTTTCGGTCCGGCCAATCCTGCTGCCACACGGCGACGATCGTGCCGTCGGCAGCCTGCGTCACCGAGGGGTAGGAGGCCTGCACCGTCATCGGATTCGCCAGCGTTCGCGCGGTCGACCACGACTTGCAGCCATCGGCACTCAGCGCAGTGTCCAACGGCCAGCGCACCTGGGGCGAGTTGTTCCAGACCACCACCACCTCATTGGTTTCCCGCAGACGGCAAAGCGCGGAAGGGGTGTTGTGTCCCACCAGCGGCGAGGGCTTCGGCGTGTCCCATGATTTGCCGCCGTCGCGACTGCGAGACTCCCAGTGTTTGGTGTCGGCCGTCCGCAGCAGGCAGTAGATCTCGCCGCTCGGCAGCAGCACCATGGAGGGTTCGCACACGCCGCCGGTGCCGAAAGCGGTGGTCTTCGGTGGATCCGCTGCCATGTCGGCGCCCGCGCTCCAGGTCTTCCCGCCGTCGGTGGAGCGCAGCGCCCCGGAGCGCAGGTACATCTTGCCTTCGCCCTCGAACTTCTTCCCCTCTTCCGCGAACACGTCCCAGGCATACGGTTTGATGAGCGTACCACCGGGCATGCTGAAACCGGCGTGGATCATGCCCACCAGGTACTGACGCATCGGCGGCAGCTTCCGCGGCGAGGCCCAAGCCCCGCCGGCAAGCGGCTGCTCGGTGACGTAAACATCCGATGAGAGCACCGGTTTGCGAGGTCTCGGCGTGGTGGTGGAGTGGACCTGCACCGTGGTGGGAGTGACGATGATCGTCGGATCGCCATTGGTGTGCTCGGGAATGGCGATCAGCGTCTCCTCGGCGCTCCAGGTCTTCCCATGATCTCGCGACCAGCTTCCCACGATCTTGTCCACGGAGGTCCAGACCAGCAGCAGCCGTCCATCCGGGAGCGTCGCCACCGTGGGATACATGTTGCGCTGGGCGACAAATCCGGCGCCGGGCATCAACTTGCCCGTTTCATGGAATGCCTGTGCTCCCTGCGCTGCGCTCGGGCGAGGGCGGCTGAAGTCTGCAAGGGGCGCAAGAGCAAGGGCGGCGAGGGATGTGCGGCGCGTGAGTTTCATGGGGTATCCTCAATCGGCGTCCGGCCGGCCCGTGAGGCCCTCGGGACGACGAGAACGGTTCGAGAGGCCGTCCGGTGACCCGTTCACGCCACCCGGGGTCCACTCCTGCCTCGGCTCGCCTCGATGGACAGCAAGGCAGGAGATCGGTTCCGCGCTCACAGACGGTGTGGCGTCTGCCGGAATGAGGCCCTCGCGCCGAGCGTCGGCTGGAGCGAGCTACGGGAGCAGGTCGGCGAAGGTGAGACGGTTCTCTGGAGGAGAGTTCTTGGTCAGCCCGCGTTTGGATGACAGTTGGATCGGAGTTCTGCGTCGGATCCGCGGCCGCTCCGGCTCGCCGCGTTCGAACTGGACCGGCCCCCTCGGACTGATCGTCATCCTGATCGGCGTACCGGTCGTGGGTGGATGCGCGGGTTCGGGCGGTGCACCGCCGACCGCGATCGAGGGCACGGCACGGGCGCCCTTCCCGCAGACACGGCTCGTCAGCGACGGCGAGCGGGAGAGTTTCCTCGGCAGTCGTGCCTGCGTCACCTGCCATCCAAAGCAGGCGGGCCAACTGGCCTCTCGCCATGCCCGGACCCTGCAAGAAGTCGATCCGAAGTTCCATGGCCCCCTGTTCGCCGCCGGAAAGTCGAAGCAGGATCCTCTCGATGAGCTGACCTTTCACACGGCGTTTGAGGACGGCGCGTGTGTGTTGAAGGCGACGGACGAGTCCGGTGCGGCGAAGGACCAGGCGACTGCCCAGTACGTATTCGGCTCCGGGGCTATCGGCTACACCTACGTCTCCTACTCAAAGGGCAAGCCGATTCAGCTTCGCCTCACCCACTTCGCCGGACCCGGGAAGTGGGACTTCACGCCCGGTCAATCCATGGGCGGCGGATCGAACTCAGCCCTGGGAGAAATCCTCCAACCGAACGGCGAGCGCATGTGCTTTAGCTGTCACTCCACGGCGCTCGTCAAACGGGGAGAGGAGCTGGATCTCAAGAAGTCCATCCTGGGAGTCGGGTGCGAAACCTGTCACGGTCCGGGCAAGGCCCACGTGGCCGCGGTGAATGCAAGGAGCCCCGACCTGAAGATGGCGCGGCTGTCCACAATACGAAATCAGCTGTCCATGGAACTCTGCGGACAGTGCCACCGAGCCCCGGCGAACATCAGCATGCAGGGACCGGGGATGGCCGCGCAGCTCCCGCGGCTCCAGGGAATCGCCCTCTCCCGAAGCGGATGTTACCTGACGGGCGGCGTCACGTGCTTCACCTGCCACGAACCCCACGAAGACGCAACCGCCGTTTCCCGAGCCGCGCACAACGGAAAGTGCTCCTCCTGCCATTCCGGTTCGGACTCACGCCAGATCGTCTGTCGAACCCAACCGCAGGGCGACTGCGTGTCGTGCCACATGCCGGCACAGGATGTAGGGATGCCTACGGGTCCGCGCTTTCACAACCACTGGATCAAAGTGTGGACCACGGATTCGGCAAATCGACCCCTGAGCCTACCGGAGTGAACCACCGGACTGTAAAATAGATCTCTCCGTGCCTATCCAGGTAGGGATGCAACATGCGATTGTAGAACTACGAAGCGAAGAACGCTTCGAGTTCCCAATGCTGGGGACTCATTCACCATCGGAGGTAGGAAACTGCGACGCAGAATCCTGATGCTCGGGCTGGTTGCGTGTTCGGCGGTGGCAATGCTGCTGACCGGCTGCGGCGCCGAGACGTATAAGAACGATCAGAGCGGAAGTGAAGAGTCACAGAAGAAGGTCCAGTCGGGCCAGCCTCTGTACACTCCGCCCGCGGGCGCCCCGGTTCCCGGCGGCCGCTAAGCAGACGTGATCCGAGCCCATCCGTGGTTCTCGGAAACGACCCGACGGCCGCCGAGCGCCGTTCGGGTTTTCATTCAGTCTCGGTTGGAGGTTAAATCAGTGCTGAGAAAGCAACGCTTCGCTTTCACCCTCATTGAGCTGCTCGTGGTCATCGCGATCATCGCCATCCTTGCTTCTATCCTGTTCCCTGTGTTCGCTCAGGCCCGGGAAAAGGCTCGACAGACTACCTGCACGAGCAATATCAAGCAGTTGGCGACGTCGTTGAGCATGTACATGCAAGACTACGATCAGTTGATGTTCGCCTCGGGCATCCTGCCCTCGGGCGGAACCAATGGACCCGTTTCTGGTCCGGATGGGCAGAACATCATCCGCATGCTCGGTGGGGGTCTCTCCTACTTCATGCAGCCCTACATCAAGAACGACGGCGTCTTCCGCTGTCCGAGCGATGCGGGCGACAACTACTGGGGGCGAAACAACACCACCTGGCCGTACTCGCGTGCGGTCTTCTGGGGCAAACGGACCTCCTACCACTTCCGCCACGCCCTCGACTGCAATCTGGATGGCGGCGCGACCAGCACTCGACAGGGTTTGCATGAGGCCAAGCTGATCAGCCCGGCCAGCACGATCACCATGTTCGAGGCCGGCGCCTTCCACCTCGAGAAATTGCCGCTCTACGGCGGCGTTCACCCGGCCGGCACCCCGCAGCGCCCGCCGGACGGTCGACAGTTTGTGGCGGCCTTCGCCGACGGTCACGTGAAGGTCTTCCGCCTCGGGTATCGCTACCCGGCGTGGAATCCGAACCATGACATGAACTGGCTCTTGCTTGGGAACGACAAAGGGGACCTCTAGTCCCTCTCGTCGGTTCTACGAGAGTTCTCAGGCCCACTCCCTTTCCGGGGAGTGGGCCTTTTCTTTGAGGCCGGACCCACTCCGGTGCGTGGTTGAGACGACCCACGAACAGCCCACCTGAGTGGTGCAGCCGGTGACCGGGCTCGCCGGATCACGATGAAACGGGCGACGGGACATTTTCATGGGTCCTGAGATTGAAGCACGCGGACTGATTTACGAAGCGGCAGCGGCAGCGGAGGCTGAACGAGTCGCGTTCTTCACGGCCCTCAATCGCACGGCAGCCGGTGAGTGGCTTTGCTGCTTTCAGGTCGGCCCGACCAAGCAGGCTGCTACCTCCCAACTGGGGCTCTGCAGTTCCTCGGATGAAGGCCGCACCTGGCAGCGCCGGCCGCTGAACCTGCCCACGACTCAGGACGGAATCCCGGGCTCGCTCGGCACCGGAGAGATCATCGAGCCTGAACCGGGACGCCTGCTGCTCTTCGCCACCTGGTTCGACCGGTCGGACCCGACTCGCCCCCTCTTCGACCCGGACACTGAAGGGATTCTTCCCAGCCGCCTCCTGATCGCGGAAAGCCACGACGGTGGTCGGGAGTGGTCCTCCTGGCGCCGTCTGGACACCCAGGGCTTGACCGGCTGCGCCGGCACGGGCCCGGCCCTTCGCTGGTCCGATGGAACCCTGGGTCTGGCCTTCGAGAGCTTCAAGGAGTATCACGAGACCGGACCGGCGCGACATGCGGCGTGGCTGCTGCTCTCCCGCGACGGCGGGCGCACCTTTCCGGAACTCTTCCGTACCGCACACGATCCGAATGACCACCTCTACTACTGGGACCAGCGCCTCTGCGTCGACGGTCCCGCAGGTGAGTACGTCGCGCTCTTCTGGACGCACGACCGAGGCGTCGCCGCCGATCTATCGGTGCACCTCTCCCACGGCTCGCTCGCGGCGCCGCCCACGGTCGCGCCCGCCGCAACCGGCATTCCCGGCCAGATCGCGGCCCCCGTGCGTCTCCCCGACGGCCGCCTCGCGGCACTGGTCGTCGACCGAGATCGGCCTGGCGAGATCCGCCTCTGGCAATCCTCGGACAACGGCGCTGCGTGGCCCCGCGAGCAATCGCTGCAGGTTCACGCCCACGACGAACAGGCCCGGCTCACCCAGGGCCTCAGCGACATCGACTTCGCTCAGTACTGGGAGGATATGGCCCGCTGGACCTTCGGCCATCCGGTGCTCCAATTGCTGGACGCCAACCACGTGCTCGCCGCGTACTACGCCGGCGATCCTTCCCGCATGTCGATTCACTGGGCTCGAATCAGGCTGTAGGGAGGTGAGTGGTGATCGACGAGGTGCTGGGACGCCTGCCATCGTCGCGGCGCGGGAGAGGCGCCGTAGAGAGGTTGGACCGTTGGCCTGCGGATGCCGCACGGATGATTGGGTTTGTTGGCGCGGCGCCTCCGCGTGCTACACCCACTAGCCGGTTGCGATCTCGCCCTCGACGATGTTTGCTGCGTGGCGCCGTCGTGGCGCAGGCGCCGGTTGGTTCCACCGACCCACCCCCTCGGTCATCGTCATCAACTGCCTGCGGTTTCTACACCCCTATGAAGGTCAGGGAGGGCGTTACCACCCTCCCTGACCTTTATAGCCAGGTGTTTACCGCAAGCAGTCCCCGCCAGGAACCACCCAGCCCATCCCAGTCACCCAAGGCCCGATCCTGTTTCACACAAACTGCGTGCGGCGCCTACCGCCCTGGACTTCCAGGGTCAAGCCCTGGAGTGACGATCTCTACGATGTCCGGTTGAGGTCAACGAAGTACGCCCTCGGCGCCGTCGCTCTCCACCACACGCCCGCGCACACAGCCCCTCAGAGTCCTCAGCAGTTCCCGCAGATGCCCCCCAACTCACCCCTGGCCAACCCAACCAAGCCTTAAGTCATCGTCATCCCAGGGCTTGACCCGGGGATCCAGGAGGCTGGTTACCGCAAGCAGTTCTCGTAAAGCGAACCCCGATAACTCAGCCTGAGCGACGCGCGATACCGACGCGAATAGATCCCCGCTCTACCAAACGAGGCTCCACCCAACGCGACGTCTACGGTGAAGACGGACGCGAAGGACATCAGCACGAATCAACGCGCTCCAGTTGACCATCCACCCCGGAAGACATCGTCATCCTCCGGCTTGACCCGAGGATCCAGGACGGTGAACACCGCGTGCAGTTCTCGTGAAACGCGCCCCAACAAATCAGCCAGAGCGACACGCCAAGTCGCTGCGAATGGATCCCCGCACTGCCAAACGAGGCGCCGCCCAATGCAACGTCTGCGGGGATGACGGGGTGGCAGGCGTCGATGGTGGGGTTGGCTTTGCCTTTGGTTTTGACCGGCTCACCCCTTGATCATCGTCATCCCCGCGACCGATCGATCACTCCGACTGTGGGAAGTACTCGGAGACCTTGCGGTGGAGGAACTCGAGCGACTCCGCCATTTCTTCCATGCCGTTCATGCCGTCCTCGATGCTGATCCAGCCGCTGAAGCGGTGGTCGGCGAGGATGCGGAAGATGGTGTCGTAGTCGTTGAGCCCTTTTCCGGTGACCCCGTGGCAAAGGTTTGGCGAGTAACCGAGCGTGCCGTCCGCCAGGCGAATGTCATCGAGCGTCGCGCCCTCGGCCAGATAGCGATCGCTGGCATGCATGCTCACCACGCGATCGCCCACATGCCGGAGGAGGTCCAGCGGGTCGTCACCGGCGACGATGGCGTTCGACGGGTCATACTGCACGCCGAAGTGCGTGCGGTCCGGGATGGCGGCGACCAGGTCGAGGAAGACGTCCTGCTTCTGGGCAAACTCGGCGTGCTTCCAAAAGCCGTCCTTGTAGTGGTTCTCGAGACCCAGAATGATGTCGAGCTCTCGCGCTGCCACCAGGCACTCCTCGATGCACTCCACCACCCACTCGAGTCCCTGCTCACGCGTGACTTCCGGGTAGCGCTGGCCGCTGAGGACCCGACAGACGGCGCGAGGCCCGCCCAGGCGCCGCGTGACGCCGATCATGCCGATCTCCTTCTCGATCGCGCGCTTTCGGGCGTCGCGATCCGGATTCGTGAAATCGGGAGAGCAGCAGAGCATCGGCATCTCGAAGCCGGCGCCCGAAATTGCTGCTCCCACGGAATCCAGGTAGTCGGGTTCGAGCGACTTGAGGAAGCCCTCGTACATCTCCAGGCCGTCGGCGGGCAGGGTGCGGGCCATCTCGATCCAATCGAAGACGCTCATCGACTTGTGGCTGGAGATCTCCTCGAGGTAGCACTTCGGGAAGGCGGAAACTCGGACGGACACGGTAGCCTCCTGGGGAATCGGGAGCGGAAGACGGGTCTGGAACGGGCCGGTCTGCGCTCCCGAAGGCGAACTCAGCGATCGGCCGGGGGAGCCGGGATGCAAAAACCCCCGGTCTCGAAGGCATTCGAAACCGGGGGTTTGGAGCAGGGGTGACAGGATTTGAACCCGTGGCCTACGGTTTTGGAGACCGCCGCTCTACCAGCTGAGCTACACCCCTAGGTGCAGCGCCCGGAGGGGCGCCGACTCTCTTACTTCGCCTCTCGATGCGCCGTGTGTTTGTTGCAGCGAGGGCAGTGCTTGTTCAGTTGCAGCCGATCGGTATCGTTGCGCTTGTTCTTCTCGGTGGAGTAGGTGCGCTCCTTGCATTCGTTGCAAGCAAGGACGATCTTGATTCGGTCTTCTTTTTTTGCCATTGCCGGAGCGGTCTCCTCGAACCGTAGCCTCCCATGGGAGTCGAACCCATGACCCCGTTCTTACCAAGAACGTGCGCTACCGCTGCGCTAGGGAGGCGTTTGATGCCCTCAGGGGGCGAACACCAGTATACCCGTCTGACTTGATTTTGAGAATGGAATGGGCAGGAGAGGATTCGAACCTCTGAAGCTTACGCAGCGATTTTACAGACCG
>SYKE01000167.1 GCA_005798285.1 Actinomycetota bacterium
CCTCGCTCAAGCGAACGTTGGCATCGCGATCGGCGCCGGCGCCGACGTCGCGATGGAGGCCGCGGAGATCACGCTGGTCGGATCGGATCTCCGTCAGGTTCAGGTCGCCATCGACATCTCGCGGCGCACGATGCGTACTATCCGCCAGAACCTCTTCCTGGCGTTCGTGTATAACGTGCTGGGAATTCCGCTTGCGGCGGGCGTGCTCTACCCCTGGACGGGATGGCTGCTCTCCCCGATGGTGGCGAGCGCAGCCATGGCGCTTTCGAGTGTGTCGGTGGTTACAAACTCGCTCCGCTTGCGCAACGCCGACCCACGTCCCGGACCCGCCGTCCGCCGGTGACGCTCTCATCACAGCAGGACTATGCCTCGCCAAATCATTGCCTTCGGAGGAATGCGCCCGGCCGCGCCGGGATCTCACCCGTTGATCCACGCGCTTCTCGACCTCACCGGCAAATCGAACGCCGCCGTCGCAATCATTGCCACGGCCACCGGGGACAGTAGTGAGTCGCTCCTCAACCACTACAATCGATTTCCACCGTCTCGGTGCCGGCGCTCCCACCTTGCCCTGTTCAATCGCACCGTGGTGGACGTCGATGCGTACTTGCAGGGGCAAGACGTGATCTGGGTAGGCGGAGGCAACACGGTCAATCTGCTTGCGGTCTGGAGAGCCCATGGCGTGGATCGCGCCATTCGACGCGCTTACGAGAATGGCGTGATCCTCGCGGGCGGGAGCGCCGGGTCTCTCTGCTGGTTTGAGGGCGGCACCACCGACTCGTTCGATCTGAACCGTCTCGCTCCACTGAACGATGGCCTGGGCCTGCTCCAGGGCTCTCATTGCCCACATTTCGACGGGGAAGCACAGCGACGACCCCTCTACCATGAACTCGTCGGCTCGGGGACACTCGCTCCGGGGATTGCCATCGATGACGATGCTGCCGCGCACTATGTGGACGAGCAACTTCGGGAAGTCCTGAGCTCACGAGCCGGCGCCGGAGCTTATCTCCTCACCCGCGAGTCGTCCGGAGCGAAAGAAACTCCGCTCCCGTCCCGGATGGTTGAATCTGTCCCGTGACCGCAACACTGGACGGACCCTCAGTGCTGACCTCGGGGGTGCTCTTCGGAACTGCCCCAACCAGCAACGTACCTCCGGACTCCCGAGCCGAACTCGATGCGCACTGTATCCAGGTCGCAGCTGCGGCGGCCGGACAGCGGGGCGATGAGGTAGGGCAGCGACTGCACGAACTCGCCCATCGACTTCGAGGCATCGTCACCGACGGTGATGCGGGAGCGATTGCGGAGGAACTCAGACGGATTCAGGAGACTCGTGGCGCCGCCGCGGACTATCTCCTGGAGCAGGGGGACGATTCCCTCAGCGAAGCCGGTGAGAACTACCTGCGCTCCTCTGAGTGGGCCCGGCGAGTTCTGGCGATCGCACCGTGGAGTGAACAAACGGCGATGGAAAGCGCTCTGGAACTCTTGAGCCAGATGGCCAGGCTCGAAGAGGAGGCGGCCGCAGCCCTGGTTCGCTGGTCCCACTCCCACTGAGGGGGCCGACGCCCGAAGGGTCAGCTCTTCTCCGGCGGCGGCGGTCGAAGTGTGCCGATCTGAAACATCAGCACGGTAAGCAAGACGATGAGTATTCCCAGCGCCGCTTCCTGCACGCTCAATTGACTGAACAGTCCCAGGCCAACCACCAGTGATTGAACGAGCGGAATACCCACCACAAATAAGGCGATGCCGACGATCAGTCCCAACAGCACTCGAACTACGCCCATTCCAACCCTGCCATCGCCCTCCGGTCGGTCACTCTCGGCCTCGGCTGCGTGAGAAGCGTCCGGTGGAAGTGGGCGCATCCATCAAGCTATAGATGTAGACGGCCAATCCGACGAGCCCCAGAGCCACAAGGAATCCATTGGGCTCCTCGCTGCTGCGACTCCCTCCGAGCACGGTAAACAGGAGCTTCAAGCAGTCCGGCCAACCGAACGCCGAAATCGCAGTCACCCCCAACAGAATCGCGCCCTTAACCATCTGCCCCTTGAAGAATTGTCCTCCGCCGGGACAAATCAGGGACAGCAGCACCGCGGTTGAGCGGTTCTGTCGCTCCTTGGCAGGGGCGCCCGCTCCGGACAGGAAGAGCTGCGCTTCCAGCCGTTCGCGGTCCTCCTCGGCCTGCCGAAGCACCGTGCGCGCGATCTTGGTCTCGATCACCTCGGGGCGTATGGTGTTGGCTTCGGCGCGCCGAAACGCCTCCAGAGCATCCTCGTACTTCCCCCGCTCGATGAGCAGGTCCCCAAGCATCTCCAGAGCCATCGCATCATCGGGGACGAGCTCCAGGGCTTTCTTGCACAGATCCTCGGCGGCAACAGGTTGCTGCCGCATCTTCTGGATGTGGGCTTCCCGCAAGAGCTGATCCAGCCGTTCGCGAGTGGGGTCAGTATCCATCAGCGGCCTCGAAACGCAAACAATGCGGCGTTATGCCGTCTTGGCGGCCCGATCGCGGCGCCAGAACTCCGAGAGGGCATAGAATTTTCGATCTTCGGGATCGAACACATGGGCCACGACGTCTCCAAAGTCCATCAAGATCCAGCGTGCCTCCTGATAGCCTTCCCGCCGAACGCCCTTGATGTCGTGCTCCTTCATGGCCTCGACAACATGATCGGCGATGGACCGAATGTGGATCCGCGACGTGCCGGAGCACAGCACCAAATAGTCCATGAGGTGCGTTCGGTCACTCACCGGAACCACCTCGATGTCCAGCGCCTTCAGTTCTTCCATCGCCTCTTGCACGAGGCGCAGCTTTTCATCGGAATCCAAACCATTCTCCCGGGCTCGTCAACGAGCGCACATGAAGGAATTACACATTTCGGCGCTAAACCCCTCGTTCCTGGCATTGAGAGATGGCAGTCGCCGGATCGCTCTACTTGGTGAGACGCTCTTCCGGTTTGTTCCATCGAAAGGTCACGCGAACGCGAGGCCGACACTGACGATACGTGGCTCGCAAGACCCGACCCACCGCCACGGTTGAAAGCTTCACTTCGGCCGGGGGGAGCACGGTTCCCAGCTCATCAGTCACCCGGATCCCCGCCAGACCCATCCCACCCATCTGGATGATGACGCACCCCGGAGTGTCGACAGGACCGCTCGTCTCGACAGTGGTGAGCAAGTTCCCCTGCTCCAAGGTGCGAGATCGGTGACGAGCAAATGCGACCTGCGCCAGCCGCGCGGGCGCCGGAATCTCTTTCCACAAGATTGGCGCGCGAAGCGGCACATCCGGCCCTTCGAGCAGCCGCAGCTCCGGATCCAGCAGGTCGACGAACTGACCCGCGATCGTCAGCTTTCGCTCCAGTGAATGGCCTACAAGGTACGGTCCACGCCGCACCAGGAGACCACCCGCAAGGTTCGAGATCTCTGCCTTCTGAGCTGCGAATCGGGCCAGGCCGCGAAGCCACGCCAGACCATCTCTGCTCTCCGCCGCCCACGCGGGGCTGACCCCACAGAAGATCACGGACCCGGCGCCCACGACCGAGCGCCATCCGGGAACAACATCCTCGGACACCTGCCACAGCGGCGTCGCGCCGAAAAGCGGATAGTACGTCAGTGCGTGTCGCACCGGAACCCGTACCGGCTGCAACTCGCTCAGAGACGGCTTCAGGGTCTGCCAGGGCTCGATACCCTGACCAACGAGCAGCGAGAAGGGTCCATCCAGTTCCAGTTCCAGCACCGCATCCGGTGACACGCCCTTGAGACGGTAGCTCACCTCGCCACCGGACCGCAGCTTTCGGGCACGCTCCTCGATAGAGCTCTGACAGGCATCCGCCAGAAGCGCCGACTCACCGGGTCCGCCGGGCCTGAAGTCGGCGCGAACTGCATCCCCCTCCAGCACTCGAAATCGCCGCAACGTGATCGAGCCCAACGCTCGGACCATTACCGTGACGTCGGACTTCGCGGCAGGCTGAAGCGGGATCGCGAGCCGCCGAACTCGATCATCGTCGGAGCGAGCCAGCTCCCTGAACGATGCATCCACCCGGCTCGAGATGTTTCGCAGCGGTTCTACACCGGCGCCGATCGCCTTGATCACCTGATCTTGCGCCGACGCGTAGCCGCCCTCGGACCACCAACCTCCCACCGAATTGGAAGGGTGAGTGCCTCCGAGGAGCACCAACGTGCCGCCCGCTCGAACCCAGGTCCCGAGCGCTTCACCGATTTCGGGTCCCGTCGGCTTTTGGGGATCGCACGTGAGAAACAGCAGCTTGAATCGGTTGAGCAGTCCCGGATCTATGGCGCGCTCACCAGGCAGCAGTTCGGGCGCCAGCCCAGCCGCAACCAGGCCCTGTACCAGCCCTCGCAGGTGGATGTCTGCGTCGCCCTCTCGCTGCCAGCTCAAACTGTCGAACACCAGAATACCTGCTCCGGGGGAACCGCCGATGGGGCGAGACGGAAGAGCCGGGAGGTCCCGCAGCGCACCGATGATTCGACTGGCCAGGGTGGAGTTGGCGTTTTCCTCAATGACATAGCCGTCGATGTCGCGTGAGAGCAGTCCGGCCACCCAGGGCCCGGCTTCGGATGCAGCCTCCGCCGACAGAGGCAGCGAGACGTGCATGTTTCGGTCACCCAACCCGGATGTGAGGTTTGAGAAGTAGCTGTACTCGGCAAAGGCCTCGGTAAACGCCGTCGGCGACAGGTCGGACCGAGGCTGGGAGGCCCGGCCCAGGAAACCGTCGAGCCTCGCGGACGCGAGACTCCCCACCGGCCCGGCCAGAGTGCGGCGGGCGAGCTCCAGCGGCGACCTCACAGAGACCAGCATTCTCGGGGCTCGATCCCCCACACGAATTCCCTGTAGTGCTAGGCCGGTTGAGTCGATGAGCCGACGGATGGACTCCGCGTGCAGACGTCCCGAGTGATAATAAGCCCCCGCATTCTGGTGGGGAGCTTCCCAGGGTCGGTTGAAGAGTGCCTGCCAGAGCCCTTTGAAGCCCTCGGAGTAGCCTGCCCGAACCGGAAGGACCGCCGAGTCGAGCACGAAATCCGATACTCCCGACGCGGCGAGTTCCTTGATATAGCCGCCGAAGAACTGTGACCACTCCGGCGTCGCAACCACGCGCGCGTCGGGACCTTCCCCCACTGGAGACGTCTCGAGAAGGGCCGCATCGCCCGGTCTCATGAAGCGTCGATCCGGCTCGGTGAGCGCGGGCGTCAGGGCGAGCGGGCTCAATCCAGCCGCCGAGAGAGCGCGCGAGCGATTCTGCCACGTGGCCAGGTCCAGCCCGGCAATGTCGACGAGCACGCGATCGGAGTAGGGACCCGCCGAGTTCTGGGAGGCGTAAACCGGCGGCGCCGCGAGTCGAGCGGTGGGCGCCGTGGGCGAGGTGGCGCGTGTGGGGTCGAACGGCTTGGTCGGCAGCGTGGCGTTCTGGGAATCGGTTCGAATCGGGGACGGAGTCCCCGGTCGAGGCGAGGGCTTGACAACGCCCGTCTTTGACGGCGGCTTGGGAGCCGACTGCTTTCCACCCCCTGCCGGCCTGGCGGTGGACTTCGCCGGTGTCCCGACGCGGCGGACCGGACCGGCCTGCGGCCGCACTTTCGCTCGCCTCGGCTTTGCTTTCGCTGCCTTGCGGTTGGGCTTCGCCGGCTTGCGTCCCCGGGATCGGCCACCCGGTTTGGGGCGCGCTTTTGAGACCTTCCCTGCGGTGGGACGGCGTGCGGCAGGCCGTTTCCGCGGAGCGGCGGCCGCCGACAGGTCGCAAAAAACGAGCGACCAAACCCCCATAACGAGGAGGAACGCCCGCCACAACCAGGTCCAGCCTTCGCTCCTCGTCCGTTTTGCCGGCTGCTCCATCAACACTCGCCCTTCACGCCACTAACCCTCAATCCTACCAGTCGCGGAACGCAATGCCGCGTGTCGTCCGCCGTCTTGTGGGTCCGCTATAATACCGCGACGGCTGGGGCCTCGCTGCCGCTCAACCGAATCCATGATCACTCCAAGCAGACCCCGCGCCTTCACGCTGATCGAACTACTGGTGGTCATTGCCATCATTGCAATCCTCGCTGGGATACTCATGCCCGTGCTGGCTCAGGCTCGCGAGAGTGCGCGAAAGACCACCTGTGTCAGCAATCTTCGGCAGATCGGCGTCGGCTTCAGTCTCTATATGGCGGACTACGACGGTGCATACCTGAACACGGGGGACCCCCGTCAGGCCGCGGGGCGCTACTGGCGCTGGCCACTCAAGCCCTACTTGAGCTACGGCCGGAACCAGAGCGGCACCGTCCTGGCTTCGAGCGGCAGCGATCGAAACGTCCTCTGGTGTCCATCCGACTCGGCAACCTCATTTGATGAAACGAGTTACTCCTACTCGCGCTGTTTCTTTCAGTCGCCGGCCAACCTCGCATTGATTGCGCGAGGCGGCCAGTTCTCGGCGTACACGGACATGCGACTGCCGGAGACTCAGTTCGAAGCTGCGGTCGAACAACCGGCAGCGAAGATTCTGGTGAGCGAGTGGACGAGCAACCACGAAGCGCCCCGAACGGCCAATGTCACGGACCTGGATGGCGCGCACATCCATCTGTTTGCCGACTCTCATGCCAAGTTCGTGAAGCAGAGGGTCCTGCTGCCCTCCCAGAACGGTCGGGCGGATCCCAACCTGACGGTCGGCGGGATCGCCGGTCGCGACATCCGCTGACGGGCACGCCGGGCGCGCGGAACCACCGTCAGCGCAGGCCCTCCACCAGGAGCCCCAGGTTTCGGTTCGCCTCGCCGTCGACCTTGCCCGGCTCGAAGGCCCCCACCCTGGCGCCGGCAATCGCGGCAACAATCCCCAGGCTCGGGACGATGGTCACCGTGTCTCGATTCCACAGCCCGTTCGCCTGATAGGCGTCCGAGGGCAGGGAGGGCCAGACTCGGCTCCCGGATCCCGGGACGACCTCGTTGAACCACCAGTTGAACCCGTAGACACCGGGTCCATAGGGCGTCTGGTTCACCCCACCGCCGTAGGTGCCGATTCCGAGATAGTCGGAGCCGCCTGCCGCCGTGCGAGGCGTGTCCGCTCCAACATGTACTGTCCGGCATTGGCGAAACAGGTGGCGCGGCAAGACCTGCCGCCCCCGCCAGCGCCCCTCATTCAGCCACAACCACCCCACGCGGGCAAAGTCTCGCGGGCTCGTTCGGACACCCCTTCCGGACCTGGACTCGAAGAGTGCGCCATCCTGAAAGCCCAGCCCACCCAATCCTTGCTCCACCGCAGTCTGGAGCGAGCATCCCAACACTCGCTCCAGCGTCATGGCATAGAGTTGGATGCCGAGGTCGTTGTACCCCCAGGCGGTTCCCGGCTGCTCCCGGCATCCATAGCCGGAGGTCATGTTGGCCAGATGACCCAGCGTCATCGCCCGATCCTTCTCCTTGAGCAACCACCCGTAGGTGTCCACTCGGACCTCTGGGCCGCGCACGTACCGGCGCTCCGCCGCAACCATGAGCAGCGTGCCGAGAACGGGTTTGGCAGCCGATGCCCACTCCTTTCGGGATCCGTCACCGCCCCAGGAGTGGGCCACGCAGCCATGCCGAACCACGCAGCCGGCGCCACCCACTCGCCGCTCCAGCGTTCGGAGCGCTTCCGGATTGAAGCCCAACTCTTGTGGCGACTCCCGCTGCCAGTCCTTCTCGGGACAGACCAGATCGCTCCTGGCGAGACGGATCGGCAAGGCGCCATAGGCAGCCGCCGATCCCAAAGCGCCACGACGAGTCAGCCGCATGAGACGTCCCTTCCGGTTAGACCACCCTGCGCGGAGCCGATGCGAGAAGGCGTCCGGGCCATTCACGAGGAATCGAGGTTAAGATCCTGCCGTCTTCCTGGAGTTCCCTCCGATGATTCAGCGACTTCTTCCCCTGTGCATCGCCGCCGCAGCCGTTGGGGTCGGCGCCGCCGAGCCGCCGGCCGATGTGGTGGTTCGCGATGCGAAGATTGTAACGGTGGACGGCGCGTCCAGCGTGCGCTCGGCCATGGCGATCCGCGACGGCCGGATCGCAGCGGTCGGCAGCTTTCAGGACACGGCGGCGCACATCGGACCGAACACTCGGTTCGTGGCAATGCAAGGACGCACCGTTCTCCCAGGCCTGATCGACTCCCATGTGCATCCAACCGGCGCCTCAATGATCGAGCACGATCATCCCATCCCGCAGATGGAGTCCGTGGCCGACGTCTTGCGGTACATCCGAGGCCGTTCGGATGAACTCCCGGGTGGCGCGTGGATTCAGGTTCGTCAGGTCTTTATCACTCGACTCCGCGAACAGCGCTACCCCACGCGACGTGAACTGGACGCAGCCGCGCCCGGGCATCCGGTCATCTTCTCTACCGGGCCCGATGCCTCGCTGAACACACTGGCCCTCGAGCAGAGCGGAATTGATCGAAACTTCAGGGTCACCGATGGCGGCCCCGGCTTCGCCGAAAAGGATCCGGCCACCGGCGAACCCACCGGCATCCTTCGTGGCTGTACGCGCTACGTCAAGGTGAAGGCTACGAGTCGCCTTGCATCGGATGGCGAACAAGATGCCCGACTGCTCGCCTTGTTCAAGGACTACAACGAGAACGGATTTACGTCGATCCTGGACCGGGACGCGTCTCCCGCCGCGTTAAAGCGCTATCAGGGCCTGCGCGAGCGTCGTCGGCTCACCCTTCGCATTGGCGCATCCCACCATCTCGACACCATTGGACCGCTGCCGGAAATCGAAGGGAAAATCCAGGAGATTGCAAAGCATCCGCTGAATGCGCCGGACCCGTTCCTGCAACTCGTCGGAGTGAAGGCGTACCTCGATGGCGGGATGCTCACGGGAAGCGCATACATGCGCGAGCCCTGGGGGGTCTCCCGAATCTATGGCATAACTGACCCCGCTTACCGGGGAGTGCTCTTCATTCCGAACGACCGTCTCACTTCAATCGTCGAGACGACCGTAAAGACTGGTCTTGCGTTCACGGCTCACTCCGTCGGCGACGGCGCCGTGCATGCCCTGCTGGACGCCTACGAAGCCGTCAATGCTCGAATACCGGTCCGTCCGACCCGGTCCACGATCACCCACAGCAACTTCATGAGCGCCGAGGCGATCAAGCGGTGCGCAGCCCTCGGGGTACCTGTGGACATTCAACCGGCATGGCTTTACCTTGACACCCACACGTTGGTGCAGCAGTTCGGCTACGACCGGCTTCGCTACTTCCAGCCGCTCCGGAGCCTCTTCGCCGCCGGCGCCATCGCTGGAGGCGGTTCAGACCATATGCAGAAGATCGGGGCTCTGCGA
>SYKE01000168.1 GCA_005798285.1 Actinomycetota bacterium
GAACTTCCTCATGAGTCCCCCGCTCGTGGTGGCGTTCGCGCTTGCGGGCCGTGTGGACATCGACCTGACCACCGAGCCGCTGGGAACGGGGTTAGATGGCCAGCCGGTTTACCTCGCCGACATCTGGCCGTCGGCGGAAGAGATCGGCGCCGTGCTCGGGTCCGCGAATGATCCGGAGACGTACCGGAAGCTGTATCGAGACTTCACCGAACAGAACCCGCTGTGGCAGCAAGTTCCAAGCAGCATCGGAACTGTTTATGAGTGGGATCGGTGGTCGACATACATCCAGGAGCCTCCATACTTCGAGGGATTCACAATGGATTCCGGAACGGCGTCCGATGTGGTCTCCGCACGTCCATTGGCCATCTTCGGCAACTCTGTGACCACAGACCACATCTCTCCAGCCGGCTCCATCAAAGCGTCCTCCCCCGCCGGAACCTACCTGGTGGAGCAGGGGGTGCAGCCGGTCGACTTCAACAGCTATGGCTCTCGACGGGGCAATGACCGCGTCATGACCCGTGGCACCTTCGCCAACGTCCGGATCAAGAACCTCATGGTTCCCGGTATCGAGGGGGGAGTTACCGTCCACCAGCCCAGCGGCGAGCAGATGTCGATCTTCGACGCGTCTGCTCGATACCAGGCCGAAGGCGCCTCGTTGATCGTGCTGGCGGGCCAGGAGTATGGCACCGGAAGCTCTCGAGATTGGGCTGCAAAGGGTACCCGTCTGCTCGGGGTCAGGGCCGTGGTAGCGGAGAGTTTCGAGCGAATTCACCGCAGCAATCTCGTCGGCATGGGCGTCCTACCCTGCCAGTTCCCGGACGGAGTGTCGGCGAACTCCCTTGGATTGACCGGGAATGAAACGCTTGACTTCGTGGGACTTGCAGCCGGTATCCGACCTCAGATGAAATTGGCGCTGGTTGCACATCGACCGGACGGATCGACGGTAGAGACAGAGGTGACTCTTCGGATCGACACTCCGATTGAGGTGGAGTACTACCTGCACGGGGGGATCCTGCCCTACGTGCTGCGTCAACTCCTGAGCGCCTGATCCCCGGCATCGAAACCGACATCGCGGGCGCACCGAGCGAGCATATTGGCTGGTTCGGTGCGCCCAGTTGCTTCTTGCGGCGGAGCGGGGGATCCTTGGGTCGAAAGTCGGCGCCATTGCACCGCCACGCGGCGGAACCCCGACTATCAAAAGGCCGAGCGGACTCTGACCGCTCGGCTACGCAGTAATCATCCTTTGGACATCGGAGCCCCAACCATGTGGTCAACAAGAGTAACCAAAAGAATGATGCCCGTTCGTTGCGGTTGCGACTATCGTATCGAGGGGCTTCGTGCTGCCGGGGTGAAGGGAGACACACCGGGGGCCGAGGCCCCTTTTCGTTTTCTGCCCCGCGTTGCTCTATCGGTCCCACCGATCTCCCGATGGGGACTGTCGGCAGGCCTCATCGCTCTCGCGGCGAGCACTCTCATTGTGCCGGTCCGGTCGGACGATTCGAAGCTGGAGCTGATCGTTCGTGAGACGATCGGACTCCGCCGATTTGGGTATCCCGTCCTGGCGGATGTGACGCTTCCTCGCGGCGAGTTTCGGTCGGCGGCGGAGATCGGTCTGCAGGAAGGCGAACGAGACACGCCTGGCGTTCAGATAGAGGGCCAATCCTTCTGGCCCGACGGCTCGGTTCGCGGCGCCCGCATCAGCCTGAACCTTTCCCCGGGGCCGTTCCAGAGCCAGCGCTTCCGACTTGTCAGACGCAGCGCCCCCTCGCCCCCCGCAAGGCCGGCAGCGGAGAGCACAGCCCGCGAGTTCGTGGTGAGAAACACATATCGGATCGGCAACCAGGGATCGGATCTGATCACCTCGATCCGATATGGCGATCGCGAGTTCCTTCGCGAGCCCGTGAGACTGCGACTTTTCCGACCCGGCGCCCTGCCGCATGAGAACCTCAATCTGGGAATCTCCAGCGCCCGCCTGATTTCCCCCGGCCCGGTGCATGTCGAGATCGAGCTCATCGGCTCCTGGCAGGACGGCGAGGTCCGGTCCCCCTTCCGGATCACGCTGCGGCAACCGAACTCCAAGAGCTGGTTCGATCTGGAGTTTCAGACCCGGCAGAAGCGATCGGAGCCCCTGGTGGTCGAACTCTCGGCGCCCTATCGAGTTGAAGGCGCCACGGCTCTTTACGACTATGGGGTGGGGAGCTGGGTGTATGGAATGCTTCGGGGCACGGAGCGCAGCGTGCTGGCCGTCCAACGCGATGGGAAGTGGGCGCTGCAGGCTCCACCCGCTGCCGCGAATCGGGGCGCCCAGCAAGACTACGCCGCCGCAGGACCCAGGCAAGCGCGAGCCGAGGGCTGGGCACACCTGGTGGAGGGCGCTCCCGGCGGGCGCGCGATTGCATTCGGCTCCCCCCAACTTGCCGGGGGGCGGGGAGGGATGGAGGGCAGCATCGTGGTGGACGCCCGAGGTGAGTGCCGGCTTACCTGGCTTCCCAGATCCCGCACCGTTCGGGTGCGGGCGCTTTACCACCACGTCAACGATCCCGTACACGTGAGCGCCGCAACCAGTCCTGCGGCCATGCTGAACCCACTGGAGGTCACACTGGAGCGATCGCCCATCGGTAAAGAACGATAGCAGCCAACCGTAGTTTCACCGATCAGTTTTTGCTAGGACCTGAAAGTATTGGCATTGTGCAGGTGTCCCGGGGTGGTTGTCGCGAACAGTACCTCATTACGGTGGATGGAAGTTCCTGACTTACTGCCGCCGGGTGCACAAAGCGGCAGTGAGCGCCGTGTCTGTGCACAGAGACAGCCTTTGAGACCCGCACGGCTCGCGAGAAAGAAGACTAAACCCATGGCGGACACGGAAAACGTACCGGCCCTCCCCGAATCTGGCACCACGCTTCAGTCGGATCGGGGGAAAACCGTCATCAGTGATGGCGTTGTTTCCAAGATCGCAGGATTGGCTGCCCGAGAGGTCGAGGGCGTTCGGGAGTTGGTCGCGACCGGCTTGACCCAGACGATGGCCGGCATGGTTCGGGCTGTCGCTCGGCAGCAGTCACGCGACACCGGTATCTCGGTGGAGGTGGGTTCCAGGGAGGCCATCATTGATGTCCGCCTCTGTGCTGACTACGGGGTGCCGATTCCTGAGCTGGCCGGAAACGTTCGGCAGAACATCATCGCCCGGGTCGAGGGCCTCACTGGACTGACCGTCAAGGAAGTCAATGTGTCGGTGCTCGACCTGTACTTCGCGCCCGACGAAGTCGCCGCCGAAGCTCCCGCGAAGCGGGTGGAGTAGACGCTGCTCCGGGTGAGGCGCTCAACGGCGCCTCACCCACCTACCCCGACTAGATGCCTGTGCTCTGATGAACCAATTCAACCGAACCCTGGTGTGTCTGGAGGGGTTTGCTCTGGTCGTTGCCGGCGTCATCGTGCTCGCAGCGGCTTCAGGCGGACTGAATACCAGCGAGCTCCAGGGGATTCCCTGGTCTCAATCAGCAATCGTCTGGATTCAGGGGCAGATGACGGCGCAGTCGGCGGTCGTCATCGGCTCCAGTATCGGCATGGCGCTGTTGGGGCTGGGGCTTCTCTACGTGCAGTTCTCACGTCCCGATGTCGAGGACAGTTTGCTACTCGACCGGGGCCCCAAGGGTCAGACATCGGTTTCCGTGGAAGGGCTTCGACGATTGGCGGAACAGGTGATCGGTCCGATCCCCGGCGTCCACCGCGTCCTGGCTCGCGCTATCAACCGCCGCGGAAGCGTCCAGTTCCGGTGTCGGATTGAGGTGCTCCCCGAGTCCAGCGTACCAGAGCTCCAGGATGAAGTGCGTGGCCGGCTTGCCGCCGCAATCCAGAACCACATCGGTCAAGCCGAAGCCGAGACGCGAATCGATATCCACTGTCGGGTGCGGACCCACGAACTGAGTCGGAGACGAGTCCAATGAATCAGATCCGCCTGAGTCACCTTGGAGCCGTGGCGGGCCTCCTGTTCGGCTGGCTGGTTCTGCAGTACGGCGTTATCAAGGCTGTGTTCGTTCTGGCCGTGGGCGCCGTCGGTTGGCTGGCAGGTCGGGTCCTGGATGGAGACGTTGACCTCTCGGCGCTCAGCCGGCGGCGAGGAGATCAGGACTTCGATTAGCCGGCGCGCCGGGGAGCCTCGCAAAGCGCCCGTATTTGTTGAAGATCTCAGCCCTGATCACCGAAAACTGATTCGTTGCAGAGTACAGTATGGCTGTACTCAAGGGGCCCGGCTTCCCGTCGCCATCCACCGATCGAGATGGCTGGCGATTGTTCCAGGGTCGAAGCGCGAACGCGCGAGACGTTTTCGGCCGACTGACCGACCGATCTGTCCGCAGCGTGGTTTTGGGACCCCATCGCGCCGAGACTCCCGGGTGGATGCCGGAGAGGAAGATATGGCGAAGGACCAGAACAAGCCGGGACCGATTTCCCGGACGGAGGACGTAGTCCTCGACCCAATCCAACTCGCCGGCGACTTGCTGGTTCTGCTTCGGGCACACCTGGAGCCGGATGAGGAAGTTACAGCGGGAGCCGAGTCCGACATGGTCTTGCCGGGAACCTTTGGGCAGTCCTGGCTGGTCGGCACCACTCGGAGGATCCTGACTTTGACGGGGCCGCCGACAAAGCTCGTTGTCTCGGCCTCACTCCCCCTCAAGAACGTAATTACGCTCAACAGTCGCGACGGTTTGGGCAGCAGCCTTCTGGAAGCGGCGACGCCGGAGGGTGTGATCGTCCTGCTGCGCTACACCGAGGCGAAAGAACCCGGCATTGATGCGGCCGTCGATCACCTGAAGAGCCTTCTCCCCGAACTGAACCGGGAGCAAGAAGAGTTCTACGGCGGAGAAGCGTTTGAGCACGCCCTGAGGCAGAAGACCGTTCCCTGCCCCAAGTGCTCAAAGCCGATGCGTCGGTGGATGACGGTGTGTCCGGACTGCGTGGACAAGCGAGAGTTGATCGGGCGCTTGCTCCAGCGATCCAAGCAGTACTGGAAGCCGATCACTTACACGTTCCTGCTCACGGCGTTTCTTCGCTTCTGCGCCATCTATCCGGCGGTGCTCCAGCAGCAACTGGTCGACGAAGTGCTCCAGTTGGGTCGCGGCACCCAATATCAACCTCAGTTACAGCTCCTCATCAAGCTGGTGGTGATTCTCGCTGTGGTGCGCGTGGCCCAGGCCATTGCCAGCGGCGTACAGCAATTTGTGATGACCTGGCTCGGTGAGAAAGTCACCAACGACCTACGCCTGGACATCTACACCCACCTGCAGAGACTCGGAGTCAGCTACTACGATCAGAAGGAAACCGGCTGGATCATGGACCGCGTGACCGGTGACACGGCCACGCTCCAGAGCTTTATGACCGACACCCTGCAGCGCACCGTCATCAACGTGGTTACGCTGGTGGTGATCGCCGTCATGATGCTTCAAGAAAACGTCCCGCTTGCGATCCTCGCATTGCTGCCCGCCCCCGTCGTCAGCGTGATGAGCCGCTACTTCATGAAGCGCACTCATGCAATCTGGCATTGGGCCTGGCGACGCCGATCGAGGATGTTCGCGCTCCTCTCCAACGTGCTGCCCGGCGTGCGGGTGGTGAAGGCGTTCGTGCAAGAAGATCGGGAGTTCGAAAGATTCGAACGCCAGAGCCTTCACTACATGGATGCTCGCGTGCAGGCTGCAAGGGTGTTCGCCGGCTTCAGCCGCAGCACGCAGATCATCATGGCGCTCTCCACGCTCGCCATCTGGGGCTACGGCGGTTATCTGGTGCTTCAGCAGCAAGCGGGGATCCAGCAGACCGGCGTGAGCGTGGGTGTGTTGGTGATGTTCATCGCCCTCGTCGCCCAGTTCTACTCCCCACTTCAAGAGCTCACGAACATGAGCCAGCAGATCCAGCAGGCGGCGACTTCCGGGCAGCGAGTGTTCGAGGTGCTGGATACCCGTCCGGACATGGAGGACGACGAGAACGCAATCCAGTTGGAGAAGATCGACGGCTCCGTAGAGTTCGACAACGTGACGTTTGGTTACGACGAGCGTCGCCCGGTGTTGAAGGGGATCACCTTCAAGGTGGAGCCCGGTGAAATGGTGGGGCTGGTGGGCCCCTCAGGTGCGGGAAAGAGCACCACGGTGAACCTCATCTGCCGGTTCTATGATGTCAGCGGCGGCTCCGTTAAGGTGGACGGGCACGATGTGCGAGATGTCCGACTCAGCTCGCTGCGCCGGCAGATCGGGATCGTGCTTCAAGAACCGTTCCTCTTCCACGGCACCATCGCCGAGAACATCGCCTACGGCGTCCCAGACGCGCCGATGGAGTTGATCATCCGCGCCGCGAAAGCAGCTAATGCCCACGACTTCATCCTGCGGTTCCCGGATGCCTATGACACGATGGTCGGCGAACGCGGCACCAGGCTCTCCGGTGGAGAACGTCAGAGGATCTCGATCGCCCGCGCCATCCTGAAGGATCCTCGGATTCTGATCATGGATGAAGCGACGTCATCCGTGGACACCGAGACCGAGGCGCTCATTCGAGGAGCCATAGATCGCCTCGTGGCCGGTCGAACCACCTTCGCCATCGCTCACCGACTGAGCACGCTTCAAAACGCGACCAAGCTCATCGTGCTGGAGAAGGGTCGCCTGGCCGAGATGGGAACGCATCAAGAGTTGCTCTCTCGACCCGATGGGCTCTTCCGGCGGCTCGTCGACATCCAGAAAGAACTCGCCGACGTGGTCGGCGTCGGAGGCTAGCAGATTCCATGAGCGAACTTCCCGCGCACCCCAGCGATCTCCGACTCCTCGATCCCACTAAGACGACCCTGGTGCTCGACGACAGTCGTCGCTTGCAAGTGCAGATCGGCATCGAGGAACGGATCGGACCTGTTCGGGCCCTGCGAAGCCTGCCTCTCACGCAGCCGGAACGGTACATCTCGATACAGGATGACGAGGGCGTAGAGATCGGTGTCATTCAGGACATGCGCGAGCTCGATTCGCAAAGCCGTGCGGCCCTTCAAGAGGAGCTTGACTACTACTACCTGAAGGCGAAAGTGACCCGAATTCTGAGAGTAGAAGCACGGCATGGACTCATTACGTGGCAACTCGAGACCCATCTCGGACCTCGAACCGTTCACGTGAGGGACCGACAGCATATCCGCTCCCTCGCGGACGGGCGCACCATCCTCACCGACATCCATGAGGGCAAGTACGAAATCCCTCCCATGGCTCAGCTCGATGAGAAGAGTGTGCACTGGCTGAGTGTGGAAGTGTAGCGCAGGCGTCGCGGCCCGCTCGCAGCGCAGCAGGAGGGACACCAATGGATCGACGACGACTGATTGGGCAGGCTGTGGGCGTCACCGCCGCGGCAACATCCACTCCGGCAACCGCCCGGGGTGCCGGTGCACAGCGACCTCCGATGAAACTCAAGCTCGGGCATCAACACCAGCACTCTCCAGCGTGGCTCACCCTACTTTCCTCGCTGGGTGTCAACCACATCTGCTCCGGCCTCCCCAGCCGTGTGCCGGACGAGAATTGGACCCCGGCCGGCCTCAAGCGGCTGAAATCACAGGTGGAGTCTTATGGGATTCAGTTGGACATGGTTCCGCTGCCCCTGAGCTCCTCCTACATCACCCGATCCGAGAACCCCCACATCCTGCTGGGTAAGGATCCCCAGCGAGACGCTGAGATCTCGACTCTGTGCGACATGATCCGTGCCGCCGGAGAAGCGGGCATTCCCGCCGTCAAGTACAACCTCACCCTGCTCGGCGTGGTGCGAACTGAGCGCACTCCCGGGCGCGGACGATCCACCTACAGCACCTTCGTCTACGACAAGGCAGTGCAGGATCCACCGCTCACCGAAGCGGGGCGCGTCGACGAGCGGCTCATGTGGGAGCGCATCACCTACTTCCTGGAGCGCGTGGTCCCGGCGGCGGAAAAGGCGCGCGTGCGCATCGCCTGCCACCCGAATGATCCGGGAATGCCGATCGGCAAGGGATTTCGGGGGGTGGAGTGCGTTCTCGGTACGGTCGAGGGACTCAAGCGCTTTGTCTCGACCTGCGAAAGCCCCTACCACGGTCTGAACTTCTGCCAGGGGACTGTTTGCGAGATGCTCAAGACGCCCAACTCCGAGATCGTCGATATCATTCGATACTTCGGCGAGCGGAAGAAGATCTTCAACGTGCATCTCCGTAACATCAGGGGCGGCTTCCTCAACTTTCAGGAAACGTTTCCGGACGATGGCGACGTGGACCTGAAGAAGTGCCTGCGCGCGTACCAGGAGTGTGGATTTGACGGGATGATCATGCCCGACCATGTCCCCCATGTGGATGGCGACGCCGGGGGAATGCAGGCGTTCTCGTTCGCCTTCGGGTACATCCGGGCGATGCTTCAAGATCTCGAGCGAGAGGCGTCGAGACTCGCCTAGACGTTGGCGCCGGGTGTGGAGTTTGAGGTGGGCTGCGCGGCTCGGGCCCGCAAGTCCTCGATCCACATGACAACGGCATCTTCATCGTTGTCTGTGTAGTAGCGCCGGCGAATGCTGATCGGCAAGAAACCGAGACGGCGATACAGGCGTTGTGCCGAGAGATTTGAGGCGCGGACTTCAAGGGTGACCCGCCGGCATCCCAGCATGGCTGCGTTGTTGAGGAACGCAGCCATCAACTCGCCCCCAATTCCCAGCCCCTGGAGTTTGGGCTCAACCCCCAGGGTTCCGATGTGCGCCTCATCCATCACCAGGGTCGAGCACAGATAGCCGACAATCCTTCGGTCTCGCAGCGCAACCAGGGCCACGGACACAGGTGAGATCACTTCGGACTGAAAGAGCGCGATTCCCCAGGAAACCTCAAAGCATCGATCGTCCAGGGCCGCCACCGCCTCGACATCCGACTCTCGCATCTCCCGAATCTCAAGACCCGACATCAACCGGCCCGACGCGCCTCCGCAGTGCTGGGGCGGAGATAGTTGGGAGCCAGCCCATGTACGCCGTCCCCATGGGGGGCGAGCACCATCCGCGCCCTTGCCGAGTCGATCAGCACATCTATTCCAATCTCAACTCGAATCGGTTGGCGAGACACGCACTCCGGCCACTCTGTGTTGGGATGGGTCACCCATTGCTCACCATCGGAGGAACGATCGAGCCATCCCAGCAACTCTTCCCGGGTGATGGCGATCTCCGCCGAACGGCGGCGGGCCGGCCGACCCGACTCCCGAACGCCTCGCACAACTCCGTAGTAGCCGGCGTGGGCGGGAGTGACGGCCGCGATCATCCCCTCTTCGGCTGCTTCGAGCAGTAACTCCAAACTCGAGAGGCCGAATACCGGAATGTTTCGGCTCCACGCTAGCGACTTGGCCATTGTCACACCGATCCGAAGGCCGGTAAACGATCCAGGCCCGGTATGCACGGCCAGGGCGTCCACCGCCGAAAAGGTCCCGCCGTTGAGTTCCAGCAAAGCCTCCACTCTCGGCGCCAACTCACGAGAAAGGTGGTTCTCATGGAGCCATGCTTCGCGAAGCATGGCTCCGTCGCACGGCGAGTACGCCAACTGAGCCAGTGGACCCGCGGTGTCAATCCCCAGAAATCGCATCCATCTCCTCGGTCGCGACTCCGCAGTCTCTGAGCGCGTCCCATCTGCGAACCCAAGCCGGCGCTGCCGACCGCAGTTCTATCGTACGGCTGTCGTCGGACCCAACGGTTAGCAGGACCGCCAGGTGGGGTTGGGACATGGACATCGCTGCACATTCGGGCCACTCCACCAGAGTTATGCCTCTCGAACCGACAATTTCATCCCAACCGAGATCGGCGAGTTCGGCATCGCCCCGAAGCCGATAGAGATCCAGATGGTGAACCGTCAAACGGCCGGCGTAGACGTGCACCAGATTAAATGTCGGGCTGTTGACCGGCTCTTTCACACCCAACGGCACGCAGAGACCCTGAGCGAAGACCGTCTTGCCGGCGCCCATCTCACCGCTCAGCAGGATCAAGTCGCCGGGCTCCAGAACGGCGCCGAGCCTGGACGCCAGTTGCGCTGTTTCTTCCCCAGAAGTGGTGACGAATCTGATCCGCGACATAGGTGCTCCGGGCGACAACCGCCCCCACCGGTGGCGTTCGTTTCCGAGGGTCCGTTATACTTCCCTGGAGAGTATTTATGGAAACCCTAACCCGGCGTGTGCTCCAGATTCTGGAGAGAGACGCCCGCACCAGTGCAGATGAGATCGCGGTTCGGCTCGGCGCCGTCGCCGACGACGTGCGAAACATCATCGCGGAGTGCGAGCGTGGAAAGATCATCCGACGGTACAAGACCGTCGTGGATTGGGAGCGAGCCGGCGAAGACGGGGTCCTCGCGTTCATCGACGTGCGGGTCTCGCCGGCCCGGGAAGTGGGCTTCGACGACGTCGCCGCCCGCATCTATCGCTTTCCGGAGGTGCTGGCGGTGTATCTCGTGTCCGGCGGGTACGACCTGCAAGTCGTCATCCGGGGTCCCGACCTCAAGGAAGTGGCGATGTTCGTGGCGGAAAAGCTCGCAACGATCGATCGCGTCCAATCCACAGCGACGCACTTTCTGCTTCGCCGTTACAAAGAAGACGGTGAAGTGCTCGTGGAGACGCCGGAAGATCGACGATTGGCGGTGACGCCATGAGCCGCGTGGCCCGCGTTGTGGATGAACTGGCGCCCTCGGGCATCCGCAAGTTTTTCGACATCGTCGCACAGATGGATGACGTGGTGTCGCTCGGCGTGGGCGAGCCGGACTTCATCACCCCCTGGCGCGCCCGCGAGGCCGCGATCTTCTCTCTGGAGCGAGGGTACACCCAGTACACCTCCAATTGGGGCCTGATCGAGCTTCGGAGAGAAGTGTCGGCGCTGCTGGCCCGCAGGTGCGGGGTGGAGTACCGCCCGGAAAACGAGATCCTGATCACGGTTGGCGTGAGCGAGGGACTTGATCTGGCATTTCGTGCGATTCTCAATCCCGGTGATGAAGTGCTCATCCCCGAACCCTGTTACGTCTCCTACTCTCCCACCACACGACTGGCAGGCGGAGTGCCGGTTACCGTTCGGTGCGATGTGAAAGACGGCTTCCGCGTACGACCCGAGGCGCTTCAGGCGGCGGTGACGCAACGCACACGCGCCATTCTCCTGAACTTCCCCAACAATCCGACCGGCGCGACCTTCAGCGAAGCGGACCTGGAACTAATCGCGCAGATCGCGCGGCAACAGGACCTGGTGGTGATCTCCGACGAAATCTACTCGGAGTTAACCTACGATCGACAGCATGTCTGCCTGGCATCGCTGCCGGGCATGCTCAATCGCACGATCCTGCTCAATGGATTCTCAAAAGCCTTTGCAATGACCGGGTTCCGGGTTGCCTATGCCGCCGGCCCCGCGGATCTTGTGGGAGCAATGACCAAGATCCATCAGTACACGATGCTCGCCGCCCCAATCACATCCCAACTCGCCGCCGTAGAGGCGTGCCGCTCCTGCGAAACGGAGATGGAAGAGATGGTGGCGCAGTACGATCAACGCCGTCGGGTCATCGTGCGTGGGCTGAACGACCTTGGCTTGGAGTGTCAGATGCCGGCCGGGGCGTTCTACGCCTTTCCATCCGTAGAGTCCACGGGCCTCGGATCGGAAGAGTTCGCCGAGCAGCTCCTCCGCGAAGAGCGGGTAGCAGTGGTGCCGGGGACTGCCTTCGGCGCCGGGGGTGAGTCTCACGTGCGCTGCTCGTATGCATCGGGCATGGAGCAGATTCACGAAGCTTTGAGAAGAATGGAACGATTTGTGAAACGTCTCACGCCACCCGTCCGTCGCATCGGCGCTGCGGTTTCTCTCGGGCTGTGCGCTCTGTTGAGCCCATCCACGTCGGCGAGCGCAGATGAGTTGATCCAGCTCCCGACCGCCGACCGATCGACGGCGCCGACCGCCGGCTACCGTCGACGATTCAATGGTCCGAACGAGGGCTACGGCACCATCACCCTCCCCGCGACGCGGTTGGGCGAGCTTCTGTTTCGCTATTACGATCGTGAGGACGGCAAGCGCCGCGCAGAGATCGGCGGACAGTTTCAGGTGCTCCCCGACGGGCTGGTGACCCCGGGCCTCTCCGTGGGAATGTGGGACGTGGGCAACAACGGACCATGGGGCCGACGCGCCTTTCTGGTGCTGACGAAGAACCTCACGCCGTTCGGTCAGATCCCGATCCCCAAGCCGTTTGAGCGAGTGCAGTTCAACATCGGCGCGGGGACAGGGCGATTTGGCGGAGCGTTCAGCTCAGTTAGAGCCGACCTGCCTGGCAAGATCTCATTGATCGGCGAGTTCGATAGTCGCCGTCTCAACGCCGGAATCTGGCTGAGACCGCTTCGTCAACTCACCTTGAAGGGTGAACTGCAGAACGGAAATCCTTACCTCGGATTTGAGATCCGAGCCGGTCTGTAGTAGACCCGGGGGAGTCGTCGGAGACGTCGCCTCCCCCTCATTCCCGAGCTATTTGGCCACCACGAAGTCGACTTTGACGTTCAGGTCCTTAACCGTCGCCTGCTTTTGAACCGGCGTCGGCAGTCCGGCTCCCGACGCCGTGAGGGTGAAGTCCCCGGAGTTCTCCACCGGCAAACCATACCCCCCAGACTTGCTGGTGACCGTGCTTGCGCCGCCCGACGACATCTCAACCTTGATGTTGGGAATGCCTTCACCTGCGTCGTAGCGGCCACTCTTGTTGGTGTCTCGGAAGACGACGCCCTGGATGAAGGCGATGTATTCCCCTTCGGTCGCCAGATCGATCGTGTAGTACTTCTTCAGAGGACCCGTCCCGGCATGGATTCCGATTCCCACTTCGTTGAGCCCGATCACCTGCTCCGAGAGGCCAAGCAGGCTGATGCGGTGGCCCAGGTCCCCCACCCCCTCGTCGATGATGAGGTTGTCCAGCGCCTTGAGTGGCGCCGGCACGGTCGCAGCGAGGTTCTCCGAGTATCCTCGCCACATATAGCCGCATTGCCGGACCCGTTGCCCCGGGTTTCGGCCCTGGGGATCCTGGTGGGCAAAGAAGCGCTGGTCATTCATCGCCTTGCTGTGCAGTCGTGCAGCCTCAATCAGCTTGGCATTGAACACCAACGGCTGTCGCGGCGCCAGCGTGAACTTTCCCTTCGCCGTAAGATCGATCTTGACGCGCTTCTGCGCCAGGAGCGGATCGGCGCGAATCCAGTTCAGCAACTCGAGAGTGAGTTGCTCTTCCGGAGTCGGGTCTCCGTGACCCGCCCAGGCCATCACTGCCGAGAGGGGAGACGGCAGCAAAGACTGTAGCAAAATGACCGCTGACAACGCGGCCCCGTGCCGCAGAAGTCTCCGATTGGTAGCCAACGTGACAGCCCCTCCGCCCACCGCTTCCCAACGACTCGCCCATGAATCCCTGTGGAGCACGTCCACCCACAATCCGTGCGGGGCGCATCCTTGCACAATCCCTGGCTCACGGCAATTGACGTACTCTATGATACTCCGGTGCGCCATCAGTTTCTCGAAAGTCGAAAAGCTGCTGACCCCAAAAACCCCTTTCACCACGACTCGCCATGTTGCTCAGTCATCTGTCCGGAATTGCCACGCGCGCCTGGCTTCAACGAGCCGCAGAGGACCCGACGGCCCGTCATCCGAAGCACCTCCCGAAGGAGTTGGACTTCCGCGACGCAGCGGATCTGATCCAGCGTCTCCTCATCAGCGCCCCGGCCGGAGTGGAACTCGGAACGGCGGTCACCCTCGTCGACGGCGAACTGGAGTTCCCTCCGGAACTCGCCGTACGCCCGCGGTACGACGCCGTGGTTCGAGGTGGTCGTTTCATTGGATCCATTCATGTGCACGTACCCGATGAGACCGGTCGGTTCACTCCGTTTTTCGACCCGGCCGACCTCGCCGGCGCACTCCGCTCGGACTACGCCGGCTTCGTGGAGCTGCTGGCTACTCCTGATCGCGTCTACGCGCTGGTCCGCTCCAACCCTTACCTCTACATCAGCGCCCATCACGTTCAACGCAATCCATTGCTGCTGCGGGAAGAGCACGATCGAGAACTGAGACGCAGGGGAAATCCTCGAGCAGAAGATCCCCGGTTTGCAGAGGCGTACCGTGGGGCCTCGCTCTACTGGTTTGAGCGTTACGGCATGACGCTCTACGAAGGCGCCCTGACCGAACCCCTGTCGAGGACCGTCACGGCATCCCCGGTCTGGTAGATGACGGCCGCCAAACTCGCTGTAAGAGCCGTCCGCCGGGTCCGTTTAGAGGATCCGTCGAACCACCTCGCCCGCACTCAGCTTGATCGGCCGCTGCTCCAGGTCCAGCATGTCCAGCTGATGGTCGATCCCGAGCAGGTGGAACATCGTCGCGGCTAGATCATCCGGAGTGACCGGCTCCGAGGCCGGATAGCCGCCATCTTCCGTCGACGAGCCCATCACCGTGCCGCCGCGGACACCACCGCCCGCAAGACCGACGGACTGGCAGAAGCCCCAGTGATCCCGTCCCCCATTGCGATTGATCTTCGGAGTCCGACCGAACTCACCCCACCACGTGACCAGCGTATCGTCCAGCAGCCCCCGCTCGGAGAGCTCGTCCAGGAGCGCCGAGAGTCCCCGATCGAACGGTGGTAGGATCGAGTCCTTCATTCTCCGGTGCTGGTTGTCATGCGTGTCCCAACTCTCATCCACGGTGAGCGCTGGCGTGTTCCAGTACACCGTGACCAGCGGAACCCCCGCTTCGGAGAGTCGTCTGGCAAGCAGCAGGCTCTGGCCGAACCAGTGTCTGCCGTACCGGTCCCGAGTGGCCTTGCTTTCAGCGGAGAGGTCGAATGCCCGATACGCGGCGTCACTGGCCAGCAGGTTCAGCGCCTTTTCGTAGTAGACGCCCAACTCCCGCGACGTCTCATCGTGGCCGAGAGAAAGCCCGCGGGACTCAATCGAGCCGAGTAGCCCCGCTCGGCGCTTCATTCGGCCTGAGTCGATGGCATCTCCCATTCGAAGCGTCTCGGGTCGGAAGTCTTCCCGAGTCACATCTCCGGTCACTCGAAACGGCTCAAACCGGGGCCCGAGAATCCCAGGGCGCTGACCCGGCACCTCCGTGACCCCACCATCCCAGATCGGGTCCGGGATCGCGACACAGGCCGGCAGGTTGGCGGGATGCGAGAGAAACCGAGAGGCGTTGATGGCCCAGTTGGGCATATCCTTGCGGGCCGGTCGGCGCAGAGTGCCCGGGTCGTAATGGATGTGACCCGTGAGCATGTGATAACTACTCGTGCCGTGGTTGGTGCCGGTGTGTGTCGCGCTACGAATGATCGCGTACTGGTGCGCACGCTTCGCAAGCATCGGCATGTGCTCGCAGATTTCGAATCCATCCACCGACGTCCGGATCGGCTTGAAGTCGCCCCGGGTAGCTGAGGGCGCCTCAGGCTTCAGATCCCACGTCTCCTGGGCGCCGGGACCACCCCACAGGAACAACTGGATACACCGCTTGGCCCGGCCGAAGGTGGAAGGAACCCCGGCCGCGAGAGCCGGACGGGCAAGCCAGGCGGGAAGCCCAAGTCCCAGAGGACCCAGACCCCCGATCCGCAGGAACTCGCGCCGGCGCAGACCGTCGCACAGCGGCTGACCATGGTGTTCGAGTTGGATCATCGGCGGCCGGTCTCCCCGTGGAGCTTCCAAAAAGTGTTTGTTGTTTGGACTCTCGAAGGATGGGTCGGTTGCAACTATGTTGTCGACTCGGGGCAGCTTCTTCAAACCCCTGAGATGAGGCCCCCCACGCTCTGCGCCGGCGGTGAAGATTTCGTACGAAGGGTCCGCTCCGCCTCAGTGACGAACGTGTCTGCACCGCACGACAGTCGCGGCGGGATTCCGGAGGTCGGATGTGTTGGGTCGAGCTCGTCTCTTGCGGAGCGCCGTCGCTGCGGCGGGCGCCGTTGTGCTGTTTTCGGTCGGAGTGGTTGGCGTCGGCTGGTCGAAGGAGAAGTCAACGATGAGGCGCTATGAGAATCGGCTGACCCGATTGGAAAAGCCGAAGCCGCTCCTCGCGGACCACCCTGAGTTCTTCGAGCCCATCCGGGAGTTGACTCGCTTCGAGGCCCCACCGATCCTGGATGAGCCGGACGGAGACCTCTCGGTGCGAGCCTGGCGATGGTCTTACAATGCGAGAGGGATCATCGAGATCCCCAACCGCTTCAAGGCATCCGAAACCGCCCTGGTGATGGTGCATCCATGGGGTATTGATGACGGCTCGGGATGGCGCACTCCGGAACCCAATGGCGTGGCAGACTTCTGCACCCCCGACAAGAATCACCTCGCCGCCCGTCACACGCGAGAGCTGATTGACCCCTTTCTCAAATCGCTTCGAGGCAAAGTCAAGTTCGTGATGTACAGCCTCCCGGGGAAGGAAGATCCCATTCGAAAGCTGCTGTACCGCTCGGTGCACGGACGGCCCACCGCGGAAGATCGCGAGCGGGGAAGCAAGGAGCTCGACCGGAAGCTGAACAGCTTCGACTACCGCGGGCAGCCGCTGGTCTCCTCCCTCGAACTGTCGGAGGAAACACCGGTTCTGGACTACTTCAAGCAGTTTCCCGGCCTGGATGCCGGCCCCCGGTACAACAACGCCGGCTTCTGGGATCTACCGATTCCGGTAACTCGCGATGTCACCGTGTTCCCGGACGACATCGTCATCTATGACGCGGAGGGGTACGACGTGATGCGCGACTTCCTCACGCGGAACGGGATTCGGCACGTCCTCCTCACCGGCTATGCGACCGACATGTGCTTCTGCAAGACTACCGCCGGCTACGAAAACCTCTCCAAGAACTTCAACACGTTCTTGGTGGCCGACGCCTCGCTGGCGACGTATCCTGCGAATTCCAGCCCCCGCTTCGCGACGAACGCGTCGATCAGCTTCGCGTCCCTCAACCAGTTGATCACCCAACTCAGTTGGGTACGGTACGGTCGCAAGTAGTCCTCGACGCCCGCCGCAGTATCTGGACGCCGGCCCGGACACTTCGATGCTCAAAAAAGCCGCAAAGGATTAACTTGGCGACCGAACGAAGAGATACCAGCAAGGGGTCGATCCGAAGGCCCCACGGAGAACTCTCATGATCCGATCTAGACGAGGCTTCACCCTCATCGAGCTTTTGGTGGTGATCGCCATCATCGCCATCTTGGCTTCCATCCTGTTCCCGGTTTTCGCGCAGGCTCGTGAGTCGGCCCGCCGGTCCTCCTGTCTCAGCAACTGCAAGCAGATTGCAACCGGCATCATCATGTACACGCAAGACTACGACGAGACCATGCCCGTGGTCTCCTACGGGGGTCAGTACCGCTCCGCCGCGAGCTGTCAGAACCGAGCCGGCTGGACCAGGTTCAATAACGACGGCAAAGATCGCTACCTCGTGCCGGTCCTGAACCCCTACACGAAGAACAGCAACATCTTCAAGTGCCCGAATGCACCGGCCAACCTGTTCCTCGATGCCGGCTTCCCGTCGCAATGGGGATCCACGTATTGGTACTGGTGCATCATGGACAGCGCTTCGCAGTCCTCCACACGCGCCACGTTTCCTCCGAACGGAATCAAGGCTGACGTCTGTGGAAAGCCCCTGCCGACCTTCGATCGCCCCGCCGACAAGGTGATCGTCGCCGACGGCAATCCGGGATGGCACACCAAAGGCGGAAGCATGACCTTCACCTTCGGCCGCGGCGAAGTGGGTTACTCGAACGCCGTGTTTGCTGACGGGCACGCCAAGATGATCACCTACGTGACTCTCGACGACTACTTCCGAAAGGTCTGGACCGCCCGAGAGCCGTAGAGTTTCTCTCCGGAGGGCGGTTGTGTCGACCCGCGAGCTCTTGAGTTCGCGGGTCGTTCTTTTTAGGTAGTAGGCTGCTCGCGCACCGGGTGATGGTTCAAGGCTCGCAGGGAACGTAGCGCTCCCGAGCACTGATGGGCCCGGTCAGCCGGCTCAGGTGTTGAACCAGGCCCCAAGTCGAGGATGAAGCAGTGCTGCTTGATCCACCAGGTGCGTCGGCGCCCGCCGAGCCATCACATCCAAGATGCTTCGGCAAGCGCTGCGCCCATTCCCCTCAAAGCACTGGTCGGTCCAGCAGATGGCATGCGGCGCCAGGATGACATTGTCCATAGCAAGGAGCGGGTCCGAAGTTTCGATCGGCTCGACCTCGAACACATCGAGCGCAGCCCCGGCGATCTTCCGTTCCCGAAGCGTCTCGGTGAGAGCTGCCTGGTCGACGATCGGCCCGCGCGCCACATTCACGAGGAATGCCGTGGGCTTCATCATCGACAGTTGGGGCTCACCAATCAGATGGTGGGTAGCAGCAGACAGGGAACAGCACACACAGACAAAGTCGGACCGGGCGAGCAAGTCATCCAGAGCCACCAGCTCGACACCGAGCCTGGCGGCGGCCTCAGGGTCGGCAACCGGGTCGGCCGCGATGATGTTGGGTTCAAACGGCTGCAGCAGACAGCTCAACTCTCGCCCGATGTTTCCGAACCCAATCAGACCCACGGTACGACCTACGAGTCCCACTCCCATGTAGCCGAGACGATCGTTCCAACGTCCGGCCCGAATCAGCCGATCCTTGTCAATCATCCGGTGAGCCAGAGCGAGGATGTAGAGCACCATCGAAGCAGCGACCGGACGACGGACACCATCCGGCGTGATGGAAACCAGCACACCATTTCGGCTGCAGGCCGGAATATCCACGTTGTCGTAACCCACACCGAATCGGGCCAGGATCTTAAGCCGGCTGGCCCCTTCCACCGACTCTCCGGCGGCACGAGGACCCAGGAGCAGGATGGCATCGTAGTCGTCGGCCACGCTTCGAGGGAGAACCGTGTGGTTCTCAGGAAGAAACTCCCACTCCAGCCCGGAAACTCCGTCGAATGTGCCAAGACCGATGTCACCACAGCTCACAGAGCCGTCAGGATTCACAAAATCACGGGTGACGCCGACTCGAAAGCTCATTTGGAACCTCCCGGTCGCTGTGGACGAGGAGCCGAAGGGGCTCGGGGCGGGGTGATTGTGCGGGGTCGGGGGCGAGCGGCCTCAGACACCGGGAGCTCGATCGGCTCCTTCAACTTCGGATTAGCGCGGTAGATGACAAACGTGTTGCCCACAACGCCAACCAGCAACCCCTTCACCGAATCCGCCAATCGTTCGGCGACCTCCTCGGGGCTCTCCTCGGAGTTAGTCAGAACTCGCCCCTTCACCAGTTCTCGCCGCTTCAACAGCTCCTCCAGCGAGACGACAATGGCATCGGACAGACCGGCGTGGCCGATATGGAGCTGAGGACGAAGTGGCTGCGCCAGGCCGCGCAGATGGGCGCGCTGACGGGTGGTGAGGCTGGTGGGATTCATGTCAACAAGAGTTTAGCGAGGCGGAGGGGTTCCGGGTAGCGTCGCGTCGAATTCATGGGTGGAGGTGTCCTCAGATGAACATCCGTTTGGGTTGGAGAATGGTGGGAGGCGCGCTGGCCTGCGTGGCCATCGCCGCCGCCGCACAGAATACGTCCCGCACGAGACGGCCGCTCGATTTCTACTTCATCGATGTGGAGGGCGGCGCCGCCACCCTGACCGTGACTCCCGCCGGGGAGAGTATCTTGATGGATTGCGGTTGGCCCCGGCCCGACGAACGCGACCAGAAGCGAATCGAGAAGGCCGTGAAGGATGCCGGTCTCACCCAGATCGATCACTTCATCGCGAGCCACTGGCATACCGATCATTACGGCGGCATCGACGCTCTCGCTCGTCGAGTTCCGATCAAGCACTTCTGGGATCACGGCATCCCGGAGGCCTTCGCGGACGATCCGAAGGGCTTCCCAGCCATGATCGCGGCCTACCGCACGGCTTCCGGTGGTAAGTCCACCAGGCTCAACGCCGGCGCTTCCATCCCACTGCGAGTCGCGGGGATGCCCCTCGAGCTAAAGGTCGTTGCCGCAAACACCCGCGTCATCGGCGAAGGCGCCGCTGACGGCGCACAGCACTGCGCCCAACATCCCACGGCGCCTGTTCCAGACACTTCCGACAACATGCAGAGCCTGGCGGTCCGGCTGAAGTACGGGAAGTTCGACTTTCTGAACTGCGGCGACTTGACCTGGAACATCGAACACAAGCTCGCCTGCCCCTCCAATCGAGTGGGTCAGATCGACCTCTGGCAGGTCACGCATCACGGGGCGCCCCAGAGCGGCAATCCGGCGCTGGTTCAGGCGATTCAACCGGTTTGCGCCGTGATCTGCAACGGCCCCAAGAAGGGTGGAGCCCCGGCTACGTTTGCCACACTCAAGAAGTCGAAGAGCCTGGAAGGGATCTTTCAACTCCATCGCAACGTTACCTCCGGCGCCGGCGACAACACAGACGCCGCCCACATCGCCAATTCGGACGAAAACTGTAAGGGATCTTATGTTCGAGCGCGGCTGAACCCTGCCGGCACGGAGTACTCGGTCTCATTCGAAGGCGGTGAGACGATCAAGACCTTCCGTGTCAAATAGTGCCGCTAAGCGCAGTGGACACTCTGAGCTGCACGCCGGTAAACTAGCTCTGGAGAGAGATCTCCAGAGCTAGTTTCAGCTCGAACTTAAAACCAAAACGCCTAGTTCCCGGAAGGGAAGCGGGGGAACCAGTTTTTGGGGCGAACGGTTGCTTCGGCAACCCAGGGTCTCTTCGAGCCCGAGCCCGTCAGCTAACCTCGTCGGCGTGGCTCGAAGCCTCGGCGCCTTGCGTCGTCGCGCCTGCCGACCTTACCCAGGTCACGTTCAGGTCCGGGCCACCCGAATTGGGGAACGCCTGGATTCCACCACTCCATTCCGCTGATCCGCTGGAGTGTGCAACGATGACTCACGATGGTCGACCGTCCCCATTCCGCACGGCCGTTCGCCAGGGTTTGGCCTGGTTGCCGGATCTCGACGAAGCGGTGTCTCCGCCCGAGTGGGTCGGCGGCCTGATCCACCCCCATGCCGCCACCCTGCTGGCATCGGATGACGAGCCCCTCGCAGAACCCGGAGGAGTGGCTCTAGCTCCCCACCGCGACGAATCCGCTCTATCAACGGCCGATCAGAGCTTCGCAACGGAGGACTTAGGAAAACTATTCGATCTAGGCTATGGCCTCAAGCAATATAGAGAACGGATGCACGCCGCGCTCAGCCCGATCGTAAACTTCGGGGACTCACCCGCTGGGGATTGGGCGGAAGGCTAGAAAGGATCCTAATGGCAATCTCCAGTTCACATCCACATGGCCCCGTAGCCGTCATTCGGGTGGGACAAACCTGTCAGGCCCGGGTGTACGGTCCCGTAAACCGGGAAGCCGTGCCGGTGATCGGCCAACGCCTGGAAGAGAGCCTGGCGTCGGGTTGCACCGCGGTAGCGCTTGATCTCGGCGCGGCCGAGTTCATCGACAGCGACGGTGTTCGATGGCTCCAGCAGTTTCATGAGCAGCACGCCAGTCGCGGAGTGCAACTGTCGGTGGCAGTACGCGCGGGCTCCCGGGTGGAGCGAACTCTCGACATCCTCAAAGTGGACCGTGAGATTCCGCTCAACCGCTACCCGCACGAGAAAGCGGTCGCAGCCCCCAGCCGCAGGTAGCGCGTCGACATCCGTCCAACTCTGAAGGCGCCCCCTGGTTCGACTCCTTCCACCCGGGGGCGCACGGAGTTGTGCGATGCCCGGAATGATTTGTGCCCCTCAGCCCGCCGCCGTCGAAACCGGCGCACTTGTCCTGGCGGCGGGCGGAAACGCCTTCGACGCGGCCATTGCAGCCGCAGCAGTGCAATTTCTGGTGGACCCTCACTCCTGCGGCATCGGAGGCTATGCGTTACTGACCGCACATCGAGCCGATGCGCCCGGCGAGTCCATCGCAATGGACGCGGCCGCATTCGCCGGGTCTCGCACGTGGCCGGAAATGTGGGAGAACATCGTCATCCAGCCGAATCCCGGCGGCTGGGGCTACTTCCTTGAGGGGAAAGTGAACGACGACGGATATCTGTCCGTCTGCACCCCCGGTACGGCGCTCGGTCTTGAGCTGATGCACCGGCGCTGGGGCTCGCAACCCTGGCGATCTCTGCTCACACCGGCGATCGAGCTCGCTCACACCGGCTGGCAGGTGGGGGCTCATCTGGCCGCCCGCTGGAAAGAGCGGCCCATGTTTTACGAGGGCTCGAGCGCCTTCGAAAAACTGCACGCATCCCCCGAGGCGGAACGGATTTACCTCAAGCCGGACGGCTCCACGCTGGAAGCTCACGAAATTCTTCGTAACCCCGATTACGGCAGAACTCTCGAGCGAGTCGCCGAGGGCGGCGCGGACGAATTCTACCGGGGAGAATTGGGCCAGGAACTCGCGGCCGATCTGGAACGCCATGGAAGTTGGGTGACTGCAGGGGATCTCGCCGGGTATCAAGCGCTGGACGTATCAGCGGTAAAAGGGACGTATCGCGGCTACGACGTTCATTCCGCGCCCGCCCCACACGGCGGGCCCACCCTGCTCGCAATCCTCAACATCCTGGAGCATTACGACCTGGCCGCTATGGGTCACAACTCGCCGGAGTTCATCCTCACGGTCTCGCTTGCAATGAAAGCTGCCTTCGCGGATCGCAACCGCTACCTCGGAGATCCGCGAGTGATGGATGTGCGGGAGGACTGGATGATCTCCAAGGGCCGAGCCGCGGAGTGGGTCGATCGGATTCGAGCCGGAGAAGAGATCAACGCCGAGCGTGTTCAGCCGGGAGCGCCGGACACGACTCACATCTCGGTCGTGGATCGCTGGGGGAACTGCGTATCCCTCACCCACTCTCTGGGTTCCTCATCCGGTGCGATCACGCCTGGGACCGGCTTCATGTGGAACAACTCTATGGTGAACTTCCACCCATACCCCGGCCACGCGAACAGTATTGCTCCCGGCAAGGCCCGCACCACCGGAATGGCTCCAACAGTGGTGTACCGAGACGGCAGCCCGGTTCTCGTCCTCGGCGCGCCGGGCGCCACGAGAATCCTGACCTCAGTGCTGCAGGTCATCCTCAACCGCATCGACTTCGGAATGAGCGTTACCGATGCGGTACACGCCCCTCGCTTCGACTGCCAGGAGGGCGCCATCCAGTGCCAGGCCCGCATCCCCGAGTACGTTTGCGGCGAGGTGCGGAAGCACCATCCGATCCTGCGGATACCACGAAGTCACGGTGGATTGGCCCTGGTTCACGCTGTCGCCCGAGACCCTCAGTCCGGCCAGCTCACGGGAGCTGCCGATACCGGCGCAGATGGAATGGCGCTTCTGGTTCCCTAGCCACTGCAAAGGTTTGCCTGAACGACCCCCCGAAGGATTCTCCGTAAACCGGTTTACTTCCCTGAAATTTTTCAGTTTCCGTTGAAACGTCCGATGAAACCTTTCTGAGCGCGGGACGTCAGACCAGATGACGGTTCGTCGAGGCAGACGTTGCCGCCGGAATCAGGATCTTTCAATGGTTTGCCGGCTTTATCGAGACCAGCTTTCAGCCTACGCCGACGGAGAGCTTTCAGGGATGGCCCTGAGGGCTGTGGAGCGGCACGTTCAACGCTGCGCTGCCTGCACCGAAGAGGTGCAGTCGGTGAAGCGTCTGCATCGCCTCGCATCCAGCATCCCGATGGATGAGGCGCCCGTCGCGCTTCACAACAGAATACTCGGCGGACTCGCCTACGCGGGGGTCCCCGTTGTAGTGCCGACGCCGGCCCGGAGCTATCGTCCGGCGACCCGCGCGTTGACGCTGGCTGCCGTGTGCTCCACGGTGTTCGTCGGTGTTGGGGTACTACAGCCGATCTTCCGGAAGTCTGATATCCCCTCCGCAGGACTGGCGGTTTCCTCGCGAGGCGAAGTCCTGCCGCCTCGCCGAATGAGCGGGGCCGACTCGCATGAGTTGACCCCGGCGCCGGCCCCCGCGACGGCGCACTCCGAAGCGGGCGGAGCGGTTCCGGTCCCCTTCGGAACTGAACGGGTGGCTGTGTCGCCGGACAAGTCGGCCGCGCCCGATCCTGCGTCGATTGGGAAGACCGGACTGGTTCGCGTCGGCGCCGCCGGCAAACCGAACGGTCCGGCATCACCGACAGGCCCGCAGCCCCAGCTTTCCCCGCCGGTGGCAGCGGATGTGGCGGTGACGCCCAATACACCGATGATTCTGGTGGACACATCCAGCGAGGCGCCTGACGCACAGGTAGCGGTGTCCGTCCCGGATGAAGCGCCTGAATCCCCTGTGGCCCCTGCAGATGGAGAGTCTTCAGTCCGCATGGTCGGCATGTCAATCGAACTGCCCCAACCGCGAGAAGATGATGAGGGACTGAGTTCTCTCCGATCGTTCCTTGAGGACCGCAATCGGTCCATCCCGCAGCCGCCCGCCGCTCAGCGGAAGGAGCGGCGCTCGGCGCTGTAGTTCACCGCGTCGGCAGGCACCAAGCCTGGGCTTCAATCGGGGGATCCGCCTCAAAACGGATCTCCCGATGTTGTTTCTGGGGTCGAGATCCCGATCTGCGGCAAAGAAAAGCCCCCGGTACTTCATCCGGGGGCCCACGCTGCCGGCCTGGGGCCGGATTGTTAACTGAGAGTGGGTCGCGGCAATCTAGACCGTCACTGCCTTCGGCGCCTGCACCCACGAATGGTAGTGATCATCGACCATCGCCTGTCGAGCGTCGCCGCGATGCAGCAGCACCCGGTAGCGGAACCGCATCGTCTCACCCGCCTTGATGTGGCCGAGGGTCTCTGCGGCAGTGGGCTCAAACGCCTTGGTTGAGAAAGGATTGGAACCGACGAGACCATAGGATCGCGTGTGCCAACGGCAGGGGTGATTCGGATTGCCGGGATGGTCCATCATTGCCACACCCAGAAGTTCACCGGCCACCGGTCCGACGTAGTCAAGCCACGCGGCCTTCTTGCCCCAGCACATGGCCTCGCCGACGCCGCCGTTGCTGTTCTCCATCCGGCCGCCTTCCTTCTCCTTCATGGTGTGGAACACGCGCCAGGCCAGAATCCCGCCCTCTTTGGTGTCTCCGATGGAGACATCGCCGTGCCCGGCGGTGAGGCGCACTTCGTAGTCGAGAAGCCGGATCTCAGCACCGGCGTTGTAGACACGGATTCTGCGCCACTCGTCCAGAATTGACGTCGACTGGTCAACGGACAACCAGGTTGCGGTAGCGGTGAAGCCGCCGAACACCGGACCGGATTCTCGGGCGGTGAACGCCTTGTGTCGCGTCCAACCGTGTTTGCCCTTTTCCTCAGCCCAGTTGTTGACGCCGTTCACCTCGTCAAAAGCAGTCCAGAACGACCGATGGTGCGGATGATCCTGGTCCTTGGCGGCTTTCTCCTCCGCCACATCCTTTATCGGATAGTCGCGGGTCATAGCCTTGCCGCCGGGTCCCAGCACCGGATAGAAGTGCGGGCGTGCCGTACTAGGGTCGAAGTTGTACGTCGTGAAGGGACCTTCAGGCAGTTGGATGAGAACCGAGGTCGGCCCGGTGTCCTTCAATTCCACTCCGCCTGCGGCACCGCCGGCCGCTTCCAACTTGAAGCGCACCTTTCGATTGGCCTGCAGCCCGGAAATCACGGCGATGGCGTGATCCTCGTCGCGCTGCACTGCAATCTTGCGGGAACCACCTTGTTCCACCAACGTGAAGTTCCCGCTCCCACCGCCTACTGGGAAGCGGACGGTGGCGGGGAACTGGCAATCAAACTCTGAACTGATCTCGATGGTCGGCATGGGCCTCTCCTCGTGCTTTCAGTTGCCCGATTCGGCGTCGAATACCTCTTTGAGGTATCGGAGACTCTCACGCGCAATCGTCACAGGATCGGGAGTGTAGTCGAACACCTCAACGGATACATATCGAGTGTACCCCACCTCGCGAAGGGCCGCGGCAATGGGACGGAAATCGGTGTCGCCGAAACCGGGGCCCCGGCGATTGGCGTCGTTGGCGTGGAAGTGGTCGACGAGCGGCGCGAATTCCCGGATGATTTCGGCCGGCGTCCGTTCCTCCGAGCACATCGATTTCACGTCCAACATCAGACGGAAGTGGGGATGGTTCACATCCCGAACCATCTCGGCGGCCTCGGCGGCCGTCATGATGAAGTCGCACTCGGGCGAGGGCAGCGACTCCTGGCACAGGGTCACTCCTCGATCCGCGAGCCGATCGACCAGGCTCAGGTAGCTCTCCAGCGTGCGCTGCCAGGCGCCTTCCCGATCCCCGTCTTCGATCTTCCGTTGAAAGGGTGAGCCGAAGATCATCACAGGCGCCCCGATATCCCCCGCGAAGTCAATCAGGGCGCGAAGGTAGTCCACGGTCTTCGCCCTGAGCGCCGTGTCGCGAGTGTGCACGTGAAGCCCCTTCGGGGAGACCAGCAGCCAGTGGAGGCCGACGATGTCGAGTCCGTGGTCCGCCGCCACGCGACGGATCTCGGCTCGGGTTGCGGCGTCGACGTCCCGGACATCCGGCCCAAAGGTAAACGGCGCGATCTCCACGCCGTCGTAGCCGGTTTCGGCTGCGCTCTTACAAACCTCGGCCCAGGTCCATCCCTGGTAAGTTTCATTGCAGATGGCAAACTTCTGAGAGGCGCCCATCAAACGGTCCGGTGTCCCTTTTCCTCGCAGCCGCCGCCGGCACTCCCCGGGGCGACCGCGACAGTGGTCTACGGCAAGTCCAGCGCGGGGTTGGCGTTGAAGAAGCCGATGGGTTGAAGCTGAAATCCGGCCCGATGGACCGGCATGACCGGCCAGTCCTCCGGTCTCGGAATGTGGGTGATGCCCATGGTGTACCACAACACGACGTCACGATTTTCGATAGACCGGTTCTGAGTCGTCCACGTGCCAAGTCCATCCATTCCCGGATGGCTCTGGTTGACAAATTCGCCCGCGCCGAACCGCTCCCCCTCCGCCAATGGCGTTGCCCAAAGGTGATGCTCCACGAACGATGCTCGCCGACGAAAGGACGCGTCCGGCGCAGCAAACGGCACAGAGTTCTCGCCGGGAGTCAGAGCGTAACCGACGGGATCTCCCCACGCGTTCTTGTTCATCCGACGGATGACCCGCCAGCGGCGGGAGCTGCCCAGGTTCAACTCCCGGCGCGCCTCGGTATCGGTTTGCAGGAGCGTATCTCGGGTGAGGAGTGCATTGCCGTGAGGATTGCGCGGCCCTCTCGGCGCGGGAAAGGTGTTGGTCTCCAGCAAGCTGTTGGCATCCGCGCCGTCCACATCCATGTCGAGCCGGAAGTTGAAGAAATGCTGATGATGCACCGCCTCGACCGCCTGACCGACCCGATGCCCCGTCATCTCCCGCCCGTGAGCGTATGTCGTCACCGCAGCCGGATCGATCCCCTTTACCGTCATGATCCCGGTGAGCAAGCACTCGACCGCGAGGGAGCCGTCCTGTCGAAACACCCACTGAAAGGCGTAATCGTAGTTGCCGACCGTCGCGACAAAGGCAAGCACCAGCTCCTGCCCACGGCGAGACTCATTGCGATCCGACCCGGAGTCGTAGTGCTTCCACAACAGCCCACCGTCTCGCTCGTAGAGTGCGACCACCTGCGGCCGTTCGATCGCCACCCCATACTCCGTCGCCAGTACGGCGGGGAAGTAGACGGCATTTGAAGGCGCATCTCGGCCGGGCTGCAGCGGCATCGCCATGGTGCCCATGCCGTTCTCGCCGGCGTCGAACACTGCGCGAAAGTGCCACCCCTCCGAAGGATCGCCATACGGCACCGCCATCTCCGAGAGCGAGCCCCGATAAAGCACCGACCGGAGCCGAGCGCCATCCTGGTAGCCGACCGTGTGCAGCACGAGTCCCTCGCGCGGGTTGACACTGAACCGGAACCGCCAGTTCTGCCAGCGGACCTCGTTGCCCTGGAGCGAGTAGCCCGCCCCCCTCGGCTGCGTGACTTGCAATCCTCCCACCACCGGCCTGCGAGGGATCGAACCCGCCTGGTAAGGCGTCGGCGGCGGTACGGGCAGCGGTTCGCGATCCGTCACCCGGAGGATGCGTCGAGCAGAGAGATCCACTTCCGCGAAGAGGCCCTCCAGAGGGCGAGCCAGATAGTTCCCGTCGGCGCCACGGTAGCTGCACGTGAGTCGCGCCAGCCGAGGCTTGCTCTCCGCTGCCTGAAACTCTCCGTAGGGCCAACACTCCACCGTCACCTGAGACGGATCGGCAATCCCTCGCCGCCGAACGGCTGCCTGGAACTCCGGTGAACTCTGCAGCAGTGTATACGCCAACTCGAAGTCTTCGCCGATGAACGACGGCTGAACCCCGGACACCGGCTCCCACAGAACCGTCTTCCGGGCGGAGAGGTCGACCACCGCGCGCACGGTCCGATTCGCATCCCGCTCGTAGAGCGTGAGTTCCACCTCACGTCGAATCGGAGCTCCCGGAGCGTACGCCAGGACCTCGGCCTTTGGCGGCTCCTTCAACGCCGCATAGGTGACTCGTGCCCCCGGCCCCCAGCGCTGCTCTGCCCGCAGCACGTCGAACGCCTGGCTCAGCTCCTGCCGTGTCAGTGCCTCGAGCGGGTGCGCCGGTAGCGCCGCGGGAGCATCCCGACGGCCACCCAGGAGCGCCACCGCCACAGCGACCGCTATGAAGCTCACCGGCAATCCAGCACGCCACCGCATGGTCACGGGAGGGCTCCCTTCTTCTGAACCTGATCCACTCCAGAAGTATAGGGCGGCAACGGCGGGGTCACGCAGAACCGGCGCGATCCAGCGAGCAACTCTCGCCCTTGGGCTGACGCGCGAGACACCCACCCCAGCCTGAGCGATCAGCAGTCACTCTGGGAGGACTCCGGCGCTTCAGGACCGGACCTACCAGAGCGCCACCCACCGAGCATCGAGAGCCCAGACCATGCAACTCGCCGTTTCGTCCTACAGCTTCAGTCGTTTCGGCGCCGGACCGGAGCGAAATGAGAAGCCCGATTTCCATCAGCTCGTCGACACATGTGCGACGCTCGGCCTCAGTGGAGTCGAACTGCTGGGAGTCCACTTCACTCGCGAGGACCCCGGGTACCTGGCAGACCTCCGCCGCTACGCCTTCCGTCGCGGAATCGCGATCGTCTCGGTCTCAGCCCACCACAACTTCGTTCAGCCGGACCCCACAAGACGCCAGGAAGAGATTCAAAAGCTGCTGCACTGGATCGAGGTCGCGGCGAAGCTCGGAGCGGGAGCCGTACGCGCCTTTGGGGGACGCTGGGCCACTCGCCCTCGATTCGCGGAATTCATGGCGGCCGGCGGAGTCGAGCCCCCGATCGAGGGGTACACCGAGTACGACGGGTACGCATGGTCCGCGGAGGCCTTTGCGATTTGCGCGCGTCGGGCCGAAGAATTGGGCGTGACAATCGCCCTGGAAAACCACTGGGGCTTTACGGGGACCGCCGACGGAGTTCTCAGAATCCTGGCGGACACTCCCTCGCCTGCCCTCAGGGTGGTCCTCGACACCGGAAACTTCAACTTCTCCGACGATCCCTACGGCGAGATGGCGAAACTCATCCCGCACACCGCGATGGTCCACGCCAAAACCTACATCGGCGGCGGCATCTACTACACCGCCGACCTCGACTACCCCCGTATCTTTTCGATGCTTCGCGACGCGGACTTCACCGGATACGTCTCCATCGAATTCGAAGGTCGAGCCCATCCGAGTTCAGGTGTTGCCCAGAGCTGCACGGAGTTGTGGTCCGCTCTCAGTCTCGGGCGAAATCGCGCAACCTGACGGTGAGCGGCTTGATCGACCGATCTGCACTCCTTGGATCCAGACCAGGACTCACAACTCCGTCGACTGAGGCGAAACCAGCGCCATTCCTGCCGTGGCAACTGCAATGTGCCCGTACTTCCGCACGGGTTCGTCGTACATTCCAACAACCAAACCGTGAAGATGAGAGAGATCCGGCTCGTCCCCTTCCGGGCCGCCTGCTGGGCATTCCGCAGGCGAGGCAGCCAATCAGCGTGGTCTCCGCTGGATGACCAGCACCACCCGTACATCCGCGGTCGACAGGCTCACACCGGCGAAGGATGCGGGCAACTCGCCCGGCGCTAGCTAGTGCCGACTACGTATGGAGGCCATCCCAATGCTCAAGCCATTGAAGAGCTTTCGCCGGATGTCGTCGATGAAGTCGTCGAACCGCTCGGGCGACTCCGGCCGGGGAGAGCTACTCTTTGCTTCGACCACCCAGACGACTGAACTGCCGTGGCGTTCTCTCAGGAGCAAAAACTCCGCGATTGGAACACCATCTCGGACTTTACGGTAGACGGAACAGGTCTCCAAACGGAAGCAAGTTCCGTCCGGGTACGGGCCGAACATCATTCCCGACTCGAGGAAGGGATCCATGGTCATCCAATCGAGAGAGCCAACTCCTGTTCGTATAGCCGGATGGACTCCTGGGTGATCGAGTTGTCCGGCAAGCCATCCCTGAGATCGGCGCACTGCCAGCTATTCCCGACAGCCGAAAGAACTGGGACTGGAATTCCAAGCTCCTGCGCGATGATTCCTAACTTCTTAACCACGAAGTAGGAGTGGCTCGCCAGGAAGAACTGCAAGCCCCTCTCCGCGAGCGAAGCGATCATTTCGAGGAGCGACGTCAGCGCCGATGGGTGGAGCGCCGACTCGGGTTCGTCCAGGAGAACCACGGAGTTTGGACCGAGGTGCCGGTTGCCGAGCAGTGTCTCCAGGATGGCCAGCTTCTTGCCACCCTCGGCGGTGACTCCCATGGGAAAGCGCTGACTTCCGTGGCGAAACGACCATTTCCCGGTGCGCTCGTCATGCTCGACCCTGCAGCCGAGCAAGCCCTCCAATTGTCTGCGGAACTGCGCAAACGACTGGTCACTCTTCCCCTGCTGGGCCGGGATTCGGAGAGCGCGGGCGAGATCGTAATACGTGTCGTCAAAGCCAAATCGCTGATCTCGCTCTCGGGACTCGAGGATCAAGCTGTGAAGCGAGAGCACTTCCTTCGCGGGCATGAAGACGCAATTGCTGGAGAGCGTTGACACCTGGTTCTCCAACTCCGAGATCTGCCGCACGGTGTCTCTCCCGAAACTGTACCCGAAGAGTTTGTCGTCGATCCAACACCGCAACTCAAGGGGTCCATCCTCCCCCTTTGAGACCAGATCTCCGATCCTCTCCGGCTGAAACGTCCAGTAGAGCCGATCTGCGAGAATCGCGGACGCGCTGCGGGGCGAGTCTCCCCGCCCACACTCCTCCAGAGTCCGAAGCGTGCTGTAGAGGGCCTTGAGGATAAACGTCTTCCCAGTCCCGCTGCCGCCAAGTATCAGGTTGATCGGGCCGAGTTGCGGCCAGGCGAGCTGCTTCAGAGGGCCGTACCGAACGACTTCCAAGCGGTTGATCATGTGCCTACGAAACCAGGACAAGCCGAGTCGACTCAATCATCCCAGCCTGCCGCAGCCCGAGCTGTGACACCTGAGGCTCGGCGGGAGCCTCATGCGGACACGGCTAACCGCCGACGGCTCTTTGAGTCACGAGGCGGGGCCGGGGGACAAGCAAGAGCCTCTAAGCTCTCTCTTGAGGATCTTGCCGGTGGGGCCTTTGGGAAGCTCGTCTCGGAAGAGAATGTGACGGGGGTACTTGTACGCGGCCATTCGGGTGCGGCAGAAGGCCTGGATGGACTCAGCCGTCGCTGTGGCTCCCTCGCGGAGGGCGATGACGGCGACCACCTCCTCGCCGTGCTCCTCGTCCGGAATGCCGATGACTGCAGCTTCCCTCACGGCCTCGTGCGCGTAGAGGATCTCTTCCAACTCCCGCGGATAAACGTTGAACCCGCCGCGACTAATCATGTCTTTCTTGCGGTCGACGATGAACACGTAGCCCTCCGCGTCCATCACCCCAATGTCGCCGGAGTGAAACCAGCCGCCTCGAAGCGCTTCCTCGGTGGCTTCAGGGCGTCGGTAGTAGCCCTTCATGATGTTGTGGCCGCGGATGACAACCTCACCGCGATCGCCGGGGGCGCATGGCTCATCCCGCTCGTTGAAGATGGCGACCTCACACCCGTCGATGGCCTTCCCCACGGAACCCGGGCGACGCTCGAATTCGGGAGTGTGAAACGTGGCCACGGGTGAGGTCTCCGAGAGGCCGTAGCCCTCCATAATCCGACACGGGAAACGCTGCTCGAACTCGAGCATGATCTCCACCGGCATCGCCGCGCCGCCCGAGCCGCAGTACCTCAGCGCGGGAAGGTGGATCTCCTTCCCCTCCGCGGCCCGAAGCAGGGCGAAATACATGGTCGGTACCCCACTAAAGCTGGTGACGCCGTGTCGCGCCATCAACCGCAGCGCTTCATCGGGATCCCATCGGGACAGATAGACACTCCGGCCCCCGTGGAACAGGCTGGCGTTCTGAACACAGGTCTGGCCGAACGAGTGAAACAGCGGGAGCGCCGACAGCGCCACGTAACCGGTTCCCAGAAATACCGGCTGATCTGGCATGACGGAGCGGGACCTCTCGGCGCACCACCGGGCGTTCTCGTACATGTTGTGGTGCGTAAGCTCTGCTCCCTTGGGTCGACCCGTGGTGCCGGAGGTGTAAAGAATCACCGCCGTGTCCCCGATCTCGGTTTGGGCGATGTCCGGCAGCGGGCTGCAGGTTTTCAGGAGTTCGTCCAGGCGAAATGACTGAAGGTCGTCGACTTCTCCCTCACCGATCCAGATGAGGCGCGCGCAGCCCGGGACGGCGGCAACTCCCTCACGGACCTGCGCCTCGAGCGAGGCTCGTGCGATGACCGCTACCGCGCCGGAGTCCTGGAGGTGATACGCGATTTCGGATGCCACGAGGAGGTGGTTGAGCGGCACCACGACTGCGCCAAGGGTGAGGATGCCGAAGTAAGAGAGCGTGAATTCTGCACAGTTCGACGCCATCAGCGCCACCCGATCGCCGGGTCGCACCCCCAGGTTCGCGAGTGCGGCCGCCAGCCGCCGTGAGCCATGGGCCAGTTCGCGGTAGGACCACTGGCGATCGCCATCGATCGCGGCCACGCGGTCCGGGTAGCGGAGAGCAGATCCGTGGAGTATTCCGGCCAGGTTGAGTGACATGAACTTGAATGGGTGGCGCCATCGCGTCGGCCCGTTCCGACGGGATGGCAATCCGGCAAAAGGGTCCGACGATCACGGGTTCAGCGGGTAGCGCTCCAGTTCGATCACGCGGGCCGCGATCTTGCGGCGGAGTCCAATCCCATCGACGGGAACCCGACGGGTGAAGCGGCGCAGCACCGCGAGGCGCGTGGAGATTTCGTCACCCTGGTAGAGCCTGGCGAAGACCCTCGCCGCGGCGGTTTCCATCCGGTCGGCGGCATCCCCCAGGCACGCTCGCGCCAGCTCAGCGGCGGCCTCCGCACGTGACGAACCGGTCTCCGCGAGTCGCACCGCGCGCAACACCCCACTCTCGGCGCAGAAGAACTCGATCGCGAAATCCGCCAGGGCGCCCAGCACTTCCTGCTCTTCGGCGATAGCCGCGCCAAGATCCCGGGCCGCGGAACCACAAGTTGCAATGAAGAATTTGCGCAGCCCATCGAGGAGCGCCCGCTCCCGATCCAGCGGCAAGCCATCCAGGGATGGCAGCGACGGCGCGCCGCCCAGCTCGCGCTCGATCTCGGCGCCGGCATGGGCCAGCGGCCACCGGGCTTTGGGCGCCCTCCGGAGCAGTGTGCCCGTCACCGCCAGACGGTTGATCTCATTGGTGCCTTCGAAGATGCGATTGATGCGCGCGTCTCTGTAGGCACGTGCGAGAGGAAACTCCTCGGTGTAGCCGAAGCCGCCGTGGATCTGGAGCGCTTCATCCGCCACGAAGCCCAGCATCTCGCTCCCGGCGACCTTCAGGATGGCACACTCGACGAGGTACTCCTCCAGCGCTCGTGCCCGGGGCGGCAGGTCGGCATACTCGCTCGGGGGCAAGGTTGAGTCGCCACGCTCTGCCGCCGACTGATAGTCCGCAACCCATCCAGCCGTCCGATAGACCGCGCTCTCAGCGCCGTAGAGTCGTATCGATTGCTCGGCCAGCTTCTGCTGGACCAGACCGTAGCCGGAGATCGGACGGCCGCCCTGCACCCGCTGATTGGCGTACGTCGCGGACAACGCGATCAGATCCCGCGCCGGGGCCAGGTTACCGGCTGCCAGCTTCAAACGCCCTGCATTGAGGACGTTGAGCGCCACCACGTGACCCCGCCCCACCGCATGCAGCAAGTTCTCCGCCGGCACACGGACGTCTTCCAGCAGCACCCGGCACGTTGAGGAACCCTTGATCCCGAGCTTGTATTCCTCGCGACCGATGCTAACGCCGGGAAAGGTGCGCTCGACCAGAAATGCCGAGAACGTCCGTCCCGACCCACCGCCGTCGCCGAGGTCGACCTGTGCGAACACCGTGAAGAGGTCTGCAAAACCCGCGTTGCTGGTCCACATCTTCACGCCGTTCAGCACATAGCTGTCGGTCGCAGCCTCGTAGACCGCTCGCGTGGCCGCGCCCAGGGCGTCGGAGCCGTAGTCCGCCTCGCTCAAAGAGAAGGCGCCGATACACTCACCCGAAGTGAGCCGCGGCAGGTAGCGTTTGCGCTGCTCCGGGGTTCCGAACCAGGCGAGGGGGAGCGATCCGATGCAGGTGTGCGCTCCAACGGAGACCGCGAAGGAACCCTGGACCGACATCCTCTCAGCCACCAGGCAGGAGGTTGCCATATCGAGATCAAGCCCGCCGTCCGCTTCGGGCACGTCGGGGCCAAGCAAGCCGAGCTCGCCTGCTTGCTTCATCAGCCGGACGGTGAGTTCCAGATCCTGTGTCTCAATCCGTTCGGAGTGGCGGAGCACCTCCCCCTCCATAAACTCTCGCGCCGCCTGTGCCAGTGCCCGGGCGTCCTCGGAGAACTCCTCCTGGATGAACAGCGGCCGGTTCGAGTCGGCGGAGAGGATCCAGCTACCGCCAGCTGGTAGCACGGACGGAGCCTGCGGTGCGACCGCAGCAGAGGGGGTTTCGGATCGAGCGGATGTCATAACAGCATCTTAGCAGGCGGCGTCGCCGCAGGATGCCAAGTTCCCCTTCGGGGTCGGCGACCCCTTCGACCGAGCGAGCCCTCGCCGCTACGCAAGCACGTCCTGAATGACCCGCCCCTCGGGAACAAGGATCACGGGCCGCCCGGTGCTGGTGTGATACTCCTTGTGGGGGTCGAGACCCAGCACATGGTAAAGCGTCGCGCACAGGTCGTCGGGCGTGATGTGGGTCGAATCGTCCGGACCGTGCCCCTTCCGATCCGTGCCCCCCACCAGCTTGCCGGACGCCACCCCGCCCCCGGCCATCAACATCCAGCCGGCTCGCGGCCAGTGATCTCGCCCCCCGTTTTTGTTCAAGGTCGGCGTTCGTCCGAATTCCCCGCCCGCCATCACCAGAGTTCGCGACAGGAGCCCCTTCTCCTTGAGCGCTGACACCAGGGCGGGCAGCGCAGCATCCAGCGGAGGCAGAAGTTTGCTCTTCAAAGAGGGAATGTTATCCAGGTGAGTGTCCCAGCCCGAGTGGGTCACCGTGACGAACCGTACCCCGTGCTCCACCAACCGTGCGGCCAGAAGCAGGCTCTGACTCAGAGTATCGGCCCCGAATTGCTTTGCGAGCGACGGCGACTCCCGACTGGTGTCGAAGGCATCGCGGGCTCGGGCCGAGAGAATCATCGCCTGCGCCTTCTTGCCGAAGCGATCCAACCCCGTCAGTACGCCGCTGCCGCTCTCGGCTTCGCGAAGTGCGCCGTCCAGATCCGCCAGCAGGCGTTCACGGTCCCGGACCCGCTGCGAAGTGAGGCCACCGGGCAGCGAGAGTCCACGCACTTGATAGGGCTTTGAGGCGTCCGGGAAACTGGTGGTCTTGAACGCAGCGAAAGACACGCCAAGGAATCCGGGCTGCATCTCTGTTCCGGGGATGGCGACAAAACCCGGCACGTCCGGCGGCGAGGGTCGCTCCATCTGAACCACCGAACCGGCGGCGGGATGGAGCACCGCCGGCGAGGGACGATTGCCGGTGAAGAGATAGTGGTTTGCCTGCGGGTGTGCCCCCGCACTGTGGGAGAATCCCCGAATCAGCGTGAAGTCCCCCAGTGCCTTCGCGAGCCGCGGGAGCTGGTCGCACACCTGCAGACCGGGAATGGCACTGGAGATGAGAGCGAACGGACTCCGCTCCTCGACCGGCGCCCCGGGCTTCATGTCCAGCGTGTCGAGGTGCGACGGTCCGCCTTCCAGGTGGATGTAGATCGCGGCATCGGCCCTCGCCGGCGCGGCCGACGCATGGGCGTCGGAGAGCCGGAGAAAGTCCGCAAGGCTCAACCCCACTCCGCCCAACATGCCGACACGCAGCAGGTCTCGGCGGGTGCTTCCATCGCAAAAGCGGCTCTTCATCGTTTCTTGCTTTCTTGCCTTCAGGTCTATCGGCTGGGCAGGCTGAACCGTCAATACCGGTCCCGAATCGCTCAATGATTCGTGATGAACTCCCGGGTATTCAGAAGCGCCCAGAGCAAGTCTCGAAACCCGTCCGTGCGGTTGGCGGCCCCGGCGAGGTGCTTCAGGGCCCGATCTCCTTCACGTGCGGTGGGGCGACGACTCAACACCTTCAAGTATGCCTGCTCAACCAATTCTCCCGGCGGCGACGTCCCCGCGAGGATCTCTCGCAGCCATCCGTCCGGACGATCCACCATTTGCCAGAAGTCGGGGTCGTTGCGCAGGTAGAGCGCCTGCAACAGGGATGGCTCGGGATCCCGCTCGCAGTCGCAGGTTGCCTTGCGCAGCGGCTTGCCGAACACCACGAGGCCAAATTCGGTCCGCCGTTCGTCGGCGGTCGCCTGCGCGGAAATCCGCCGCTTGGGATGATCCGTCGCTGCCGCAGCCGATGTGCCCGACGAGGCCGTGGCGATTTGCACCGCATCCACCGCGACCTCCGCCGGAAGCCGTCGAACCATCGCGTGGCTGAAGTTCGCTGTGTCGGCCCGGTTTGAAGGGGTGGGACGGAAACTCAACTGGTAGGTGCGGCTCGTAGCAATCTCTCGATGCAGCCATCGCATGTCATAGCCGGTGTCAATGAACCGTCGCACGAGGTACTCCATGAGCGGTCGGTTCCGGGGCGGGTTTGCTCGGCTCATCTCGTCGGTGGGGTCATACAGGCCGCGACCGAAATATTGCGTCCAGACGCGGTTGACATACGCCGCGGCAAAGAACGGATTCTTTGGATCTCGCAGCCAGGCCATCAGCGGCACTCGGGGATCGTCGGTCGTTCGCAGGTCGACGCGGGGGCCACCAAGAATTCGCGCCGCCGGCGCCTCAGCGGGGGCCGGCTCCAGGAAGACTTCCTGCCACGGAACCGCGCGCCCGAGTGCGGCGAGCCGCCAGTAGGTCTGTCGGCGCTCGGCGGTGTCCTTCATCCGCTTGACGCCCAGTTCTTCTTCCAATCGCTGGTGCGCGACTCGCGCATCGGGTGGAATCCCGGTCTTGATCCGGGAGAAGAGAGCGGCAAACTGCTGAAAGTCGCGCTGGGTCCAGACATCGAACGGGTGCTTGTGACACTGCGCGCAGTCCAGCTTCAGACCAAGGAAGCTGTAGGCAAATCCGAGCGCCTTCTCCTCGGGCTCTCTCAGGTTGCTGCGAAACCAGAAATTGGGGAGCCGGTCTTGCGCGGTGAAGTCGGTGGGGTCTTTCGATTTCAGGTAGCTGCTGCAGCGAAGGACGTACTCCTCGTAGGTCTCTCCGGGTCGTCGACTTCGTGCGAGGACGATCCCCTCCACGAGACGATCGTAGCCGACGTTTTCGCGGACTCGCCGGAGCACCCAGGCGTGCCATTGCGCGCCGACCTGCGGCCCAAAGTCGGTGTTGCCGAGGAAGAGCGGAGCGTTCAACCCGGTCAGGTCGCACAAGCGCGTGGTCCACCAGGCCGCGTGCGTGGGTCTGTGGAGCAAATCGTCCACCAGCTTCGTTCGCTTGCCGGGGGAGTTGTCCGCCTCAAACCGGCGCACCTCATCCACCGTTGGAAGCGATCCGGTGATGTCCAGCGAGGCGCGGCGAAGAAACTCGAGGTCGGTGCAAAGCGCGGAGGGTTCGATGCGTAGCGTCCGCAGCCGAGCGCCCACAAAGAGATCGATCGGGTTCTGCGCTGGGAACGGCGCCGCCCGACCGGCTGCTCCCAGTCGAGGATTGAGGACGGGGATGGTCTCGACACCGCCCCCGTAAGTGAGCACGAGCGCCGTATCCCCAGGGCCTGCCCAGCTCACCTCACCCGAGTCGGAGACTCTCGCCACCCCATCGTCGTTGGTGCTGAACTGGGTAAGCGCCGTCACATCCTCGTTCGTCCCGTCCGAGAAGTGCGCCCTCACCCGGAGACCCACCCGGGAGCCGGGCTTCAACGTGAGCTCGGTCGGATTGAGTTCCAGCCTCACAAGATCCGGCTCTTCGGCGCCCTGGGTTCGAGCGTCGGCGCCCAACCAGGCGAGCAGCATCCGATGCTGCCAACTGCCCGCCAGAAATCGCACGCCGCCTCCGTGCCTCACCCGCCCGGTCGGCTTCCGCACCAGCAGGCTCTGCGCCGGGTGCGAGGAGTCGAGCCGCTTGCCATCCTGCAAGGCGGCACGATCGAGATCCGCATCGGAGCTGAACAGGGAGAATCGGAGCCCGCCGCGGCCCTGAAAAGAGCCGTGGCAGGCCCGGTTGGTGCAGCCGGCCTTTCCCAGCAGCGGCTGAATGTGTCGTCGAAGGCCGGGAGTCGCGGGGGCCGAACCGGCAGCCCACCGGCTCGGAGCCGGCGGCGTCGTTCCGCCCGCCGGGGCGGTGCCAACCGCGGACGTCGGACCGACGAGGCCACCCGTCAGCACGGCCGATAGCAGGATCGAGGTTCCGCTCCCCACAGCCATCAACAAAGTTCTCCCACTCTAAGGGTTAGAGTCCGCGCCAGAGCCGCATCAGTTCAGGGCAGGTGCCGCGGAGGTAGCGGTCCTGCTTCATCCACTTGGCGTGCCCATCCAGGTAGATCGCATTGGCGCCGCCTGCGTGTCGAACAGCCGGCGTCACGTTGTTCAACTCGTTCTGGAAGACGGGGTTACACACCGGTGGCAGGTAGCCCGCCGGCCGGTAGAGCGGAGAGTTCGCCGCCGCAGTAACATTGTTGCCGTTGATCCATACCACGTAATAGGTGCTGTCCATGATCGCCAGCGTATCAGAGGGATACTCGAAGCCCGCCAACGGCAGTCGCGAGACTCCGCGGTTGTTGTACCCCAGACCCACATCCCCGGTGTACGGACCAGCCCAGCCCCGTCGGGAGCCGTTCTCGCCGCTCTGGCAGCCCCAGACCTGCGGCGTCTTCACGTAGGGAATCAGCATCTGGTGCCAGAGCACGCCGACCGGCTGACCCGGAACCGGATACGTGTGCGGCGGCGTGATCTCGTCGTAGTCCTGGACATACATCCCGACCGCAATCCCCACCTGTTTCTGGTTCGACAGACAACTGATGGATCGCGCCTTCTCCCGCGCTTGAGCAAATACGGGGAAGAGGATTGCCGCAAGAATCGCTATGATGGCGATGACAACTAGAAGCTCGATGAGGGTGAATGCGCGTCGTCTCATGAGGGGAACTCCTTCACCTGTCCCTTATCCTCGCTACCTGGGCGCCGGACCGGTGGAAGCTCTCACCACCAACCGGGGCTCCAGGACCGTTTCCCGCGTAGCGAGCGTCCCGCCCGCCAGCGCGGCAAAGAGTTTCTCCGTGGCAAGCTCCGCGATACGGGCTCTCGGGACATCCACAGTGGTGAGTCCGGGCACCGTAACAGACGTGAACTCAGCGTTGCCGTAGCCCACCACCGAGACGTCCACGGGTGTCGATCGCCCGGCGAGGTGCAGGCTGTGCAGTACCCCCACGGCGACCCGATCGTTGACAGCGAACACCCCCGTCACGCCGGGATGCTCCCGCGCAAGCGACTCACCGCAGCTTCGGCCGCTCTCAAAGTCGTTGGCATCGCCTTCCACCACCACGACCGCAAACTCGTCGGGTGAAGCGCCGCTCGCTGCCCGGACCTCGTCGATACCCCGGCGAAATCCGCGCTCCCGAACGGCGGCAATGCCGGCAGCCGGCCCGCGCGCACCGACGAACGCGAACCGCCGGTGGCCCAACTCGGCGAGATGACGCCCGACCAGCCATCCGCCCCCTTCGTTGTCATGCGCCACCCAGGCGGTGAGCGCTTCCTGCGCCTCGGCCAGCGGGGGAGGACCGGCGGCCACAACGATGGCGCCCCGCGAACGGATTCGTCGACAGACCTGGGGGCTGAAGTGCGTGGAGGCAATCACGAGCAGCCCATCCACCCGGCGCTCGTCTATCAGCCGAGATACCAGTTCGTCCGGCTCCCCGGAGCCATCGCCCGTGGTCACCACAAGGTGGTATCCCCGCGCCGCCACCCGTGCCTGAACCTCCTGGGCCAACGCGGCCTGCGAGGGATCCGTGAACTCGAACCACACGAGGCCAATGGTCTGCGTGGTCCGACCCACCAGGGCTCGAGCGGCGGCATTGGGCACGTAGTCCAGTTCCTCCGCAGCCCGGCGGATGCGCGCCTTGGTGTCGGCCGAGATCGGCATCTTCAGCCGATCGTTGAGCACGCGAGAAGCCGTGGACGGACTCACACCGGCCCGTTCCGCCACATCTTTGAGAGTAGACTGCTGAATTTTTGTCACAATCCCCTCAGACGCCGGTTACAACGGAAAGTTGCAAGCGTTTGCCTACAGTTTTTCCTCGACGGATCCGGATGCGTGGTGGGGGTGCCTTGCGAGTGGCGAGTGGGGATGAGCGAATGGCGAATGGCGAATGGTGGGGGAGAGAAGGGAGTGATTGGCTGGAGACTGGCGAAGCGTTAAAAGGAAGTGTCGGTTGGCCAGGGGACGGCGCGCGTGGCGCACTCTCTGGGCGTCGAGCTGTAGCGATGGCTGCCGCAGCTACTGGAGTTGACGCCCTTCGCTCTCGCCGGGCCGGTCGAGGGCACGGAGCAGTAACTCCGACAGGTCTGCCACTTCTTGTGCGCCACCCACGGCGGTGGCGCCGTCGCTGAGCATATTCAGGCAGAACGGGCAGGCCGTGGCGCAGGTCCCGGCGCCGGTGCCGGCGGCCTCAGAGGCGCGCAGGCGGTTCACCCGCTGTTCCGCCGGTTCCTCGAACCACATTCGGCCCCCGCCGGCGCCGCAGCAAGAGGTGCGCTCACCGTGTCGGGGCATCTCGAGGACCCTGAGACCTGCGGCTACCAGGACCGCGCGAGGCGCTTCGGTCTCGCCGTTGACGCGGGCGAGGTAGCACGGGTCGTGGAGCGTCACGTCGCCGCTAACGGATACCGCGGCGGGCAGTTTGCCCGTAGCGACCAGATCCGCCAGAAAGCGGCTGTGGTGCATCACTTCGAAGCGGGCGTCGAATGCCGGATACTCGTGTCGCAGCGAGTTCATGCAGTGCGGACAGGGCGTGACGATCGTCCGACGCCGCTCCCCCATCGCTTCGGTGAGGGTCTCGGCGTTTTCCTGAGCCAGCTGCTGGAAGAGGAACTCTTCTCCCAACCTACGAGCGGGATCTCCGGTGCAGCGCTCGGACCGACCTAACACCGCGAACGACACGCCTGCCCTCTTGAGAAGCGTGGCGGTGGCGCGCGCGACCCGCTGGGCGCGGGGGTCGAAGGCTGCGGCACAGCCCACCCACAGCAAGACCTCAAAGTCGGGGTTTTGCTCTACGGTCGGCACATTCAGCCCAGCGGCCCATGTCAAACGTTCCCGCTGAGGTTGTCCGAAGGGATTGCCCTGATTGCCTAACCGCCGAAGACTCTGCGCGGGGGGGCCGGACAGAAGCCCTTCCGCGACGCGATGTCGGCGCATTCCGGCGATCAAGTCGACATGGGGCGCCCGCACAGGGCACTCGAACACGCACGCCTGACACATCGTGCACGCCCAGAGAGTCTCGTCCGCCACCAGGGTCCCGAGGTCTTCGGCGCCCGAGCGAACCGCGCCGTTCAGGGTCTGGATGAGGGCCTTCGGGGAGAGTGGCTTTCCGGAGGCGAACGCCGGGCAGGCATCCTCACAGCGACCACACTCCATGCACGCTTCCAGTGACAGCCGCTGGAAGAAGGTCAACTCCTCGGTGGTCGAGAGGCCGACCTGACCCGTTTCCTCAACCTTTTCCAGAGACACAACCGAAAGCTCCCCCGGGTGGCGGTCGGTCGGACGAAGCAGAACGCTCAGAGTGGCCAGCACGGCGTGCGAGAGTCGAGTCCGCATCCAGAGGGCGAAGAGCCCGGTGATCATCACGACGTGGAGCCACCAGAGCGTGAGGTGCGCCGCCCGTGCGCCGCCCTCTCCGCCCACCATCGGCGACAGTCCCGCCGCCAGGGCGAAGCCCGCCCACGACCAGCGAGCCGTTTCAGGCGGCGTGCCGTCCCACAGCAGACGCAGGGCTTCAATGAAGAAGCCGGTCAGGGTGATCGCGCCGAGCAGCGCGGGCAGGGCCAGGTCGGCCGCGGTGTGACCCAGAGACGCGGGCCGAGTCAGGGTGCGTCGATACACCGCCAGCACACAGCCGACGAGCAGCGCCACTCCGAACAGATCCATCACGGCTTCATAGCCGAGAAAATAGACCCCTTTGTGAAAGTGGACCGGCCCTTTGTCGGAGATCGCCAGGAGCGTGGTTCCCACGAACAGTCCGACAAAGCCAACAAAGAGGGCCACATGAAGCCATGCGCCGCTCCGCCTCGGCCTCGCCGCGCTGCGGACCCGCCGCTGGCCCAGCACTTCGGTCGTGAGGCGGGACCACCAGACTTGCGGCTCGCGGCAAAGCTCACCCGGGGCGCCCGACTTCCATCGATCCAGCCGGAGTTTGAACTCCCACACGGAGGCGCCGAGCCCGAGACAGATTAGAAGGAAGAAGACTCCCTGCATCCAGGGAGCGATGTTCGCGAAAACCTCTCGCGTGGGCTCCGAGCCGGGCATCAGCGCGAGCCTACCGGGCGGCGCGGGCGGCCCGCAGAGCGGCGGTCAACTCCGGCACAGCCTGGAACAAATCCGCTACCAGCCCATACGTCGCAACCTGAAAGATGGGGGCCTCCGGATCCTTGTTGATCGCCACGATGGTTCGCGAGTCC
>SYKE01000169.1 GCA_005798285.1 Actinomycetota bacterium
AGCATTCTCGATCACCATGCACGATGCATTCGGCACGTCCACACCGACCTCAATGACCACTGTGGCGACGAGGACGTCGAACTCCCGATCTCGGAAGCGCTCCATGATCTCGTCTTTCTCGTGGGAGGGGAGTTGCCCGTGTAAGAGCCCCACCTTGAGGTCCGGGAACACCTCGGTGCGCAGGCTCTCATACAGCTCTGTCGCGGCTTGAGCCTGCATCTTGTCGCTCTGCTCCACCAGTGGGCAAACGACAAAGGCCTGTCGGCCCTCGGAGATCAGCTTTCGAATTCCGCGGTAAACCGAGTCTCGCTGGCTCTCCCGCTTCCAGTGCGTCCGGATCGGTTTGCGGCCCGGAGGAAGCTCGTCAATGATCGAAACCTCGAGATTGCCGTAAGCGGTCAGCGCCAGCGACCGTGGGATGGGGGTGGCGGTCATCACCAGCAAGTCGGGCTGATGCGTGATCATCCCCTTGTCCTTGAGGGTGAGCCGCTGCGTGACGCCGAACCGATGCTGCTCATCGACGATGATCAACCCCAGGTTCTTGAACGTGACGTCATCCTCCAGCAGGGCGTGTGTCCCCACGACGAAATTGCAGAAGCCGGAGTCGAGCTCTTCCTTGATGGTCCGCTTCCCTTTGGCCCGCACGCTCCCCACCAGGCGATGGCAACGCACCCCGAGCGGTTCCAGGATCCGCCGGAAGACCGAGTAGTGCTGCTCCGCCAGGATCTCCGTCGGGACCAGCATAGCCGCCTGGTAGCCGCTTCGGATGGCGGTCAGAATGCCGGCGGCCGCCACGACCGTCTTTCCGGATCCCACGTCGCCCTGGAGCAGGCGGTGCATCGGCCGATCCGCAGCGAGGTCGTCGCGGATTTCTCGAATCACGCGCTCCTGCGCGGAGGTGAACTCAAACGGCAGACCCCGTCGCAGCTCCTCGAGGTCAGATTCCTTCAACTGTGATTGTGCGGCGGGCAGATGGCCAATCATTGCACGGCTCTGAAGACCGATGGCGCACTGCATGCGGAAGAGCTCGTCGAACACGAGGCGCCGGCGGGCAGCCTCAAGATGCTGCTCGTCTCGCGGAAAGTGAATCTCGAGGAGGCTGGTTCCGATCCGTGGAAGTTGATGAGATGCAAGGACCTCCGGAGGCAGCGGCTCCGGGAGGGCTGCTCCGCAACTCTGCAGGGCGGTCCAAATGACTCCCCGCAGCCACTTCGGCGTGATACCTTCGGTCGCGGCGTGGATGGGTACAATGCGGCGAACGTGGAGGGACCCCTCGTCGTCGGTCAACTCCTCCCACTCAGGGTGTTGGAACTGAACGCAGCGGTCTCCCAACTGCGCTGTCCCGTAGATCGAGATGACGCGACCTTTGAGTCGGGTGAAGACCTGCACCACCCAGGGCTGATTGAAGAAGACCAGTTCGCCGACGCCGGAGTGATCCTGAACCACCACCTTGCCGATCGACATCCCTCGGCGACGACTCTGCTCCTCCGCCGCCGAGACCACCCGACCACTGGTGACGGCGACCTCCCCGTGCATCAGGGTTCCGAGCGGTCGAAAGTTCCGCCGGTCTTCATAGCGGCGTGGAAAATGGAAGAGCAGGTCTCGAACGACTCGGATCTCCAACTTTTCGAGTGCGGCAACGTAGCGAGGTCCAACCCCCCGCAGGAATTGCACGGCTGTATCCAGGCCCGGCGGGTTCGGGGCCTGGCGTCTGGGTTCCGAGGTCACAGATGAGCTCCCATTCTCAGGTACCATCAGAATATCCACCGAAGGAGGCGCCCGTGCCCTGTTGGAGATCCTGGCCGAGTGGCGATTGAGACTGCGTGGTGGGAGTTTCGGGAAGGGCTGGTCCGGATCCGGCTGGCCGCCGACCGGAATCTCGATGCCCGGGTCGAACAGACCACCGATGCGGAAGCGCTTCCGTACTGGGCCGTCATCTGGCCGTCGGCCGTCGCTCTGGGGCATCGCCTCGCCGGCTCGCCTATCCTGCCAGCACGCATACTGGAACTCGGCTGCGGCTCAGGGCTGGCGGGACTGGTTGCCGCCGCTCGCGGCAGCTCGGTCACGATGCTGGATCGTGTAGGGGAGGCCCGAGAGCGAGTCCGCACCACCGCGGTGCACAACGAACTCTGGGTGCACGTGCCGGAGTCGGGCGACTGGCAGGAGTGGTTCCCCGGGCTTCGCTGGCCACTCATCGTGGGGGCGGACATTCTCTACGAGCGTTCGCAGCATCCAGGGCTGCTCGCGGCGGTGGATCGGCTCCTGGAGCCGCCTGGAGAGGTGTGGCTGGTCGATCCCGGCCGTCCCCAGGCGCTCGACTTCTTTTCCCTCGCTGAGCGAGCGGGGTGGCGGGTGGAGTTGGAATTCGAGCCGCCACCCTCTGATGTTCCGGCCGGTGGGGAGCATTGCGGCGCCATCCTGTTCGCCCGGATGACACGCTCCTCCGCGCACGGCTGACGACCCGTCGCAGAGCCGGGACAGCGCGCTTTGGGTATACTGGATGCGCGTTCACATCTGGGAGATCCGTTATGACAGCCGGGACCGCGCCGCCGCAATTCCGCACCATCCCCGAGCATCAGAAGCTGAGTGAGATCGAGCGGATGCTCCGCTTTCATCCAAGCGAGGTCAGCAACCCCGAAGTACTCTCGCGGGATGCCGTTGGCCGGTACAACCAGCAGGGGTTTCTAGCGCCCCTGGAGGTGTTCTCGCCGACGGAGGCGGACGGACAGCGCGCCTATTTCGACGAGTTGCTGGATCGGGTGACTGCCGCCGGAGGGAACAGTTACTCCATCTCGACCGCCCACCTGAAGTACGGGCGCGTCTACGATCTCCTGTCCCACCCGCGCATCGTTGCCTACGTGAAGGACATCCTGGGTGAGAACGTGGTGGGATGGGGTTCTCACTACTTCTGCAAGATGCCCGGCGACGGCAAGAAGGTCCACTGGCATCAGGATTCCAGCTACTGGCCGCTCTCGGTTTCGAAGACCGTCACGGTCTGGCTGGCAATCGATGACTCAGACACCGGCAATGGCTGCCTGCGGGTGATTCCCGGATCGCATTTGCAGGGACACCTGACGTACCGGCTGACGGAAGATTGCCCCGACGCGGTGCTGAATCAGGAGGTGGAGAATGCCGAGCAATTCGGGCGACCCGTGGATCTGATCCTGCGGGCGGGCCAGATTTCGATGCACTCCGACCTCCTGCTCCATGGATCCGAGCCGAATATGTCGACGCGGCGAAGGTGTGGACTGACGCTCCGCTATTGCACGGCGGATGTTCGCGCGGGGATGGATTGGAACCTCAAGGGGGTGCTGGTGAGTGGGCAGGACCCCAGCGGCCACTGGGCGAATCCTCCGCGTCCCGAGACTGACTGATCACCGACGTTGAACGGCGCTCCGAACAGCCCACCCTTTAAGGGTAGCGGGGCGCCGAGATCGGCCCTTCACTGCTGACGAGCGGATGCAGCACGGGATCGGTCAGCAGATCCCGATAGTCATGTTCCTTGCCGTCCACAAGCACGCGCCGTCGGACGAGACGGACTCCGTGGCTGTAGTCCACGTAGGTGTCCCGGTGCACAATCGTGAGCGGCTGAATTGGCGCCCCATTGGGGTAGTGCCATCCGTAAATCGCGACTTTATTCGGCTGCTCGCGAAGCCGGTTGGTCAGCACGAGGTCCTTCTTGATTCCCGCCACCAGGGCGGTCGGAGTGGCGTTTCCCCGCTGCGCGTCAATGATTCGATCGTGGAGCAAGAAGCTGAGCGGCGACTCGCGCTGAAACGTGAGCGGTCTGGGGTCCAGTTTGAGTTCCGCCGCCTCCCAGATGGCGTCGGCCAACCGGGTAGTCGGCAGATCCGCCCGAAAGTGGTCGGCGATCCGCTGTGCCGCCAAGGGGGTCATCGGCACGCGAGCCCAGTCCGTCTCGGTTCCGACGCCGAGGTAGTCGGGGGTCACCTCAAACACTGCGGTGTGTTCGAGGTTGTCGGCGCCCTTCGCACGAATCGTCACGGGATGCCAATTCCTGAGAATGCGAGGTGATCCCGTACCGCAAATCTGCCGGATGATCTCCGCCTCTCGCTCCAGAAAGGGCAAGTGCGCCAGTTGCTCCAGAAACCTGCTCCCTGCCGGCGGCACGTCGGCGGATGCCGTGACCGGCGTCTGGTAGGGAGACGGCGCGATCCACTCCAGGTATGCCCGAGGAGGACCGTAGCGACCCCCGGACGCGGCCTGGGGGCCGCCAACCGTCTCTCCGTGCAGCAGACCGTTCCACTCGCCCACCAGCACCGTGTGTAGGATCTTTCGGTCGGGATTGTCCGAGACCTCGAAAAACACCGCGCCCGCCGGCTCGGTCCAGCGCCGACGACCCTCCACGTGGCTCTCCTCCAGGCTTCGACCGCTCGCCTTCAGGGCTCCTGCCATTCGCTCGGTGGCTCGGTAGGCGCCGCCCGTCGGCGATACGATCGGCTTCCCGTCGAGCATCACCTCGCGATCATCGTAAGAGAGCACAGTCAGCCGTCGTGCCGGATCTCCCGCCAACCACCTCTGGAACTCCCGAGTGTGGCCCGCTTCGTCGGAGAACGAGTAGTTGGCATCGAGGAAGGTGATCCGCTCGATGTCATGGGGGATGCCGCCGGGCGACTCCAGGATGCACCACAGGAAGGACCCGCCGCCGCTGTGCGCCGCGAGATCGATGACATCGGGAGTATGCCCCAGGCTTGCACGCGCATACGCGAGGCACGCCAGCGCCTGCCGGGGAGCCTCGGCGCCTTGCTTCTGCCGCCAGGCGGGCCAACTGTAGCCATCCGCCTCCGCGATCACCAGTGCGATGTCCTCGTCGGGGCGAAGCGCTCTCAACCTCCGGATCTGGGCCCCCACGTGCTGGATGTCGAAGCGCCAGTCGAGTACGCCATCTTTTGCGGCGCCGAGGGTCTGCTCGCAGGAGTTCCCGTTTGGAGTGGTGTAAAAGACCAGTCTCAACCGCCGTCCGGGGCGAAGGGCGTTTGGCAGCACGTAGACGAGGCGAACGCCGGACTCCAGCCGCACCTCAGCCACGCGCTCGCCGAACCAGCGACTGGGCCGCAGCGGCGCCGGCTCAATCACCGGGGCGGCCGATCCGCGGTGTGACAGCCCGAAGCCGGTCAGTGCGGCAACGAGACCCCATCGCAGTTTCTTAATCCACGTCTGTTTCACGGAGGCTCCATGCTTCGCGTCGGTCTGGTGGACCACCACCTCAACAACTTCCATGCGAACAAGTTCCATGACCTTCTCCACGGCCGCCTGTCGGATCGCGAGGCTCGAATCGTGGCGGCCTGGGAGAGCGATCCGCAGGGGAACGACTGGTGCGAGGGCCGGGGAGTCACTCGATGCGAGAGCCCGGAAGCCGTCTGCGCGTCGTCAGACGTGGTGATGGTTCTGGCCCCGGACAACATCTCCGACCACCTCGCGCTCTGCGAGCGTGTGATCCCAAACGCTCCGCGAGTTCTGGTGGATAAGTTCCTCTCCACCACCCTCGACGATGCCCGACGGATCGTTGAGCTGGCGGAGCAACATCGGACGGGACTGTTCTCCGCATCGTCTCTGCGGTTCGCGGTGGAACTCGAGGCTGCGCTTGAACCGGGCGAAGCCGCGGCCGAGGCCACGGCGCGGGGGATGGGGGACTGGATGAACTACGGGGTTCACACGGTTTCGCTCATCCTTGGCGCGATGGGGCGCGGGATTTCGGGCGTGCTTGACACCGGTGGATCGCGGGCTGCAGAGGTCACCCTCGAGTGGAGCGACGGCCGACGAGCATGGCTGGAGTGCCGGAGTGCCTCGAACCAGTGGGATAGCCTGGGCTGGAGCTTCGGTTTCGCGCGCGGAGATGCCTGGATAGCGGGAGCCGTCCGAAACTACGACGGCTTCTATGCCAATCTGATGTCCCGGACCCTGACGTTCTTTGAAACCGGCGCTTCGCCGGTCTCCACGCGAGAGATGCTCGAAACGGTTGCAGTGCTTGAGGCCGCAGCACGGAGCCGGGTGAGGGGAGGCGAGTGGGAGTTGCTCGGACTTTGAACCGTATGCCGGTGGTTGCGACAGATTGGCGCAAGCTCCGTCCGGTCGGCTAGAATAGCAGAATGTCAGACGCAAAGTCGGAAGCAAGATCGGAAGTCATCAGCAAGCACCGGAAGTACGTCGGCTCCGGCGCCCGGTATGATCTCGCCGCGGCGAATCAGTTTGGGCTCCTGACGGCGCTCGGGCTCAGGGAAGAGCATCGGCTCCTGGATATCGGGTGCGGATCGCTCCGAGGCGGGCGCCTCTTTATCCCGTATCTGGGGGTCGGCAACTACTATGGGATGGAGCCGAACCACTGGCTGATCGATGATGGGATTGCCCAGGAGTTGGGGCAAGACGCGATCGAGATCAAGCAGCCGACATTTTCAACCGACGGAAACTTTTCGCTCACGACCTTCGGCGTGGAGTTCGACTACATGCTGGCACAGTCGATCTTCTCTCACGCCAGTCAGGCACACATCCGCCGATGCCTCTCGGAGGCCCGAAAGTGCCTGAAGCCGGATGGAATCTTCGCCGCCACGTTCCTGGAGGGGGATCTCCCGTATGAAGGCGAGGAGTGGGTATACCCGGGAAGCTCTCATTACCCGCTCGAGTTTATGATGGGTCTGGTTCAAACCTGCGGTCTCGCTAGCCGTCCATTGCCGTGGACCCACCACAACCGCCAGACCTGGCTGCTAATAACCCATCCGGGCCACCTGGACCAGGTGTCGGATCCTGCAGACCCGCTGAAACTCCGGGTGCTTGCCGCCGAGGCCGCGGATGCCCGAGAGTCCCTGGCGGAACTCGCTGCGGACCCCCTCGTAGGAGGGGCCATCGCCCTGCAGCGACGGCTGAAAAAGCTGGGCTTCTTGAAGACCAAGCGCCGCAAGTAACCCGGACCCGCGCCGTAGGTCTTTGTCACGTCCGCCTGGCGGAGCGAGTCCCCGGGGGATCCGCTCCCGGGCGCCGACCTAACCGCTCCGAGCGATGCGTTCGAGCTCCCTTGCCGCCTGGACCACATGCCGGCGGCCGGCGGCCCTGGGAATGAACGGGCGAAGGGAACTCATCAGCGCGACACCGAGGGCGGAGTCGTGTGGGATTCCCAGCTGATCCAGGTACGTGTTTCGAAGGAAGTGCAGCCCGTCTTCGGACAGGTCCTTCCCAAAGCTCCGGCGGAGGGTGAAGAGGTTGTAAAGTCGGTGCTCCCACGTCAACCGAACCCGTCGCACGGTGTCGAAGTCGACCATGGTGATGATCGCGAGTCCGCCGTCTTCGCCTGACTCTCCGACAAAGTTTGGGGTGTGAAAGTCATCCATGGTCAGGCCCGCGGCATGCATTGCGGTCAGGTAGTCGAGGCAGAGCCGGGTGAGACGAGTCCACGAGGGTCGAGGGCCCGGCCCCGCGTCGCGGCCCACGTCGCGAAAGGCATCGCGGAGACCGACTCCATCCACCCAACTGGTGATGGCGTAGCTGACGGAGGGGAGCCCGGACTCGTACTCCACGCCGAGCGCCACCAAAGGCGCTCGTGACAGCCGCGCAGATCCGAGGAGTTCGAAGCCCCGGTTCGCGGCGTCCGCCCGTGCGCCCCCGGGGAAGAGAGCCGCTAGTTTCCGAAGCGCGTTGTGGCGATATTCCTTGATGGCATAGGACTGGCCGCCGATGGGGACTCGAGTCACGGAGCGCCACGGCCGTGCCAGCACCACCTCCGGCCCCCGGTTCAATAACGCCTGCTGATGGGTCCTGATGGCGGTGCGAAGCTCCGCCCCGTCCACGGACTCCAGCAGTCGGAGACGAAGATCACCCATTCGTTCCGGATCCGGGCGACGCCGCAAGGCTCCGCTCCGACACGGACTCGGCCGTGCCCCACGACACGAACCAGCGCCGCGGCCAGTAGTTTCGGGGCGGACAGTGGTTGGCGCGAAGAAACTCCAGCATGCGGCCGTGAAGTCTGCGTCCCTCTGCCTTTTCCGCCGGCCAGAGATTACGCGTCTCGCCGGGGTCGGATGCCCGGTGGTACAACTCCGGCGGCGCTCCCGTTCTCCAGAACACCATCGACCAATCGTCATCGCGAACGACGCTGGGGCGAGTCATCCGGGCGCCGCGCAGCGCCCAACTGGTCATCAACGTGCTGCGATGCGTCTCCGCTTGCCGGCGGAGGATCGGGATGATGGAGCGCGCCGTCATCCGGTCAGGAATCGGGATCCCGGCCAGTTCCACGAGGGCAGGGGTCAGGTCTCCCGGATGTACCAGCGCCTGCGATCGACCCGCCCTGGCGCCGGGTACGCGAACCATCAGCGGAATGTGCGCGACCTCTTCGTAGGGCGGCCATCCCCGAATGTCTCCAGGAATCTTCGAGCCCTTTCCCAGCAGGTTGTGTTCGCCGAAGAACATGCCGTGGTCCGAGAGAAACACGATCGTCGTGTCGTCGTCGAGGTTCACGGACTTCAGCTTTGCCAGTAGAACCCCGATCCAGCGATCGACGAGCCGCACCTCGCCCCGATAGAGGGCCCGCATGGCCTCCAACTGATCCGCCGTATATCGGTTCGCCGGTCCGAAGTGTGGATAGAGGATCCACGGGAAGTCGTCGCTCTCGGCTTCGGGAACGTAACTCCGCGGCGGATCCCAGGGCTCATGCGGATCGAAGATATCCACCCAGAGTAGGAACGGCCGACGCCGTCCCTGGGTCTCCAGCCAGCGACATGCGCTCTCCACGGTCTGGGGCGCGAAGTAGTCGGACTCGGTCGTACGGTCACAAACGTTGGTGAGGTACTGCTGAACTCGACCCGGCTCTCCGATCCAGCTTGCGTTGGTGGGGAACGAAATGTCGTTCTGCCTGGGGCGGAAGGAGTCGTACCATTGACCCTGAACCCGGATCGATGTCTCAAAGCCCCGCTCGAAGCCGTAGCCTGCATGCCCCATCGGGAAGTTGTCTGAGACCAGTGCCGTAGAGTATCCCGCCGAGCGAAACACCTCCGAGAGCACCAGCTCGTCCTGTGGGAGCGGCCCCCAGGTTCGGTAAGGAAAGGCGATGCGGCCGGTGAAGAGCTCGATCCGGCACGGCAGAGTCGGAAAGCTCCCCGCATAGGCGCGATCGAAGACCACGGACTCCGACGCCAGGCGGTCCAAATAGGGCGTTTCGACGGCGCCGCCGTAGCACCCGAGATGGTCCCGCCGAAAGGTGTCGGCTACAACGACGAGAAAGTTCACGCCCCGGCACTCCTCATCGTCGGAACATCTTTGCGCCGAGTACGGGGAGGTTGCCTGTCCAGCCGGACCGCCGGCGCAGATAGTCGAAAAGGTCGTCTCCGGGGCGGCCCACCCAGATGCCGTGCTGGGCGCCGGTGAGATGGTGAATCCGCTCCGGCCGAGTGGCCAGGAATTCGTCGGTCGCGGCTTTAGCTCCGAGACAGGTGCGGGCTCCGTAGTCGTCGAGCAGGATGATCCCTCCCGGAGCCATGCGGGGATAGGTGAATTCCAGACACTCTCTCACGCTCTCGTAGAGATCCACGTCGATGTGCGCGACGCAGAACCGCTCCTCTCGAATGGCATCCAGCGTGACGTCAAAGTAGCCCCGGTGCACCCGAACCGCGGACGAAATCTTCAGGAGACCGTCTCGCACCACCTCGAAAGCCGTATCGTTGAAGTCGCCTGTCTTGTGATAGTTGTCGCGATCGGTCGGCGGTGGGAGCCCCTCAAAGGAGTCGAGGACGTGCAGAATTTTACCGGTGGGCTTCAGCACCTGGGCGAGTACGCCCGCGCTGCCACCCCGAAAGGTCCCGAACTCGACCGCGCTGCCTTCCAGGTTCGCCCCGTGCTCGGCGGCGGCCACCAGCATCGCCAACCGCCGATAGCAGAGCAGCGTCTCCAGTCCGGCGCCGCGCGCGTGCTTCAGGAGACGTCCAAGTCGCGGTGACCCGATGAGCGCAGCCGTGTTTCGAAGTGATCCCATATCCTACCGGCCGGGTGTGAACCGGCAAACGCCTGTATTCTATGCCAGTGGGAATATCACGTCACGTGCCCGGCAAACAAACTCTCTACCGCTGCGGCGACGGCGCCGACCGAGATGCCGTCCATACAAATCGGCAGCTCACAGGTGTGTGATCCGGGGCAATTGCAGGGAATGGTTGAGGTCACAGCCCTGTAGGGCACGCCGTAGGGGTGGAACCTCGCACGATCGATGTCCAGATCGGAGGGGCCATACAGCGCAACCACCGGAACACCCTGGGAAGCTGCGAGATGCATCGGTCCTGTGGGGACGCTGACAAACACATCAGCCCGCGCCAACGCTGCCACCAGAACGCGCAAGCTCATCTTCCCGGCGAGGAACACGGGATCGTGCGCCATCGACCGGCTGATCTCTTGAGACAGGTCGACCTCCTTCGGTGAGCCGGTGAGCGCTACCTGCATCCCTAGTCCGGCGAGCCGATCGCCGAGGGCTGCATATCGGGCCGGGCTCCAGCACTGTCGCCCGCCTCCGTGGCCCGCGTGGAGCACAGCCAGCCTCGCTGCCGTGACGCGGCCCGAGTCCGTCAGAATCCGATCCGCCTCCGCCTGCTCGGCCTGGGTAACGGGGAGCCTGAGGCCGTCGTGGTCAGGCTCGATCCCCAGCTCCCGCAGGACGTCGAGATTGTGCTCAACCTCGTGGCGCGCTTCCCGCTCCCGATGCTGAACGACACGTCCCGAGTAGCACCAGGCGAGGGCTGGGGGCCGGTCGGGCCCGTATCTCCAAACACACGTCTTGGCGCGGATCCCGGCAAGACAGAGGGCCGCGGCGACACTGGACGCTGCGTGAATCACCAGAGCCCAGTCGTATCTGCGACGCCGAAGCTCGCGGGCCAGGGACAACCGAGCGAGAGGCGAGCGGTGAGTCGTCTGACGATCGTAGGTCATGACGTCGTTAACATCGGGGTGACCGAGTAACAGGGTGTCTTGCGGCCGGTGCACCAGAACATCCAGCTTTGCTTCGGGAAAACGCCGGCGAAGCGCCGTGAGTGTGGGCGTCAACACCACCACGTCCCCAAGCCGCTGGGTTTGCACCACCAGCACTCTGCGAATCGATGCAGGCATGCCCCGTGAGCCGGCCGTGCCCGCCTGCGGACTCTCTACCATCGCGCTCCGCACAGCTCTCGGAACAGAGAGAGCCACTGGTCCGCCTCATGCTCCAGCCGATGCCGGGCCTCCACCACGCGGCGGCCTCGAGCGCCGTATTCCAGACGGAGCTCGGGCCGTGAGGCGAGTTGGAGCATCGCCTGAGTTAGCGCGGAGACATCCCGAGGGGGAACCAGCAAACCCGCCGCGCCATGTTCCAGGAGCGTAGGGGAGCCTCCTACCGCACTCGCGATCACCGGCTTCCTCGACGCCATCGCCTCAAGCAGCGTGTTTCCGAGCCCCTCACGGTGGGACGGCTGAAGCAGCACATCCACCGCGCCCAGGAGTTCTGCAACATCGGTTCGATATCCGAGCAACTTGACCGACTGGCCCAGCCCTTGTGAGGAAATCTCCTCGGCGAGGGAGTCGCTGCCGGGTCCCTGCCCGGCGAGCCAGAGTTGGGAGTCTGGATAGGTCTGCCGAACCTGTGCAAAGGCGTCGATGGCCTCCCATTGACCCTTCTCACGTTCCAACCGTCCTAGCACGGCGTACACCAGGGTCGAGGTGTCGGCGCCCAATTCGGACCGGATTCGCGCGGTCTGCGTTCGATCCGCGCCGAAGAGCTTCAAGTCCACTCCATTCTCGATCACGCGGATCTTGTCGGGCGGCAACCAGCCGAAGCACGAGAGTTCGTCGCGGATTGCGGTGGTGTTTGCCACCATCATCGAGAGGCGGCGGATGAGGAGGCGATTGTGGCTCCGGTTCTTGAACGTTCCGGTCAGGCCGTTGCGGTAGACGAGCGGCAGCGATCCGGTTGGCGCCGCCGCCGGAGCAGCCAGACGGAACGCACGTTCGTTGCAACACACCACGACCCGGGGCCGGTGGCGGCGGAGTGCGGCCAGGATGTTCCACACACCGACCGGGGAGAGATCGTGCCGCAGCATGGTTGGGTGAACCTCTATGCCGGCATCACTCGCCATGTGCTGCAACGGAGTGTTCGGGTTACAGAGCAGGATCGGCTCGATGCCCAGTTGCCTCCAGCATCCGCTCATCCGTACGACCCACTTCTCGCCGCCGCCGGCCGCGCGAAGCGTGTTCACCAGCAGCACTCGCCGAGGTTCACCGGACACGGGACGAACTCTCACGATGATTGGCGCACCCCTCGAGGAGTGTCAGCCAACGGGACGTGCAGATTTCCTCGCCGAATTCAGCGAGAGCCTTGCGCTTGCCCGCCTCTCCCAGTCGAACACGAAGGGACGCGTCCTCCAGCAGGCGGGCCAGGTTTGCCGACAGTGACGGGACGTCGTCGATGGGGGACAGGTAGCCCGTTTCGCCGACATCGATCAACTCTGGGGTGCCCGATGCGGCAACCGCGGCGACCGGCAAGCCGGCCGCCATTCCCTCACGGACCGCGTTTGGCGCCCCTTCCTTGCGGCTGGGGTGGCATAGGATGTTCGCCGCCCTCAACAATCGCGGCACGTCCTTGCGAAACCCCAGGAACTGTACGCGATCTCCGAGTCCGGATGCACGTGCCAGCTCCTGGAGGGATGGAAGCAGTGGGCCATCTCCGGCCAGCCAGAGTCGCAAGCCCGGATAGGGCGTCAACAACGGTGCCGCCGCTCGGATGAGGGCATCGTGCCCTTTGCCCTCCACCAGCCGCGCCACCGTGATCACCACCAGGTCGCGCGGGTCAGCGCCCAGCTCCTCTCGAACTCCGGCCGGATCCGCGGCGAGGATCGGTCGCGGGTCCAGGCCGTCGTAGATCACCTCGATCCGATCGGACGGGATCCAGCCGAAACTCAGCAGTTCGTCCCGCAGCGCCGCAGCGTTGGGAACGTAGCGTTCGATTGCCGGCGCCACCACCTGCCGGTTGTACCACACGTTCCGAAAGGTGCGCTCCCCGCCGTAGTAGTAAACGATGGACGGTGAGGACTCGTTCGATGGAGTGAGGCGCCGCGCCAGGGCTGCCAGCCTGACAGCCCGCTGGTCGAAGCAGATAACGCAGTCGAGTCGGTGCTTTGCGAACAACTCGCGGAGCTGAACAGCCCGCGGCCAGGACACATAGGATCCGACCTCCAATGGTTCGCAGTTGACTTCCTCGGCGCGGCAACGCTCTTCAAGCGCGCTGCCCCGGCGGCAGAACACCGTCACCGAGTGCCCCAGTCCGCGAAGATCTCGGGTGCCCTGGATGACGCGCTTCTCCCCACCTCCAAAGGCGCGAATCGTGTTGAAGTATGCGATGCGCATCGTTGCGCGGGATTATCGCCTCTCAACCCCCGCGCGACGTCCCGGGGGCGGATTGTAGAGCTTCATTGCGGCGCCGAGGCACTCCTCGGCCGTGATGGTGTGGGTGCAGGGCAGCGCGCAGGTCTCGCAGGGCTCGTCATGCCGCAAAACCACCTTGTTGCGGCTGAACGGGCCAAACTTCAGGGGGTTGGTCGGACCGAACAGGGCCACAACCGGGACGGCCATCGCCACCGCCATGTGCATCGGCCCCGTATCTCCGGTAACCAGAAGCTCGCATCGTTCGAGCAGCGCAGCGGTATGCGCCAGACTTGCCATCCCCGCGGTGACGAGGGGCCGATGAGTCATCCCGTTCACGATGCCTGCTGCCCGCTCACGATCTTCTTCGCCGCCGAGGATCATCACCGGAAGTCCCAGCTCCTGGTGGAGCCTCTCGGCTACCTCGGCGAAGCGCTCCACCGGCCATCGCTTCTCTTCCATGGTGGCGCCGGGATTGATGGCGATAAACCGGGTATCTGGGTCCACACCTCGATCAGAGACGAATTGCCTTACCCATGCACGGGCATCCTTGGTGGGTTGCAATTCCAGGACCGGGCTCTGCTCGGCGGGACAATGGATGAGCCGAGCGATGTCCAGGTACTTGTAGACTTCATGCCGATCCGGCTGGATCGGCACGTTCTGCTGGTAGTAGCGCCGAGTTCTTGGATGATCGAGCGCGACAGTCACACACCGGCTCCGCGCCAATGCCGCGTAGTAGGTGGCCCATGCGTAAAACAGCGACTTCTCCTGGAGGGAGATGATCAGATCGTAGTCGCGACGTCGAATGTCGATGGCAAATTGAAACTTGTCTACCCACCGATCCCGGCGGGGCCGGATGACGATCTCGTCCACGTGGGGGTTGGTGGCGAGCAGGTCGCGCCGCGGCTCGGGAATCGCTACGGCGAGATGAGCGCCGGGATAGCCGCGTTTGAGAGCCCGCAGGAGGGGGGTGGTGAGGAGACAGTCTCCGATCTGGTTCCGATTCAGGACCAGAATTCGTTTGACGTTTTGAAGCCGCTCAGCAATCAACCCGTTTACCTCTCCGCATTCGCTCCGGGAGAAGTGCGTGAAAGCAACTCCTTCTCCGGATCGGTCAACGTTTCCAGTTCCGGACCCAGTTTCCAGCGGTTGTGCAACCAACTCCAGAGCTCGGGTCGTTCCCGGATCTGATCCTCTATAGCGAGAGTCAGGCGGGCAGTAAGCATCACGATGTCTCGCTGCCGGTCCCCCGTGGGTTCCGGCAGGATGGGTTCCCGAGCCTGGACGGTGTACGAACCATCGGGCTCCCTCAAACAAAACGTCGGCACAAGTGCGGCTTCGGTCTTAAGTGCAAACACGGCTGGCCCGGTTGCTGTGCTGGCGAGATGTCCGAAGAAGGGCACAAACACACCACCCTCAGCAGTATTCTGATCCATCAAGATGGCCAGGATCTCGTTTCGTCGCAGGCATCCCAGTCCCTCTCGGGCCGCCTTCGACCGCGGGATCTGCCGTACGCCGGCTCCCTTTCGGATGCTCTCGATGGTGCGCTCCATCGTTGGGTCATCCGCTGTGCGGCTGATCGCGTTCACGATGTAGCCGGCTCTCGACAGGCACGGCCCCATCATCTCCCAGTTTCCATAGTGGGCGGTAATGAGGATCACGCCTTTGCCGCGGGCAAACGCGCGTTCATAGTGCTCCTGGCCCTCCAGTCGCGCCGCCGCATCGATGTCGGGACCCTTGAGTCCGGGCTGCCACAGAAAGAACTCCACCATCGAGATCCCCAGGACGCGAAAACTCTCCTGGGCCACTCGCAGGATTTCTTCGTCGGACCAGGAGCCCCCGAAGGCCCGCTTCAAGTTCGCCAGCGCCACGTTTCGATACCTCGGCATCGCCCGCCACGCCGCATTGCCCAGCGCGCGACCGACGGACCGATGCCCGGAGCGCGACATCAACCGTCCGGAGGCGATGAGAAATCGAACGAAGTGCCGTGTGAGCCACCACTCGATCGGCTTGCTCCAACGCGGCTTCTGATCCGGAGGAGGGGATCGCTTCGCCATTAGCCGCTCCCACCGGCCGCACTGATCTTCCGGACCACGGCTTCCAGCAGTTCTTCCTCCCCCTCAAGAAACTCCAGGTCGACCTCCAACACCAGGCATGCGACCCCCAAACCGGCCCCGGGCAGTTTTACCGCGTCCTTCTCAGTAGTTATCAGTCCGACGTTCCCCGCGGCAGCCCCCAAGTTTTGGAGTTTGTTGAGATCGGCGGTTTGGTAGGGGTGGTGGTCGGGGAACTCGATCCGTTGACCCACCCGGACCCCCAATGTGCTCAAGGTTTGTTGGAACGCCTCCGGACGGCCCAGTGAGCAGAAGGACGTCCAGGTTCCCTCGGGGATGGGATGAATGGGGAACCGCCGCCCGGTCGTAAGGTCACGCCATGCAACCGCACGGTGCCGGGCGCAGGCGATAGAGACATCGCCGCGAGCGGGCGCCAGCGAGCGCAGTCGTTCGACCAGGGCGCGCCGTTTCTCGTCAGTGAGGCTATCGGAGTGGGTGAGGATCATCGCGTCTGCCCGGCGAAGGGCCGCCAACGGCTCCCTTAAAGTACCGGCGGGCAGTACGTGTCCGAACCCGAAGGGCTCCACGGCATCAATCAACACCAGATCCACGGTGCGATTCAGTCGGAGGTATTGAAACCCGTCGTCCAGCAACACCACATCCACCAGAAACGACCGACACAGTTCCTGGCCCGCCGCGGCCCGTCGACGGCCTGCGAGAATCGGGACGCCGGGCATGGATCTCGCGAGCATCGCGGGCTCGTCGCCGCAACTCGAGGCTGATGCCGGCACGGCGCCCGGTCCGCCCGCCAACACCCACGGCGCTCCGGCTCTCCCTGCGTCGGCTCGATAGCCGTAGGAGAGCACCCCGGGTCTCAGTCCCCGCTCCGCGAGCCGCCGCACCAACCACCGAACCGTGGTCGTCTTGCCCGTTCCGCCAACCGTGATGTTCCCGACCGAGATGACAGGGCGCGGCAGGGTTACCGTCGGCATCAATCCGCTTCGGAACCGCCACTGATCGAGCGCCACACCGGCTCGCCAGAGGGGCGTCAGGGCTGAGAGCGCCGCTCGGGCCGGAGCAGCCCACGCAACGGGTGGCGATCCGGAGACGATGGCGCGCCACGCGGTCTCAAGGCGGCTCATAGCAGCTTACGAAGCTCCTGAAGCACCCGAGAGGCGGAAAGCGCTCGCATGCAGTCGAAGCGCCCGTCACAGGTGGGATGCCGGAGGCAAGGTGAGCAGGACATCGGCTCCCGTACGATCGTCGCACGTTTGTAGTCGGCGAACCCGGGCCACCACGACGCGCCGCAGAGCACCGCTGTCGGCGTGCCGACGGCCGCCGCCAGATGCATCAGCGCTGTGTCGACGGCAACTGATCCAATCGCCAGCTCCAGCACCGCCCCCGCTTCGGGAATAGTGGTCTTCCCGGCCAGGTTTACCACTCGGACCGATGCGCCTGCCCGAATTCGCTCCATCATCGGCAGATCCGCCGGCGACCCCAGCAAGACGGGGGTCGCGTTGAGTTGCTGGGTGACCAGTGTGCCAAGTTCCGACCAGTTCTCTTCAAACCAGTGCTTCTGGGCCCAGGTGGTCGCCGGCACAAAGCAGACGATGCGGGCTCCCGGCGACAGCCCCGACGCGGCGAGCAGCGTCCGCGCCGTGTTTCGATGGGCGTCCGACACTCCCGACACGAGGCGACGATCGCTGGACTTCACGCCGAGGGGAGTCAAGAGATCCAGCACGCGCTGTCGAGAACTCAGGTCGGAAGTGCTCTTCGGCACGCGGTCCGTGTACACGTACGCGGCGCCCTCCCGAGCGGGGGTACTCCCAATGACCCGTCGGGCTCCGGAGAATCTGGCGATCACTGCGCTTCGGAGGAGTCCCTGACAGTCAATGGCGACATCCCATCCGTCGCGCCGAATTTCCCGCAGCAGCTTGCCCACCGAAGTGACGCCAGAGGCGCCGCGCCTTCGATCCCAGATGTAAAGTTGATCGATGTACGGGTTCTCCCGGAGCACATCCGCCGCTCGCCGATCGACCACCCAGCCGATGCGGCCCGACGGAAAGGCTTCTTTAACCGCCCGGGAGAGTGGGGTCGTGACGATCACGTCGCCAATCGCCGAGAGGCGAATGATCAGGATACGTTCCCCGCCGGCGACTGACATCACTGGCCCCAACCCGTTCTCGGACCCCGGCCGTGGGCAAGCTCGATCAGGAGCCGAGCGCAGGCCTCTGCGGCGCCCTGGTTGTCACTCAACAGCCGGCCAGCCCCCCTCAGTAAACTGGTCCGGCGCTCCACACCATGCAGCATCCAGGTCACGGCCTGCGCGAGTTCAGTTGCATCTCTGGTGATAGCGACCGCGCCTGCCTCAACGGCTAGCGCGACGATGTCTCGCTGATTGTGAGTGTGCGGGCCCACCGCGACGGGAACGTGCTGGAGCATTGGCTGCAAGATGTCGTGCCCACCGATTGGCGCCAGGCTGCCGCCGACAAATGCCGCATCGCCCAGGCGGTAGAGGCCCGCGAGTTCTCCCATGGTGTCCAGAACAAGCACGTCAACCGGTTCTTGAGGCGGAGTGGAGCGGCGCCCCGCCGCGAATCCGCCAACCCGAATGAGCTCCATCACTTCTTCCGCCCGCTCGATGTGCCGGGGTGCAATCAACAATCGCGCCCCAGGGAACTGCGTCAACACCAGCCGATAGGCGGCCAGCACCTGCTCCTCTTCGCCCGGATGGGTGCTCGCGGCGATCCAGAGCGGACGGCCCTGATCCAACTCGAGGCACCCACGAACAACTGCGGCCGCCTCCTCCGACGGGGCGCTCACGGCTTGATCGAACTTGACGTTTCCGATCACCCGGATCCGATCCGGCGGCGCCCCCAGATCCCGGGCCCGTTCTGCGGCGAGTGCACTCTGCAGATACAGGTCGTCGAGCCCGCTCAGCGCCCAGCGATAGAGCCAGCGCGCCTTCCGGGCCTTCCGATAGCCCCGGTCCGCGAACTGACCGTTGACGAGGGCCCTACGCGCCCCGAGTCTTCCTGCCAACCAGATCCAGTTGGGCCAGATCTCTGTTTCCACCGCAGCGACGACCGTGGGTCGGACTCGGGACAGCGCCAGGCCCACGCACGGCAAGAAATCGAATGGGAAGTAGCCTCTCCAGTGGGCGAAGGGGACCAGTCGCTCTAACTGCTGGAGCCCTGCGGGGGTGGTGGCGGTAACGACGATTTCCATGTCCGGATCGAGCCGGTGCACGTGGCGGAGGATGGCGGCGGCCGCCACTGCTTCTCCGGCGGACACCGAGTGGGCCCACAGCCGGGTGACCGACCGCGAGCGGGACACCGGCAGCCAACCGAGCCGCTCGGTGAACCCGGCCCGGGACTTACCCAGAACCACGATCCGATACAGCAGGTACGACACCAGCAGCGGACTCGCGGCGAAGAGGATGAGATTGTAAGCCAGTGCGGTCATTCGAGATCGTCGACCGCCACTCCCAGGCCATCTGCACGGTACTGCGTTTCGTAGAGCCGGCTGTAGACACCCTTCAGCGCGAGCAGTTCTTCGTGTCGGCCCGACTCCACGATGCGACCTTCCCGGAGAACGACAATACGATCCGCGTTTCGAATCGTTGAAAGCCGATGTGCGATCACAAGCGTGGTGCGGTTGGTCATGAGTCGCTGGAGGGCGTCCTGCAGCAGCGCTTCCGACTGCGCGTCCAGCGACGAAGTGGCCTCATCCAGGATCAGGATCTTGGGGTCGCGGAGGATCGCTCGCGCAATCGCGATGCGCTGCCGCGGTCC
>SYKE01000017.1 GCA_005798285.1 Actinomycetota bacterium
CTGCAACTTTTCGGCTGAAACGAAGTCTTGGGTTACGAAGACTTTCCCCTTGGTGGTGGTAACGAGGAGTGCCGACTGCCGCTGAGGCTCGGAGCACAGGCGGCAAATCGGGGCGCCGGCGACGCTAGCGTCGGTTGCCACAGGGTTGGGAAACTGCTTCTCCAACTGGTCGACGTATCCGATTCCCACACCATCCACCGTGAATCCGAATCGAGCCGTTCCGCGGAGGCGAGGCGTCACGGATCCCCCGTCCACATCAGTTGTCACGTTGCTGTACTTCGCCGTGCCGTTCCCCACGTTCAAGTCCGCGTTGAGCAGATTCGGACCGCCATCCTGTTCCAGGTGGAACTTGCTCTTGCCGTTGGTCGGCTTGAGTTGACGGGTCGTCAGCATCCGCTGCAAAAGCCCTGCGAACGCTCGGGTGTTGCCGCCGATGGTGAACATTCCGGAAATCCCGTTGGCGCCGATATCTGCCACAAACGTTCCGATAGGGTTCACGAAGTCTAGGCCTGAAGCGTTGAAGACCTGTCCGGTGATCTTGTTCCGCCTGGACTTTCCAATCATGTTCACGTTGATCAGGGTGTCGCCGTTAACATCGCCGATCTCATCCAGTGCGCTGCAGCGGAAAGCTGCGCCGGTAAGGGTTGCCGAGAGAGCCCACGGCTGCGCCGTGCCGCCGTCCAGTGTCCCGAGATAGAACTTCGGCCCGGCCGCCTCAGCAGGCTCAGGCTGGACAAAATCCACCGCAGCCGCGGCCGCGCCGAGCATGGCGCCCCGGGAAATCAATTCTCTCCGCTTCACCGCAACACCGGCCTTTCCGAAGCCTCACTTCAACACGGCTACTCCAGTGTTGCGATGACATGGCTTGCATCCCTACCTGAATTCAATCAAGAGTGTGGCTGCGATCACAAACCGCAGCCGCGAGGTAGTCGGGGCCTCACCGGCGACGATCGAACGCCAGGGTCACTGCCGCCCCGTGCTCATCCAGAAGGTGCGCGGCGAGTTCAGCAAGGGTTGGGTGTTCGAAGAGGGCCGCCGGTTTCAACTCGGCCTGGAAGTCGCGCTTTACCACCGCCGCGACCTCCACGGCCATCAGTGAGTCAAAACCGAGATCCACGAACGCAGAGTCCTCGGAGATCTGATCGGAGGTGGTGCGCAGTGTGGAGGCGACTTCCTGTCTGAGGAGACCGAGCAGCCATTGATAGCGGGGATCGTGCAGGGATCCGGCCCCTCCGCGTCCCGCGGCGCCGGCTCGGGATGATGCGCGTTGGATGTCCCGAAGCTCGTATCCCGATGACAGATCGAAGCACGCGACAACCGGCTCATCGACCTTCATTGCAGCCCGCAGGAAGGCTGCGCCACGGGCACTCTTTAGCGGCTCCAACTCGCGTCGCTTGAGTTCATGGGTGAAGCGGCTCTCCTTGAGCAGTCCGGTCTCCGACCAGGGTCCCCACATGACGCTGACCGTCCGAAGGCCGGAGCCACGCATCCGCCACTCGGCAAAGGCATTCTGAAGCGCGTTGGCCGCGGAGTATCCCGCAGAGCCCGCACCTCCGACGAGGGCAGCGATGGATGAGCAGAGCAGGAACAGGGTGGGTTGGAACGGCAGGGTAGCGGCATGGAGCAGACTTGCGCCGTCGACCTTCGCCAGAAACGGCGTCTCGAAGGCGTCTCGGGTGGTGTGGGAGATCAGTGCCGGTTGGAGCGATCCGGCGGCGTGGATGACAACGTGCAAATCGCCGAAGTGGGAGGCGGTGGCCGCCACGACGCGGGCCACGTCCGCCTCGACCACCATGTTGCCATGCAGCAGGAGCACTTCCGCCCCAAACCTGCGGAGTCGGTCCAGGCCTTCCTTCCGCTCGGGGTGATGCTCAGCGGAGAACTCGGTTCGGTTAACAAGCGCCAGGCGGCAAGGTCCCTCTTGAGCGATAGCCGCCGCGAGTTCGAGGCCGATGCCTCCCTGTCCTCCGGTAACGAGGATTACCGGATTGTTGGGCCATGGAGGGCGGGTATTGGCGGCGGCCGGCGCGGGCTCCAACTCGAAGTGCAATCGCTGCCCTCCGCGCCGGGCTCCCCATCGTTGAAAGCCCGGCCGTTCCCAGCAGGTGTCGATCTCCTCACGAAGCAGAGGCCCAGAGGGAGTGCATGGATCCAGCGGATCGAGGTCCAGGGTGGCGACGTCGATGCGATCGTACTCGCGGGAGAGGACCTGCGCGACCGCTCGGAGCGCTGTTGCAGGCTTCAACTCGGCCGGCTCTCCCACGGTTCCGGTGGACTCCGCACCGCGCGTGACAACCAGCAGGCTCCAGGCGCCCCGGAAGGTGGCCACCAACTGGCTGCCGATGCGAACGAACCGATAGAGCGAGGATCTATCCGCTGCTTGATGGATGGATTCGGAGTGGCGCTCGTCGGCCCCGAACTCTGCCTCGAGATACACGACTCCCGCGAAGCCATCAGCGGTTTGCTTTGCGACTTCGGAAAGCGCAACCGGATCCAGGGGAACTTCGAGATCCTCGGAGAATGACATCAAGAATACGGCGGTATCCGGCTGGAGGGCTTGAACCAGTTGTTCTGCGTCGGCTCCGTTCGACGAGAGCACCAGCCAGGCGCCCGGGCGTCGCACAGAAGGATCGAGTTTGGGGGAAGGGACCCAGCGAGGGACCCGAACCTGGGGCGGCGCTTCATCCCGGGCTTCGGGTGGGGGCGGAGCCAGCTCCGCGAGGTGTAGTCCGCGGAGTTGTACGGTGACTCGACCTTCCAGGTTTGCAATATCCAGGTCCACCCGAATCAATCCATCCCCCGAACGCCTGGGATCACCCGAGAGCCGGGAGTGGGCCCAGGACTTGAACGAGACCGGCCCGAGCAAGGTAATCGACTCGACGAAGTGCGGAACCAGTGTCGGAAGTTGCTCCCCCGACTCGGTGGACGGCAGGGCGAGCAGCGCGAGCGATTGCAGGGCTCCGTCCAGGATTGCCGGCGGCAGATAGAAGCGAGATTGCCAGTGGAAACGGGGCTCAAGGTGAAGCAGCGCCAGGGTCTCGACCTCGGATCCGGAGCCGCGTTCAATGGAAGTGAGATTGGGTCCGTAATCAAGCCCCGCCATCCGCAAAATGCCGTAGAACTCGTCCCCTGGCCGTTGACGGGTGCATCGAGCCGCCACCTCCCGGATATCGAGGCAGGGCGGATCTGAAATCTCAACTTCGGTAGCGATCGCCGCGGCATGCCGCACGCCGGAGTCCCACCGCGAGGTCGGGCGCAACACGAGTTTGCCCACATATCGACGATCCCGCATGTCGCGAAATGCGTCTTCAGCCCGCTCCAGGGGGTAGCTCTTCGCAGGGAGCGGTACAAACCAACCTTCCGCCAGGCCCCGAGCTAATCGGCTCAGCAACTCCACGTAGGTGTTCGGGCTGTGCGCGGCAACGAGGTTCATGTCTACGACATGGTATCCAATACCGCGCTTCAGCAGCGATAGATCCAGGGCGTGGGCGTCGTAGACGGAGACCCGGCCGATCTCCAGGAACCGGCCGTTGACGGCAAGGATCTCGAGACCGGCACGCACGATCTCCCCGGGGGCGGAGTTGAGCACCAGATCCACGCCGCGCCCGGCGGTGGCAGCGTGAACGGCCGCTGCAAAATCGGTGGATCGCGAGTCCAGCGCGAGCTCAACGCCGAGGCTACGCAGGTAGTCTCGACGCTCCGGTGTTCCGGCTGTGGCAAAGACTCTGGCTCCTGCCGCACGCGCGACCTGAATGGCCGCGAGGCCCACGCCACCGGCGGCAGAGTGAATGAGGATCGTCTCTCCCGGTTGTATTCGGCCGCGGTTCTCCAGCGCATACAGTGCTGTGGTGAACGCGACCGGGAGCGCGGCGGCCTGCACGAAGTCCAGTTCAGCCGGAAGTCGCGTCAATTGATCCGCCCGGACTGTAACGTGGGTCGCAAGGGCCCCCAACTGCACACCGACCACGGGATCCCCCACGGCGTGCGACTCCACGCCAGGCCCCGTGCGGGAGACGACGCCGGCAAACTCGCTGCCGAGCGACTCCAGGCCCTCAACGTTCGGATAGATCCCGAGCGCTTTCATCAAATCCATGAAGTTCAGTCCGGCAGTCCGAACTTCAACTTCCACTTCCCCCGTGTCCGGCGCCGTTCGTGGGTGGGGCCGGAGCGACAGGCTGCTCAAGACACCCGGCTCGGTGCAGCGGAGCACCTGTTTCTCATCGGGGCTCGTGGGTGGAGTGCCTCTCAACTGAGTACGCCAACTCCCTTCGGCGGACGGTTCCGGAGCCACCGAGAGGAATTCACTCCCGTCAGGGTCACCCGGCGACGCGACAATGGGGGCAGTCAGCGTGAGGTTTTTCAACGTATTCAGGGGACGTCCGGAGGCCAATCGCCCGGCCGCCAGCAAAGCCTCCGCCATCACCACACCAGGGACGATCGTGCGCCCCTGCACCCGGTGGTCCGCCGTCGCCGCATGGGCGCCTTCCCGACTGAAGCCGTAGATTCGCCCGCCGTCCGCCTCGTGCGCGAGTTCCTTACCCACCAGTGGGTGGCACTCGCACGGGGGCGTCGCCTCGTGCGGCCGACTCCCCAACAGGGGCGGTGCGCCCGGACTGAGGCGCTGCCAGCCTGCCGGGCGAATCTCACGCCGTTCGATCGCCTGTCTGGGGAGCCGGGTCGCTCCGGGGCGGGACGGCTCCACCTCGGACCAGTTCAGGTCCGCTCCAGCCACCCAGAGCCGGCCGACCGTGCCAAGCAGCGTCGGCCAATCCTGGCTTCCGGGCGCCTCTCCGGCCCGTGGGGCCTGGATGGATGGGAGGATCCGCGTGTTCCTCGGGAGGTTCAGGCGGCGGAGCAGCCCGCAAAGATCCGGCCTCGGGCCGACCTCGAGAAACAGTCGGACGCCGTGCTGAACCAGGGTTTGGACGCAGCGATCGAATCGGACCGGTGACCGGAGGCTCTCCGCCCAGTAGCCCGCCCGCGGCGCCTCCGAGGGCAGCCACTCCCCGGTCAGGTTGCCCACCATTGGGATCGAAGGAGCCGTCTGGGGGATTCTGGCTTCCTGTTGCGCCAGTGCCGAAACGATCGGATCCATTCGGTGAGAGTGGAAGCCATTCCGCACCGAAAGTCGTCGGATCCAGACACCCTCGGACTCGACGCGCTGAGTGAAGTCATCCAGAGCATCCAGATCCCCGGAGAGCACGACGAGACTCGGGCCGTTGTAGGTGGCAATACACAGGCGACCGGCGTAGTCCTCAAGGAGTGGGGAAAGGCGTTCCGGGGGAAGTTGGACGGCGGCCATGCCTCCCCCGGTTGGGAGTCCGGCGCACAGACGTCCGCGCTCCGCCGCGAGCTTGAGCCCAGCTTCAAGCTCGAAGATCCCTGCGATACAGGCTGCGGGGTACTCCCCGACGCTGTGTCCCAGCACGGCATCGGGCTGCAATCCCCACCTCATCCACACACGTGCACTGGCCCAGTTGACGGCAAAGAGCGCCGGTTGCGCGACCTCGGTCTGATGGATCTCTTCTGCCGGAACCGTCCCGACGAGATACTCCAGCAGCGGGCGCGGAAGGTCGTCGCGGAGGATCTCCTGGCAGCACTCCAGGTCCTGTCGAAATCCGGTGTCCTCGGCGAGCAGGCCTGCCGTCATGCCGGGATACTGCGAACCCTGACCGGTAAAAAGGAACGCAACCTTCCCGATTCCCTGGGGGGAACTGCGGCCCGATATCCGACCGGGAGAAGCCTCCGGGCCGGTCAGCGATGTGATGCCGGACATTGGTTCTCGCGTCGACACTACGGCGCAGGCGCGGTGGGGCAGGCGAGAACGTTGCGTCAGTAGGGCGGCTGCAACTTCGGCGACGGCCGTCGGCGGGCGGCTATCCAGTTCCGCCGCGAGCCGCTGGGAGTTCTCCGCGAGGGCGTTGTCCGACTGTCCGCTGACCGTCACCAGATGATGGGTGCGAACCAGCCCGACGGGCGGTGAGTTCGTGGAGCGTTTCGACCGAGAGGGGCGAGACGTCTCGGAGAGCACGAGGTGTGCGTTGGCGCCTCCGAAACCGAACGACGAAACTGCGGCGTAGCGACGAGTGCGGCCGGGTTCCCAGGGGATCGTTTCCGTGGGAATGAACAGCCTGCAGTCCGGTTCCAGCAGCGCTGCGTTGGGTGTGGTGACGTGCAGGTGGCGAGGAATGGCGCCCCGACTCAGACAGAGAGTTGCCTTGAGCACTCCGGCCACGCCGGCGGCTGCTTCCGTGTGCCCGAAGTTCGTCTTGCACGAACCCACCACGCAGAGTTCATCCTCTGCGCGAGGCAAGCCGTAGACCGCCTGAATGGACGCGAGTTCCACCGCGTCTCCCAGCGCGGTGCCCGTGCCATGCGCTTCCACGTAGTCCACCCTGGCGGCGGGAATGCGTGCCGCCGCCAGGGCCTCCTGCATCACGCGTTGCTGCGACTCGCCGTTTGGCGCTGCGATTCCCGGCGTATTCCCGTCCTGGTTGATCGCCGACCCGAGGATCATTGCGAGGATGGAGTCTCCATCACGCAGGGCATCGGACAACCGCTTCAGAACCACGACCCCGCACCCCTCGGCGCGAACATACCCATCCGCATCGGCATCGAAGGTTCGACAGAACGGGCCGGTGCTGATCATCTGCGCTCGCGAAAAGGCGACGAATGTCGACGGATGGAGCAGGACGTTCACCCCTCCCACCAGTGCGAGATCCGACTCTCTGCTCCGAAGGCTGCCGCAGGCCAGATGAATGGCAACCGACGCCGACGAGCAGGCCGTGTCTACTGTAAAGCTGGGCCCCCGCAGATCGAGAAGGTGGGACACACGGTTGGCGATGAGGGCGAGCGCCGTGCCGGTGCCGGAGTAGATGTCGGGGTCGATCACCTGCTCGGCGCGAAGCTGAGCGTAGTCCCAGGAGGACGCTCCCACAAAGACCCCGGTGCGGCTACCCGCCAGCCGGTCCGGCGCCAGCCCGGCATGCTCCAGCGCCTGCCACGCGACATCCAGAACAAGGCACTGCTGCGGGTCCATCCCCTCCACTTCCCGTTGGGAGAGGCGGAACAGGCGGGGGTCGAACTTCCACACATCGTCGAGGAAGCCGCCGAATGAGGCCCGCATACGCTTGGCGGCGGCTCCGGTTGGGTCGAAGTATCCGGGAACATCCCACCGGTCATCCGGGATGGGGGACGTGGTGCACCGACCTGCGAGCAGAACTTCCCAGAAGGCGTCCAAATTCGGTGCGCCTGGGAAGCGGCACCCCGCTCCGATGAGTGCGATAGGTTCCAGGGCCGGCACGGGGTCTGCCTCCTTCGGACGAGAAGGGGTCGACCCAGGTCTGGCGGGGTCGCCACGGCTTCATTCGTCCCGAAGGCGAATCGCCCCTGCCAGATCCAGTCTCGAAATCCTCCGAAGACCGGGCCACTGCGCCAGGAACACCAGCACTACCGGCGCCGCGAGGGCCATGAGGTAGGTTTGCTGGGAGACGACGAGCTTCATCGCGAATCCTTCGGTCTGGGTCGCATCCATCAGGCCCTGCGCTACCCGAATTCCCGGATAGAGACCGATGGCGGCTCCGAGCGCCGCCACCATCATGTTTTCCAGCGCTACCAGGATCGAGATTCGTCCCATCCCAAACCCCAGCGTTCGGAGTGTGGCCAGTTCGCGCGTTCGCTCCCAGAGAATGCTGTCGGTGGCCGTATAGGTGACCGCGAGCGCCATCGCGGCGCCGAAGAGCATGAAGATTCCCATAAACGTGCGGCTGTAGGCGGTGAGCTCGTAGATCTGGGCAGCCAGCTCGTCGCTCGTCTGCACCAGCGCGACGTCCTTGCGGGCTTGAAACCGGGCCCGCACCGATGCCAGGTAACCGGGCTCCACCCGAAGCAGGGCGCCTGTGATCCCTCTCGGCGGGAGACCCAGCGGAACTCCGTAGCGGAGCTGCAGATCGCGAAGCCCGATGTAGATCGGCGTTCCAATTGGTTGGTGGACCGGATCTCCAGACCGCAGGTTCGCCTCGGCGCTGAACTCGCGAGTGTTCTGCGTGTAGGCGATATTCAGCAAGTTCCCTCGCTCCAGGTTCAACTTCCGCATCAGCGCGTCGGTGAAGAGCACCGTGCCCGGCAGCGGAAACATCGGGAGCCCCGTGTCGAGTGACGGGAGCCGGCGGAGTTGGGAACCGGGAAGCACTCCGATCATCACCGTTTCCTCGCTTCGCCCGTTGTGAAGGATTCGCACCGGAAGTTCCAGCGACGGCTCGACCCGAAGTACCCCTGGCCAGCGTCGGAAGTGAAACAGGATACCGTCGGCCGGCGGCTCGGAAAAGCCGACGAGCAGATCGTAGTTCTGCACCTCTTTGAGGTACGTCCTCAGAGATGCGTCGAGACTATCGAGCATCGAGCCGGTGAGGATGAGCAGGATGGTGGATGCCCCCACTCCGACGGCAGTACCCAGCGTCCGCAGCGGCCGCCGCAGCAGGTTTCTGAGCGGGAGCGCCAGCATCAACGGAAGCGGGATTCGCGCCGCGAGCATCGGCGACGACGGGACCTGACCCCGCATGGCTTCCGCGGGCGACATGGCCGCCGCCTGCCTCGCCGGACCGAGGGCGCCGAGCCCGCAGGCCACCAGCGACAGACCAAATCCCGCGACAGCCAACTCGGGATGCGGCTCCACGATCTGGTACGGCATGTGCAGCAGGTCCGCATAGACCTTGGAGATGAGCAGCCCGTAGCCATATCCGAGCCCCACTCCCACCAGACCACCACCGGCGCCGGCAGCGATCCCGAGTTCGAGGTAATGCTGAAGGATGGCCGAGGGTGGGAAACCGGACGCGCGCAAGAATCCGACCTGCCCCCGCTGCGCCTGCACCCATCGTGCCAGAACGAGAGACACCGCCAGGGCGGCGGTGCCTAGGAAGAGCGTCGGCATGAGGACGGCGGCCGGCGCGTAGCCGTCGAGATCGGATTGGAGCAGCAGGTTGGACGGCTGCTCCGCTCGCGTCATCGGATCCTGAGATCCATAGGCGGAGTATCGCCGGCGGATCTCCTCGCCGATGCGGTCAGCCTGGCCGGGCTCAGTGACCAGCGTCACCTCATTCACCGAGCCCGCCATTCCGAGCAGTGACTCGATCTGGTCTCGTCGCACGAACAGCACGCCGAAGGTCTCGGGCGTCGGCATCAAGAGCTGTTTGCTCTGGACCGCGTAAATGTACTCAGGGCTGGAGACGATGCCGGTGACCGTGAAGGCGACACGCTGCCCGTCGAGCTTCGGAAAGATCCGGTCTCCGGGCCGATACTTGTGTCGGGCCGCGAAGCTCGACTCCAGCGCCGCCTCTCTGCGCGCGCTTCCGATGGGCAGGCGGCCCTCCAGAACCAGAAGCTGGTTCACCGCCGGCTGATCTCGGGGCGGAAGCGTCACGAGTCGTCCGGTCACCCGACCCCGCCTCCCGGGCGACTGCTCGACATCCAGATCCACCACCAGACGCCCATCGACATGGATCACCCCCGGCATTCCTGAAATCCGCTGTACGATGGCGCGCGGCGCCCGCTTCAGCCCGATCGTGACGTCGGCGAACCGGAGGCGCTGGTAGCTGACGGCGTAGGAGATTTTCTGATTCGAGTAGCCCATCAGTAAGCCGTAGAACATCGCGACACCGAGGCCCGCGACGATGCTGATGGCCACGATCTGCCAGATTCCGGCGCGAACGTCTCGGATGAGCTTCGTTCGCAGCCGATTCACCACTGCAGTTCCTCCGGTTCGACCGGGTGGGCAACTTCCTCCACTCCGGCGAGCGAGCCGCCGTGCAGGCGCACCACCCGATCCGCCATTCGGGCGATGTCCTGGTTGTGAGTCACCAGAAGGACGCCGTGACCGTCGGCGCGCTGGGCATCGCGAAGAACGCGGAGCACGATGATCGCAGTTTCGATGTCGAGATTCCCCGTTGGCTCATCCGCGAGGACCAGTGCGGGGCGCTTTACGAGGGCCCGAGCGATGGCTACCCGCTGCTGCTCGCCGCCGCTCATTGCGGAGGGGAAGTGGTGCTCCCTTCCGGCGAGGCCCACACTCCGGAGCACCTCTCCCGGATCTCGGGGCGACTTTGCCAGTTGGGCTACGAGTTCCACATTCTCTTTGGCCGTGAGGGTGGGCACCAGGTTGAAGAATTGAAACACGAAGCCGATGGTCTCTCGCCGGTAGACGGTCAACGCGGCCTCGCTCTGGGCTGCGAGCACCCGCCCGTTGACGAGCACCTCGCCCTCGGAAACGGTATCCAGACCCCCCACGATGTTTAACAGGGTCGTCTTTCCGGAGCCGCTCGGACCGAGAAAGACCACAAACTCGCCGGCAGGAATCTCGAGGTCGATGTTGCGGAGTGCGGGCACCTCGGTCTTACCCATCCGATACCGCTTCCAGACCCCGCGCATGCGAACGAGCGGGGCGTCCATCAGTCGGGTTCCGGAGTGAGAGTGGTCGGCACGGCGGCCTCGTCTCTCCGCCCACCAAAGAGCCGGCGACCCAGCCGGATCAGGCCCTCGCCGAAGTCGTCGAAGAACGTGTACATCGCCGGAATGACCAGCAGCGTGAGGAGCGTGGAGAGGATCAGGCCCCCGATCACCACGATCGCCATCGGCGAGCGCATCTCACTGGCGCGACCGATCTGCAGCGCGACGGGCGTCATGGCCGAGACGGTGGATATGGTTGTCATCAGAATCGGTCGAAGTCTGACCGGTCCCGCCCGGCGGAGCGCTTCATTCCTGGAGAGTCCCGAGGCGCGCAGGGTGTTCGTGTAGTCCACCAGCAAGATGGCGTTCTTCGACACCAGACCCACCAGCATCACGATCCCAATCATCGAGACGATGTTCATCGTCGCCCCGGTGAGGATCATCGCGACCAACCCGCCCACAAGGGCCATGGGAACGCTCGCCATGATCGTGATGGGATAGAGGGGGCTGTTGAAAAGCGCGGACATCAGCATGTAGGACAGCGCAATGGCGAGCAGCAGAGCGGCGGTCATCAAACCGGCGCTCTGCTCCATATCGTTGACGTCGCCACCCCATGCCCAGCGGACGTTGCCCCAGTCCATGTCCGCCAGGGCGCTCTCGGCGGCGGCCTGAGCGGCGCCCAGGGATGTGCCCTCGGTGACCTGCGCGTAAAGGATGACGCGGCGCATCCGGTTGGACCGAAGGATCTTGCTGGGGCCGGAGCCGAGCCGCACCGTGGCGACGTCGTCGACAGTGACCGAGGTCGGACCTCGATGCACCAGCACCAGATCCTTCAGTCCATCGGCATCCAATCCGGCGATACTCCCGCTGGCGCGTGCGACACGAAGACGGATGGGGTAGGAGCGCTCCCCTTCGCGGAGGCGGAAGTCCGAGTTGCCGGCGATGGCGGTTCGGATGGCGCCCGCCACCTCCGCCGGGCTAACCACGAGATCTTCAGCGCGCTCGCGGTCCAGCACGACCTGGAGTTCCGGATCGCCACGCCTGTAGGACGAGTCGACGTTTCGAAGCAGGGAGAGCTTCGACAGGCGGGTGCGAGCTTCGGCCGTGACCTGCTCCAGTTCTGCGAGGTCTTTTCCGTGGAGATCGATTTCCACGGGGGCGCGGGCTGCCGTGAGACCCCGAGCTACCGCGACAGTGATCGACGCGCCCAGCGCCTTCGGCTCGAGCCGCTTTCTCAGGTCGGCGGCAACCTGCTCATCGGATCGCCGTCGCATGCCCGTCTGGCCCCCCGGATGCAGCAGCCGGTCGAGGAAGCCCTGTTTTTCAATCAGGTTCAGCGTGAGCTGTCCGAGTTGGGGGCCACGATCGGGGAGGGAGCCGAAGCCGGCCAGAATCTCCCCGGCGCTGGAGAGCATCTTCTCTCGGTCCACCTCGGGGATTTCGGCTGCGACGGCTTCAATCCGACGTAGGACGCCGTCGGTGGCGGAGAGAGCGGCTCCGGGCGGCAACTCCACTTCGACGGTGACCTGGCCCCGATCGATCGACGGCGTGAAGTCGAAGCCCAGCATCTGCCATGCTAGAAATCCGGTGAGCGCGAGGGATCCGAATCCGAGGGTGACCACCCAACTCCGTCGCTCCAGCGCCAGCGCCAGAACACGCTCGTACTGTCGTTCCAGCCGCTCGTAGGTCCGGTCAAACCAGGCGCCGAAGCCGTGGGCCGGCGGGGTCAATCCTTCGCCCGGCTTCAGCCACCGTGCGGCCAGCATCGGGGTGAGGCTAAAGGACACATAGAGCGAGGCCAGCGTAGCGGTGGAGATCGTCAATCCGAACTCACGAAAGAACTGCCCGACGATCCCGCCCATGAAGGCGATCGGGACGAAAACCACCACGTCAACGAAGGTGTTGGCCGCATCGGCCAGCCCAATTTCGGCGCGTCCGTCGAGCGCCGCCTGCTGCGGACTCTTCCCCATGGCGCGGTGACGGTGGATGCATTCCAGCACCAGGATGCTGTCGTCCACCAGGATTCCCACCGAGAGCGAGAGGGCGAGCATCGTCATCTGGTTCAGCGAGAAGCCCGCGAAATACATCACGATGAAGGTGACGATGATCGAACTGGGGATAGCGCACGCGACGATCAGGGTGTCCTTCAGGCTGTGGAGGAAGACATAGACAATGAGCACCGCCAGGAGCGATCCGATGATAAGGGTGGAGTAAATGTCTTCCAGCGCATCGCCGATCGCTCGGGAGTGGTCCTGCAGGACGGTGATCTTGACGTCCGGCGGGATGCTCTCTTCCAGACCCTTCAACTCTCTGTGGAGGCCCTCGGCGACATCCATCGAGTTGGCGTCGGGCACCCGTGTCAGGATGATGCCGACGCTGTCCTTGCCGCCAACCCGAGTCATCTGCTCGCGTTCCGCAAAGGTGTCCGTGATCTCGGCAAGATCTCGCAGCCGCAGCAGGGCCGTCGGCTCCTCGGAAACTGCGCCATAGCGGCTCTGCTGCAGCATCCGGCCCGCGGCGGCAGGAGCGGGAATGGGGGTGTTTCGCAGGTCCTCCAGGCTGTTGAATTCGCCGAGAACCCGTACCGACACGTCGCGCCGTCCCAGCACGAGACTCCCCGCCGGCACCGATCTCGACGCGGCGCCGAGCGGTCGAAGGAGATCCGTGAGGGAGACGCCGTACGCGCTGAGGCGTTCGGGTTCGACCTGCACCTGAATCTCTCGCCGCAAGCCGCCCACGATGGTGACGGCGCCGAGCCCGGGGACGCGGCCCAGACGAGGCTTTATCTCATCGTCGACCAGTTGCCGCAGGCCGCGACTGTCACCGGATCCGGTGATGCCGAGGACCATGAGCGGTCGGGCGTTGTAATCAAATTTGGCGACCTGCGGCGGTTCGATCTCGTCGGGAAGGTCACGGCGAACCGAGTCGACCCGGGCGCGGATATCCGCTGCGGCGGCATTGAGGTTGGAGCCGAGACGCAGTCGCACCGTAACGATCGCCAGGTTTTCCAGCGCTCGGGCGTTGATCGTCTCCACATTGCCGACGGTGGCGATGGCATCTTCGAGCGGCCGAACCAGCCGCTCTTCCACCTCTTCCGGGGAAGCGCCCGGCCAGACCGTGGTGATGTTGACTACGGGCACGTCGACCTTTGGATCCAGTTCCGCGGGCAGCCCTCCGCGAGCCCGTAACCCAAGCATCATGAGGGCCGCAAGGGCCATCAGGAGGACAATCGGCCGCTCGATGCAGAGGCGTGTAAATTGCATTCTGGAGCTACCGTACGCCCCGAATCGAGACTCGCTCGCCGGGAGTGACGCCCGGCGGCGCGGCCGTGATGACCCACTCTCCGGGGCGAAGTTCCCCCGTGACCCGGGCCCGCGTCGCGTTTTGTCCTCGTGTTTCCACGACGACATCCGTCACCACGCCCCCACGAACCACCCACACCGAGGCGTGGGCTCCATCCAATCGTACGGCTTCGATCGGGACCGACACGGAAGACTCCGCCGCGGCAGTCCGAACTTCGGCTCGACCCAGCCCACCGGGGCTCAGGAGATCGGCGGGGCCGGTGATGTCGATCCGCACCGGGAATGATCTGCCGTCGGGACCGGCCACCCGGCTGATGGAGCGAATTCTCCCGGGAAACGCTCGCCGGGGCAGGGCGTCGGCGATGACCTTCGCGGTCTGGCCCGCTGCCAGTTCGCCCCGGCTTCGAGCGGGAACTGCGGCTTCGAGATAGGTATCCGCCGTTCCGACGACTCTGAGGAGCGGTAGACCGGGACCGGCCAGCTCTCCGACGTGGGCCATTACATTACGTGCCACTCCATCGATGGGGCTCGTGATGGTTGCTTCTGTGGTCTGGCGATCAGCGAGTCTCACGGCAGCCTCCGCCTGTTTCACGGCGGCTTCGGCGGCGCGGATGTCGGCTTTCAGGAGATTGAGTTCGGCGCGCCCGGCTTCTGCCGCCTTCAAGTCGAGCTCCGCCTGGCGCTGCTGACCCCGCGCAGAGGCGGCGTCGGCGGCATCGACTTCTTCCCGTCGAAGGCCGGCGCGGGCGGCGGCAATGCCCGCATCAGCCTGCCGCACCTGGGCTTCCGCGGCGGTGATCTCCTCCGCAGAGGCGCCGTCGAGTACGGCCTGACGCTGGAGCTGAGCCTGTCGAACACCGTCGAGCGCTCTCAGCCAGCCGGTGCGAGCCTCCTCAAACTGAAAGCGAGACACGCCACCCTTCTGGTAGAGGAACTCCACATCGTCCAGGTTCTTCTTCGCGGTATTCAGACTGCGCTCCGCCTGCCGAACCCCGAGATCCGCTTGCTCTCGCTGAGTTGCGGTGGCGCCGGATCGCACCCGGGCAAGATTCCCCTTTGCCGCGTCGAGTCCCGCTTCGGCGCGAGCCAACTCGGCGGAGCCTGCCCCCGCCTGGATCCTGCCGCCGGCCTCCGCCCGCTTGACGCGGAGAATTGCGAGAGCAACTCCCTCCCTGGCCTGGGAGACGCGGTTCTCGATCTCGGTCCGCTTCAATCGCTCCCCCTCGCGCGCCTTTTGCAGCGACGCCCGGGCGACCTGGAGCCCGGAAAGGGCCTGTGCAGCTTGTTCCCGCTGATCTCCGCCATCGAGTCGCACCAGCGCCTGACCCTTTCGAACGGGATCGCCTTCCAGCACCAGGACCGCGAGCACGCGACCGCCGAGTTTGCTGGAGAGGGTGGCCTCGCTGCCGCTCTTCAGCACCCCGGAAAGTCGCAGTGTGCGGTGTTCATCGGAGGGGAGCACCGCCTCACACTGGACTTCCGATACGCGCTCGGCCGCGCGGGAGCGAGTTTGAGCTTCGGCTGCGTCCCGTCGTGCCATGCGCGGCATCACCGCCACACCGACGGCGGCGCCAAGGGCAGCCAGAAGCAAGAGAGGACGGTTGATGGGCATAGTTTTGTTGGACCGGCGCTACCGGGGCGAGGGGAGTCCCTCGCCGAGCGCTCGTTGGAGACGAACCCGCGCCAGATGGCCGTCGTGCAGAGCCCGTTCGCGGTCAGCGCGCACCCGCATCAGGCTCGTGCGGGCATCCAGCACTTCGACCTGAACGGCGCGACCGCGCTCGAGCCGGAGTCTCTGAATCTCATACGCCTTATCGGCCGCGAGAATGGCTTTCTCCGCTGCGAGGACTCGTCCTCGAGCTTCGAGGTGGGCGAGCCGCTGCTGCTCCAATTCCAGCGAGATGGCCTGTTCCAGGACCGTTCGCTGCGCCCGCAGTTGCGCCAGGCGCTCCTCCGCTTCCCGCACTGTTCGGCCCCGGGCCGCGCCGTCGAACAACGGCGCCGTGATGCTGACGGCGGCCGAGATCCCCGAGAACGGCGCCAGCGCGGTTTCGGTTTGGAGGGAGTAAGAAGCTTCCAAACTGATTCTAGGCTGGCCCGAAGATCGGGCGAGCCGAATTCCGGCGGCTGCCGCCTGGATTTGATGCTCCAGCAGCGTGAGTTCCGGCCGCTGGGTCATGGCGCGCTGTTTCAGGGGTTCCAGCGACTTCGGGTCGGCGGGCAGCGCCTCCGGCAATCGCGCTCCGGCTTCTTCGTCGAGCGGCCGGGAGAGCGTTCGATTGAGGTTCCCAAGAGACAACGCGGCGCCGTTTCGAGCCTGGATTTCCGCTGCCTCCGCCTCGGCTTCACCCCGCTCCGCCTGAAGCACGTCGACATCGGCCTGCATTCCCTGGTCGCGGAGCAGCCGTGTCACGCGGACGTGTTCTCGGGCCAGTTCCAATCCCTGACGAGCGACGACCGACAGACTCTGCGCGAGTGCTGCTGCGAGGTAGGCTTCGCGAACCTGCAGCGAAAGGTCCAGCTCGGCCTTTCGGTACGACGAGCGTGCCGCATCAGCCATCGCCGTCGAGCGCTGGAGGGGCGCGTTCCCCGCCCCGAACTGGTAGAGCGGTTGACGCAGCTCGATGGAGAGCCGGGAACTTGCGTTCGGCAGCACGACTTTGTCGGGGCGGCCCGGAAGATCGACACGGGGCTCGCGGAGTCCCTGAGCCGCGACCGCCTGGACATCCGGACGGAAAGCTGGGCGGGTTCGATCCGCCTGAATGAGCCCGACATTCAGTTCCCTGCGGGCGACCTCCAGGGTGGGGCTATGCTTGAGAGCAAGGTCCACCGCGAGTTCCTCCGTCATCGGGGCCGAAGCTGCGAGGGCCTCTGGGGCAGCGGCAGAAACGGATCCGAACGCGGCTGCCCCCAGAACGGCGGCGATGGAAAGCAGCCGGGCGCCTGATCTCGGGGCAAAGCATCGCATAGACTTGTCGGAGGTCGAACCGTATCCGGCGAACAGACTCTCGCTGAACGTCGGGGCCCTGGCCAAAGTGGCACGGGCCGCGGCAAGGAACTTGCGCTCGGATCGAGCGCACTTAGGAAGCATAGGTTAACTCCGTTCGCTTTGGGGCGCAAATCTCATGTTGCCGACGCGCATATTCCTGGGTACGGGGGGGCCGCTGCTTCCGCTGGTGGCCGGCTGGGCCGCTGATCAGCCGGAGTGCGGCGAGTCGCTCTGGATAGTGGTTCCGGGTTCCCGGGCGCAGCGCCGACTCGACGAGTGTTTGGCTGATGTTCTGGATGCGGCCGAGTCTCCTCCACAGGTGGTGGTACTCGGATCTCTGCCGGAGCGGCTCTACCGGCCGGATCGGAGAGTAGCGAGCGGCCTGGAGAGCCGTCTCGCGGTCTCGCGATCGCTTCAATCCCTTGGGCCGGAGGATAGCCGCACGCTGTGGGGCCGCGACGGCGAGGTGGCTCCTCTGGATTGGTGGCGCCTCTCAGCGGATGTGGAGCGCCTGGACGATGAACTCGCCGCAGCGGGCCGGATGATGTCGGAGTATGCCGCCGAGGATCCGAGGGGTGACGTACTGGCGCGTGCTCTGGCGGATCGGGACTTGTGCCTGGCCAGTCTCCGACTGGTCGGGCGAAACGAAGCGAGACGGTCCGCGAAACCCGGTTTTGCTCCGCACGAACTGCGCCCTCACATCGTGCTCGTGGGATGTCTCGAAGTCTCCCCCATGCTCGCCGGGCTGCTGGACCGTGCCGAGGCGACGTTGACCGTGCTCGTCTTCGCAGACGAGGCCGATGCGGACTTCTTCGACGACTGGGGCCGCCCGATCGCGGATCGATGGCTCGATCGTGGCTCTTCATCCGAGGCGGATGAAGAGATCGTCGTGGCCGATCCCGTCGAAGCGGCGGCGGCTGTCCTGGACTTTCTGGAGAAGTCCGCGACAGGGGAGCGGGCGGATGCGGTGACGGTGGCGTGTGGCGATTCCACCTCGATGGGTCTCCTCGGAGACTGCTTCCGTCTGGCAGGCATTCCTTGCCGCACCGCGCCCATCCGACGTGTGACGGACACTTCGCCCGCCGTTTTGCTGAGGTTGGCGGCGGAGTTCGCGCGCTCACCGCTCTGGGAAGCGTTTGCGGCCCTCGTGAGGCGTTCCGATCTGGTCCGGTGGCTTCAGTTTGAGGCTCCGGAACTCTCTCCGAACTGGTTAGCTGAACTGAACGAGTCCCGCCGGCAGGGCCTCTGGGAGTCGACCCAGGATCTCCCGTCGAGCGACATCGCCGCCGCGCTGCTGGGCCGGGTTCGAGCGTGGGTGTCGCCCCTGCTCTGCGAGGCGGATACCCCGGCTGGGTGGGCCGGCCGGATCTCCCAATTACTGTGCCCCGTGTATGGATGCGTCTCTGCGGAGGATCCCGAGCGCCCGCAGCTACTGGAGTGCCTGCCGCCGCTGAGAGATGCGCTGCGTCAACTGGTGGAACTCCCGGCCGATCTCGCCGAGCCGGTCTCCCTCTCTCAGGCGCTGCTCATGATTGAAGAAGCGCTGGGCAGCGCCGTGCTGCCGGATGAGTTTGGTGAGCCGAGCATGGAGGTGGTCGGGTGGTTGGAGGCGCTCCACGATGATGCGCCGATTCTGGCGGTCGTTGGACTGAACGACGGCTGGATCCCCGAGACCCGACCCGCGGACGGGTTCCTCCACGACTCGCTGCGGCGCAAGCTCGGACTTCCCTGCGACCTGACGCGATTCGCTCGAGACGCCGCGGTGCTGAGCGCAAAGCAGGCCTCCACCCGGGCGAGGCGCCTGATTTCGCTCCGCCGCGACGGCGAGGGTAACCCCTCCCGCCCCAGCCGCCTCCTCCTCACGGGAGACATCGAGACCATTCGTTGGCGCGTGGGTCGGTTTTGCGGCGAAGATCCGCCTGCGCTTCGTCCGATCCTTCCCTCCGGAGATCGGAATGAGGTGGGAATTCCGAGTCCGCCGCCCGCGCTCCATCCCGACCGATTGGGGGTGACCGACTTCTCTGCCTACCTCCGATGTCCGTACCGTTACTACCTGAGCCGGATAGCGAAGCTGGAGGAGTTGACCGACGACTCGATCGAGCTCGATCAGAGAGGTTTCGGGGACCTGCTGCACAAGGTCTTGGAAGCGTTTGGGCAGGCTCCGATCCGGGACTCCGAGTCACAGGTCGAGATCGAGGAGTTTCTGCTCTCACAGCTCCAGCACGACGCTCACGCACGTTTCGGGACCCGACCCTCGCTGCCGGTTCGGCTGCAGCTTCGCCTCACGGAGCGGCGCCTGCGCGCCTTTGCCGGAGCCCAATCGGAGCAGCGCAGGGAGGGGTGGCGGTTCCTTTCGGTAGAGCGGTCCCTTCGAGGAGAGCTCGAGACCGAGGATGGTCGCCGGGTGCTCGTGACCGGCCGCATCGACCGCCTGGAAGCCCGCGAGGGCGAACTGCGGGTCGTGGACTACAAGGTTCGTACGAAGGCCCGGAGTCCCGAACAACAGCACCGGACGGGCCCCGTGAGTGCGAAGGTGTGGGTGGACTTCCAGCTTCCCCTTTATCACTGGCTGTGTCGCTCCATCGAGCCGGATCGGGATCGAAGACTGGCCTTCTTCACACTGTCGGCCGCCGATGAGGAGACCAGAGTCGAGACCGCGGCCTGGAGCGACGCCGAGTTGGATGAAGCGCTGGATCAGGCCCGGAAGATCGCCGGCCGAATACTCGATGGCGTGTTCTGGCCCCCCAATCCCGCCGCGAGTGGGGAGTTCGACCTGATCACGCTGGCCCGATGCCCCCGAGGAGCCGAGTGATGTTCTTTCCCGCCCAATCATCCGCCGGGGCGCCATCGGTAGAGATCGATCACACCCGATCGCTGCTTGGAATCCGAGCCTCAGCGGGCTCCGGCAAGACGTATCAACTCACTGCACGGTACCTCTCGCTGCTCCGAGCCGGAGCGGGACCCTCCGAGATCCTCGCGACCACCTTCACCCGCAAGGCGGCGGGGGAGATCCTGGAGCGGGTCCTGTCTCGACTGGCGCATCCCACCGAGGGCTCAGAGGCACTCCTCCGCAGCTTCTGCCGTCAGCTCCCGGAGATCCGGATCTGTACGCTCGAGAGCCACTTCTTTGCGACGGTCGGACTACTTCGCTTTGAGTTGGGGCTGCCGCCCCAGCCTGAACTGGTGGATGAGCGGACGACCCGGGGCGAAAATGTCCGGAGAGAAGCAGCGAGGCGCGCCCTGAAAGCGATGGGGCTGGATGCGTTCCTGCAACTCTACGATCGCCATCCGACCTCGGGTCGAGTGCTGCCGCACGTGGTCGAAGTGCTGGACCGGCTCCTCCACAGCGGGTTGGAGGCGGTGCGGGAAACGGACCGGCAGGCATGGCACGCCCTCAATCCAACAGAGCCGTCGGCGCTCGCGCTGGCGCTGGCCCGCGAGGCGCTCACGGAAGCTGATGGAACCAGACTCGCCAACACCGTGCAGGCGGACTTGAGTCGGTTCGACCAGCAAGACTGGCCGAAGTTTTTGGACACCGGCATTCCGAAGAAGCTCATCCATCACGACTACACCTTTGCCAAGAAGCCAATCCCGATCGAGATTTCCGAGGCCTACGAGCCCCTGATTCGTCTGGCCCAATGCCGGTGCGTTGAACCGCTCGCCCGGGCCCTGCACTCTCAGCGGGAGCTGCTGGAGCTACTCGAGCGCCGCGTCGCGGAAGTGATGCGCGATGAAGGCCTGCTCTTCTTCAGCGATGTCGTGCGAACTCTGGTTCAGCGCGGCGTTCAACCGGAAGAACTGGAGCGCCGGATGGGCTCCGGCATCACCCATGTGCTTCTGGATGAGTTTCAGGACACCAGCGCGGCGCAGTGGAAAGCGCTGCTGCCGGTGGTGGAGCACGCAATCTCGAATGGCGGGTCGCTCTTCGTGGTGGGGGATGGCAAGCAGTCCATTTACTCGTGGCGTTCGGCCACTCCGGAGCTGCTGGCCCGGCTCGATGAGTCAATTCCCGGCATCCATTGGGACGATCTCGATCTGAATCGACGCTCAGCACAGGAAGTGCTGGATGCCGTGAACCGCGTTTTCACGGCCACCTCGAGCCTACTTTCGAAAGACAAATTCAAGGGGTGGGAACCGGTTTTCGCGGAATGGGACGCCCAGTACCGTCGCCACGCTGCCAGTCTCCCCGGTTCAGGATACGTTCGGCTCGTCGAATTGGATTTCAGTTCGACCGCGGAGAACGAAGAGGGCGACGATCCGGAGCCGGGAGGCGGCGGAGGGGTCTCACGGGCGGTGTTGGAGGAGATCGCGGGAGTCATTGAGGAGTGTGCTCCGTGCAGCGTCGGTGTGCTGGTGCGGAAGAACAGCACGGTTGAGGCGATCCTGGCGGGGTTGCGGGCGGCCGGAATTGACGCGGTGGGGGAGGGCGGTGGAGCCCTGGACGATCAGCCCGCCGTGCAGCCAATTCTGGCGGCGCTCCGACTGGCCGACTTTCCCGACGATAGCGCTGCGGCGTTTCGACTGTTCCATAGTCCGCTTGCGGGTCCGCTGGGCCTGTCCATCTGGAGCAGCGCGATTCAGCGGGCCGGTGTGTCGCGACGCATCCGCAGCGAGCTTGCGGGAGACGGGTACGCCCGTGTTCTCACACGATGGGTCGCTCTCCTGACGCCCGCCGCCACCGCCGCTGGGTTGGAGCGGCTCTTGCACGTGCGGGCCCTGGCGAGTTCGGCCCGCGCACCCGAGCGCCCCGCCGAGTTCGCAGCCCTGATTCAAGACACCAGCCGCCCTCGTCGCGGAGGGTCGCGAGTCTCGGTGATGACGATCCACAAATCCAAGGGGCTGGAGTTCGACTGCGTCATACTGCCGGAACTACAGGGGCAACTTCCGCAAGTCGCCAAAGGCTACGTGACGGACCGTGCGGACCCGCTATCAGAGATTCGAGCAGTCTATCTCTGGGGGAAGGCGGAGATCCGGCAGTGCGATCCCGACTGGCAGAGGGCGTGCGAGGCGGCGCTGCACCGGGAGAGGACTGAGGCGCTCTGTCTACTTTACGTCGCGATGACGCGCGCGCGGCGGGCGCTCCACCTGCTGGTCCCTCCGAAGTCGAGTAACCGGCAGACGTCGGCGTTGCTGCTTCGCGAGCAACTGCTGACGGAGGCTAACACGGGCTGCTCATTCGGCGACCCGAACTGGTTTCAGCACATTGCGCTCCAGTCGGGCCCCCCGGACGCCGCCGCCACAACGGCGCCCCGGTTACTGGCGCTGACCCGACCCACCAGCCACGCACGAAATCGCCCGGTGATCTTTCCTTCAGAACTGGTGCAGCCGGACTCCCTGGCGGACCTGCTGGAGATCACATCCAGCGAGGGCCGCGACCGGGGGACCGCCATCCACGCTCTGTTTGCACGGGTACGGTTTTTGGAGGATGGCATTCCGAACGACAGTGCGTTGGCGCAGGAGCTCCTCAGGATACTTCCGGAAAAGAGCCACGAATGGCGGAGCGAGCGCCTCCAGCAGTGGAAGGCTATGCTGGACGAGGAACCCGTCCGTCGGGCTTTGGCTCGCCCGAGCGCCGGGGAGAGTGTCAAACTGCTGGTGGAGCATCGCTTTAAGGTCCGCAGGGAGTCCCACCTCGTCTCGGGCGCCTTCGACCGGGTAATGATCTGCCATCCCCAGGGAGCGGAGCCGCAGATCGAGTTGATTGACTGGAAGACCGACTCTGTTACTGACGAGACGCTCCCCGGAGCCATGAACCGCTATCGAAATCAGGTGATGGAGTACCGTCATGCGCTTGCCGGGATGTACGCTGTGAAGCCCGCCGCCATCCACGTGAGACTGGTGTTCTGCGGCTCCGGCAAGGATGCACTGGTGACATGACCCCTTTTGGCCCACGGTGATTCGATGTTGCGTGAGGTGCGAATAGACCGTACTTGGACGGCTGTTCCGGCACACTTGAGGTCGCTCAACCGGGGCGCTTCCAACTCTTATTCGCTCGATAGAGGGTCGGCCGATCCCGTTTTGGCACTTC
>SYKE01000170.1 GCA_005798285.1 Actinomycetota bacterium
GAGAGCCCGAACTCGTGCGCCGAAACTTCGGTTTTTCCGGAACCTGCAGGAGCCGGGGGCCGCCGCCATAATGATGCGTGATGCACGAAGAGCGACATTCAGTCCTGCGTGGCGGCGCGGAACCGCCGGCCCTGGACCCTGAGGATTACCTGCAGGATCTCCAGGATCTGACGCGCGCCGGCGCCGGCGCCGCGCACCCGTCGTCGAAGCAGCGGTATTGCAGTTTCTGCTGGACCGCGCTCGAGCCGGGCGCCACGGAGTGCGCTGAATGCGGCAAAACCCTTGAGGAGATGGTTGCCGCCCGAAAAGCCTCCAGGCAGTCCGACAGCAACTGGGTGCCACCCAACCGCCTTCTTCGAGAGGCCGAAGGCTCGGCGACCGTATCGACAGGATTGCCCGCTGGAATTCGGAGCGATCTGGGTTTGGATGATCCTCACGCTCGGCAGCAGGCCATCGTGGTGGCGCTGGCGCTCCTCGTCGCGGTGCTGGCGATTGTTGCCTTCGGCGGCGTCGCGCTCTTCTCTGCCGGACAGCCCTGAAAAAATAGGGGCGGATGACCCAAATGGGCCAGCCACCCCTCTCTGCTTCTCGTCACTTGTCGAGAAAGTTACAGGTGCGGGTTCAGGGTTCCCCACTCCGCTCTGGGTGGAAGCACTCCCGCAGCGATCACTTCGTCTCGCAGCTTGCAGAGATGGATGTACGATTCCTTGAGATCCGCCAGGTCCGCCTCGGAGCCGTTCGGAATGCTTCCCACAAGTCCATCCGGGGTGAAGGTGACATCGGCGGCCATCATCACTCCGGCGTACTCGCCGTCGGCGAAGTAGGCGCCGCACGGCCACGGGTAGCCACCCTGATTCAAGTGTCCCCTGAGCATCTCCACGCTCTGGTGCGCCGGAGACTGATACGAGGATCGACCGCGCAGTTTGATGATGCGAGCGCCGCCGTTGCGAACATCGTTCTGGACCGAGGTCCACTCCTCGGCGGTCAGCGACTTCCCATTCACTTCGGCGCCTCCGAGCAGGTCGTTAAGCGCAACGCCGTTCACCGCGATGCCGCCCCCAAAGACCGCCATCTTTTCGCCGTGGCCGCCGTAGGTCGCGCAGCCGGTAACCGCGTCCTGCACCACTCCGAAGTGCTGCGCCAGTCGTGATTGGAGGCGGGTGCTGTCCAACGCGGCGAGTGTCGTCACCCGGCCGGGAGCCAAACCCGAGTGCACGAGCGTGGTGAGCCCGGTGATATCGGCCGGATTGAAGATGATGATCACGAGCTCCACATTCGGGCAGTACGCTTTTGTGCTCTCGCCGAGGCCCTTTGCGATCTCACAATTGCCGCGCAGGAGATCCTCGCGGGTCATCCCGTCCTTGCGGGGCGCCCCGCCGGAAGAAATGATGAACGAGGCGCCGGTGAGGGCTTCCTCCACAGAGGTCGTAAAGGTGACTCGTGCGCCTGCAAAGCCGCAGTGGTAGACCTCTTCGGCGGCGCCTTCCAGTCCGGCAGCAAACGGATCGTACATCACAACGTGATTCGCAGTTCCGGTTGCCAGCAGATCTTGCACCATATTGGAGCCAATGGCTCCCGCGGCGCCCATGACGGCGACTCTCTTATCGGTCAGGTACATCGTGTTCAGTCCTCCCGCACGGGCGCCTAACCCAGGCGCTCTCGCACCAATTCAGGAATCTCCCGGCTGGAAACCGGTACCGGCACGCCAACGGCGCTGAGCGCCTCGACTTTGGCCTGCGCGGTCCCCTTACCACCCGAAACAATGGCGCCGGCGTGCCCCATCCGCTTTCCGGGAGGCGCCGTTCGTCCGGAGATGAAGCCGATGACCGGCTTGGTCATCGTGCTGATGTACTCCGCCGCGTCTTCCTCGTCGGTTCCGCCGATCTCGCCAATCATCACCACGACTTTTGTATCGGGATCGGCCTCAAACAGCGGCAGCACATCGATGAATCGCTGCCCCGGCACCGGATCTCCGCCAATCCCGACGCAGGTGGTCTGGCCAATTCCTTCGCGGGTCAGCCGGCTCACGATTTCATAGGTCAGCGTGCCGCTGCGGGCAACCACGCCCACCGGACCCTTCATCACGATATTGCCGGGCATGATTCCCACCTTGCACTCCTCAGGAGTGATGAGGCCGGGACAGTTGGCGCCGAGCAACCGGGTTTTGGTCTTCCGGATGTAGTTCACCACGGAGACCATGTCGTTGATGGGGATTCCCTCGGTGATACACACCGCGAGATCCACGCCGGCATCCGCCGCCTCGAGGCACGCGTCCGGAGCGAATTTCGGGGGCACGAAGATGACGGAGATGGTGGCTCCGGTGGACCGGACTGCGTCGGCAACGGTGTCGAACACCGGAACGCCGTCAACGGTTTGCCCACTCTTTCCCGGCGTCACGCCGGCGACCACCTGGGTGCCGTAGGCCAGCATCTGGCGGGTGTGGAACCCGCCCTCTCGGCCGGTGATGCCCTGCACCACCACCCGGCTGCTCTTGTCGATCAACACACTCATACTGTGAATCCTTCAGGCGCAGTGCGCCGGGCCGTGGCCTAGCCTCGGGCCAGAGAGACGATCTTGGCGGCGGCTTCCTGCATCGTCTCCGCGGGAACCAGACTGGTGGCGGCGAGAATCGCCCGGCCTTCCTCTGCGTTGGTTCCTGTGAGACGCACCACGATCGGCACCTTGATGTCGAGCCGCTTGCTGCCCTCGGTAATGCCCCTGGCCACCTCGTCGCCGCGAGTGATCCCGCCGAAGATGTTGAAGAGTACGCCCTTCACGTTCGGATCGAGCAGCACCACTTCGAGCGCGTTCGCCACGACTTCTGCCTTGGCGCCGCCCCCGATGTCGAGAAAGTTCGCAGGCGTTCCGCCGGCATCCTTGACCTCATCGAGCGTGCCCATCACGAGGCCGGCGCCGTTCCCAATGATTCCGATTTCGCCGCCGAGGCGGACGTATTGCAGCCCGCGACGGTGCGCTTCGGCCTCAATCTCGTCTTCCTCACTGCCCTCGGCATACTGCGCGAGCTCCGGGTGGCGGAAGAGCGCGTTTTCGTCGAACGTGATCTTGCCGTCCGCGGCGATCAGCGTTCCTTCGGCGGTGAGCACCAGCGGATTGATCTCGGCGAGAGAGCAGTCCAGGTCGATGTAGGCCTTGTACAGGGCCTGAATGAACTTGCCGGCGCCCGACAGCGCTCTGGGGTCCAGCCCGGCCCCGAAGACCGCCTGTCGAATCTGAAAGTCGCAGAGTCCCACAGCAGGATCGATCAACACTCGGGCGATCTTCTCCGGCGTGGACGCCGCGACTTCCTCAATATCGACACCGCCCGCGGCGGACACCATCAGAAGGTTCTTTTGGGCTGCCCGATCCAGCGTGATCCCGAGGTAGTACTCCTGCTCGATGTTGCAAGCGGCCTCCACCAGGACTTTCTCCACGGTGAGCCCCTTGATGTCCATGCCCAGGATCTTGCCGGCGACGGCTTCCGCCTCATCGGGGGTGGAGGCAAGCTTGATGCCTCCCGCCTTCCCACGCCCGCCGACATGCACCTGGGACTTCACCACCACTCGCCGGCCGAGCTTTTCGGCGATGGCCCGGGCTTCTTGAGGGGTCACTGCCACCTCACCCTCAGGCACCGGAACGCCGTATCGGCCAAGCAGTTGCTTCGCCTGGTACTCGTGAATCTTCACAAATTGCTCCCCCCACCCGTCAACACCGGGCGAGACCGGGCAATCGTATCACGCGAGGCCTCCGAGAAATGGGCACGGATCAGCAGAGGTGGCTAAACTAAAGAGTAAGGTCCTCTCAATGAGAAACCAACAGTGCGTAGTTTTGCAAGAGGGCGGTTGCCATGACGGACGCGTTTGGTAAGTCTCCTTCCGGCTCAGGACGGCCCCGCATGGGTCGTGCCGCCGCCGGGGATCATCGTCACATCGAGGCGGATGGGCACAACAAGGGTCTCCTCGCCGGGCTCTATGTGGGCCTGGTGGTTGTGAGCCTCGGGTTGGTGGTTCTCGCGATGATTCGGTGGAATGTCCTGGGCTATGGCTCTGAAGGTGGATCGGCGCGGGGTGAGGAGCGGGGAGCCTCTCGGCGAGTTGGGCGCGCTTTTGATCCGGGCTCCGAACCGGACGCGGTCCGACGTCGAAGAGGCGTCGGCGAAGTTGACTCGCTTGAGACGACGATTGGGAACTCACGGCTCCCAAGGCTTCCGGACCTGCAGCGAACCGCCGAAGTCAGGCCCGGTCGCCTGAGACTCCTCGCGCCGGCCGTGCCGGCCAACCGCCGAGGACTCAATGGGAACGATGGGATCACCAGTCTCGCAGGTCCATCCGATTCCCAGCGAGACGATTCGGACGCTGCCTCGGCCGATGAGGCCGCCGCCGAACCGGTGGATGTGGATGAGTTGGAGGCGACCGCCCGCCGAACCCACGATGAGGCGTACGCTGCGGCGGATGAGTTGGAGGCTCGTGCGGCGGCTGAATATGCTGTGGCGACCGCGGTTCGACGCGGACGACGGATGTCGGCCCGCACGATGGCCACCGCCCAGGAAGCCCACGACATGGCGGTCGAACGAGCCCGAGAGTTGAGGGAACAGGCCGACGAGGCGCTCCGGGACGCCCTGGCGGTGATTGACAGAATGAGAAATCCGGAAGGGGATTCCTGAATGTCCGAAGTCTCCATGCAGGCGGGCGACGACGCCCTCCCGCGCGTCATCAATCGGGTCCTTGAGTTTGAGAATGGTTCCGCCATCGGCCACTACACGCTCTGGGAGGGCGGCCAGTACTGCGCAATCTTCACTCGACGAGGGATAGTTGGCTGCGGCGCCTACCACGTGCCCACCATGGAGCACTTCGGCCAGGCAGTTGCCATAGCGCGCGGCACCCCTCAAAACCCGCTGGTTCAGCCGGAGGACCTCTACTCGGCGAAGATCGTCGAGGCGAGCCGGCAGGCGCAAGACCTCGGAATTCGAGTGGGAGATACCGGTCGAGAGGCTGTGGAGAAGTTGCTCGCCGCCGGCTAATTGGTGCGGACGTCTCGCAAGAACTTCACATGGCCGTCGAGGAAGAACCGGTTTCTTCCTCCAAAGTGGACGGCACGCCCCCGAATCTCAGCCGGAACGGTTGGAATGGTTGACGGGAAGTAGGGATCGACGCCAATCTCCACATCCGCAGGCCCGTCGGGGTCGCCTGCTTGTGGATTTCGAGCGAGCTTGAGATCCTGCACTGCCTGAAGTTCACCCTTTCCCCACAGATTGTCGAGGGGAACCGGGTCGTCCGGACGATCGAAGCGCCACCACCAGTAGTTTGTGCGGACCGGTCCGACTGCGGCCTGCGACACTTCCACACGCAGCCCCAATCCCCCGCCGGCGATGCTGTGGCACAGCCAGATGCCCGGGGAACGCACGTACGTCTCCAGCGCCACCGCCGCCCAGCCACACCGCGGATCGGAGGTCGGCCAGGTGCTCCAGGGGCGGTAGCCACCGGGCAGGGCTCGCTTGAGATCCCGACGGTCCGGCAGTCGCTCGTCGTAATCCATGCTGTACATCCGCAGCGCCATTCCCTGCTGTCGCATGTTGGAACTGCAAGCGGTCTGTCGCGCCTTCTCCCGAGCCTGGCCGAAGACCGGAAACAGGATGGCAGCAAGAATAGCAATAATTGCTATAACGACGAGAAGCTCGATCAACGTGAATCCACGAGTTGCCGCGTGGGGAGCCGGCGATGCAAAGTTTCGGCTGAGATCGAGCCGGCGTGTCACCCGCGGAGCGCCTTGCGCAGCAGGTTGCGAGTCATACGCTCCACCCGTTCATCCGGGCCGTGTGGGCGGCTGAAGTGCGACCAGGGCAGAACATGGCCCGGCGGGGCGGCGAGGCCCTGCGACCAGAAGATGGTGGCCGCATTGAAGACGTAGCCGCCTCTGGCAGTTGGGTGCACCGTTGCCGTCCACCGCTGGGGGTTCTCACCGCCCTGAAACGCGAACCCCGAGGCGACGACTTCCAGCCCCGGCAGGTCTGCTGGGTTTCCGTGATACTCCCAGCCCACCAGCCCGGGAACCGCGTCTCCCCGCTTCATCCCCGTCCCCTCGAACAACCAGTGATCCGGCAGTTCACATCGCCAATCGCCTCCGCCGTTGACGGGTCGAATGTTGCGGGCGCCCATCAACAGACCCTCATCCGGACCGGTTGGGGCGAAGGCGATTCCGTTCTCTGGCTGATGCCCGGCATAGCCGACGTAGGGGGCAGCCCGGGTGAGGGTGCGGAGGGGACGGCCACTCGTCGCGCTGCCGAACGGACTGACCCAGCAGAGCGTGTTGCCGGAAAGAAAAAGCAGGCTCGTGCCTTCCTCGGACAGCTTCTTGACGGTGTGGTACTGGCGGACATCCCAGTACTCGTCGTGTCCCACACTCAGAAATGCCCGAGCCGCAGGCAGGCGGCCTGGAGTCACCAGATCACTGTTGGAGCAATAGCCGACGTCGTAGCCCTCCCGCTCCAACCAGTAACAGAGAGGATATTCCCAGAGCAGAAACTCCCCCGAGCCGACGGACTGCGGGTAGTCGAGGATCTGGCGATACTTGCCATAAGGGCGATCGAACGTGACGTCATAGCCGGGCGCCGAAGTCCATTCCCTGGCCGACCCGTCGTCGTAGAGGGAGAAGCGATCCGGCCACCGGTTGTAGGCCTGCCAGGTGTTGTCGGAGCACTGGAACAACACGTCTACGGGTCGACTGGGCCGCACGATGAAGACGATGTAGCTCTCCCAGTACGGCTGATCCTCGGAATCCGGCAGGGTACGAAGCTTTCCAAGGTACACCCCTGAAGGCCAGTCGGCAGGGATGCTCAACCGCACCGCAGGCTCCCATCGGCACTCCCTGAGGCGGCGCGGACCCACCTCGGGATCAGGCTGCGGCGTTCCGTTGAACGGCCCCAGCTGGGCAACCTTTCGAGCGCCCTTGCCGCCGTAGTACCCCATGCGAAAAAGGTCGATCAGAAATCGTCGAGCCGGACGGGCGCTGACGAAGATCTCCAGAGATTCGCCGGAGGCCACGCTTTGATGCGAGCAATACCCTTCGATCCACGGCGAGCGGCTCTTGCCGCCGTCGATTCGGACGCGGGTGAGCTGCCACTCTCGGGTGCCCTCGCGCCGATTTTCCACGGGGATGGCGCCGACCCGATCCTGGGAGTCTGTGGGAGCCATCGCAGCAGCCAGGGAACCGCCCACCGCCCCGGCGACGACCGCTCTACGATCCAGTGCCTTCCGCATCAGCACGCCCTCCCGCCGCAACCGAGTACCGGTTCAGGCCGTCCAGGAACTCTTCCAGACCAAACACGAACCCAAACAGCAGCGCGACTCGCCACAAGGCGACTGCCTTCGCCTGCTCGGTTCGAGCCGTCTCCGCGTTCTCGATTGAGGTGACCCCTTCCGCGATAGTGGAGCAGAGAATCCCTCGTCGCGACAAATCCACCATGCCTCCTGGCGACAGCAGCAGGCATCCGTCGAGCGCGAAGCCGACGTAAACCAGGTGCTCGATGCCTTCTGCGCGGCAGAGCGCGAAGAGTTGGTCGGATGACTCGGCAACGCCTTCCTCCCCCACGGGGAGCGCCGTGGGAAGAAAGTTCAGAATCGGGCGACCCCTCTCCACGTCCTCACGGTTCTCTGCGCCGGGAAAGACATTCGCCGCCCGAAAGGCCCGCAGTGCCGCCAGAGTCGGTGAGGGTGAAATCCGCTCCACCGGAGCGGTCTCCGCGACGAGCGAACGAGCCCGCCGATGGCCGGCCAGGTGCGAGTAGTAATCCGTCGGCCCTCCCACCACGTGGAACACCGTCAAGCCGGCAGCGCGGGCTCCAGCCAGCAGTGGTGGGAAGACATCACGGGCGATCCGCTCCGACCTTGGAAGGTACTCCACCGCGCGGTACCATCCCGGATAATCCTCCAGCCCACCGCAGTCCCACGCATGCATCACGACGAGAGCCGTGGCGTCCAGGTCGAAGTCGAGGTCAACCGAATGCCACCCACCGTAACTCTCGGCGGGGACGTCAAGCGAGTAATCGGCGCTGAACTGCCGATAGCTGCGCGCCCGTATTCGGGTGGGACACGGATGAAGCGACACGCGCTCAGCTTCAAACCTGCTCTGACCAATCCCTGCCCCAGATCACACGACCTGCGGGAGGCCGGGCGCCGGAGATGCGAAGCCTAAGAGGCGCGGCCCGCGATGAATCGAGGCTGCCAGGTCCGAAGCGCATCAGACTGCTCGACCAGCGGATCGGCGCCACCCGTGGCGGACAACCTGGCGGCCACATGCCGGTCTCGATCCTGGCGCAAGCGAGCCACCACGTCACCTCGCTCGGTCGCCAGGTTGTGCATTTCCCCGGGATCCGACGGCAGATGGTAAAGCTCGATGGGACCGATCCCATAGATGTCCGGCTCCAGCGCTTCGATCAGCTTCCAGTCCGCGGTCCGCCACCCACGCTTCCGCATCCAGGTGCACTCGGTGAGATAGACCGCTTCCCTCGGAGCCACGGCCTCCGTGGCCAGGTCAATCGGTCTCCCGTCCATGTCGCGGGCCAGTTCACCCAGGCCGATCGAGTCGAGAACCGTGGCAGCCAGGTCCAGAGAGCACTGCATCGTGCCGACTCTCCGGCTCGCCATCCGAGCCTGGGGGAAGCGCATGAGGACGGGAACGTGAACGTTGGTGTCGTAGAGTCCGTGATGGTCGAACCAGCAGCCGTGGTCGTCGAGCTCTTCGCCATGGTCGGCCTGTAGGATCACGAGGGTGTCGTCCCACGCGTCGGTCTCGGTCAGCCTCTGAAAGACTCGACCGATGCATGCGTCCGAGTAAGCGATGCCCGCGTCGTACTGCGCCTTGACGTAATCGATGTCGCGCACTCCGTCCAGCCACTCCCGAAAGTAGTTGGCGAACCAGGGCGACTTCCAAACGGGATCCATGGACGCGTGATGCGCCGCCTTCTCGTCTCCCGTGTAAAACATCCGGTCAAACGGCGGCGGCGGCAGATACGGAGTGTGCGGGTCCCAGTAGTGGAGGAACGTAAACCAGGGGGAACCCGTGGCCTTCGCCTCGGTGAGAATGGAAAGGGCTCGCTCGGTGACCTCCTCGCCGTTTCTCCATGGCAGCGTGCCGTCATGGTTCCAGCGCGGATACTTCTCGTAGCGCTGGAAGGCGGGTTCGATCCATCGACCGATGTTGTCGACCGCCGCGGTGAAGTACCCTCGTTCGGAGAGAAGGGCCGGCAGCAGCGGAATCTCTGGCGATAGCTCGTGGTTTCCACCCTGAGCCACCACGTGGTGCGAGAACACATCGCGCCCGGTGAACAGCGTGGTGTGTGCCGGCTGGGTGGGAATGTGCGGGCTGATCATGCGTTCGAAGATCACCGCATCCCGCGCGAAGCGGTCGATGTGCGGCGTAGTTCGTCGCCGATAGCCATAGCAGCCCATATGATCCGGGCGCAGGCAGTCCACCACAATCCAGAGAACGTTCATCCGTTGTTCAGCCGATCCCCATGCTCGGGCCGACCGTTCCGGTCGGGGAATCGGAATCCCTCCCCCAAGAGTACCCTCTCGTGAGCGATCGTATCCCCGTTCTCTTCGACACCGACATCGGCAGCGATATCGACGACGCAGTCGCACTGGCTTACCTGCTCGCAGAACCGCGGTGCGAGCTCGTGGGAATCACCACGGTATCGGGTGAACCGGTGGAGCGGGCGCGGTTGGCCTCGGCGCTTTGCCGGGCGGCGGGGCGCAACAATGTGCCGATTCGATCCGGCTGGGACCATCCACTTGCCGTCGACCCGCTCCAGCCTGCCTGCCCTCAAAAGGAGATCCTCGGGCGCTGGGCGCATCGACACGACTTCGACACCGGCGGCGCAGTGCCGTTCTTGCGAGACGCAATTCGGGCTCGTCCCGGTGAGATCACCCTGCTCGCAGTCGGCCCGCTCACCAACCTTGCCGTGCTGTTCGCGCTGGACCCCGAGCTGCCCGGCCTGTTGAAGGAGCTGGTGCTGATGGGTGGCGTCTTCACCAGCAAGAATGCCGGGGCGCCGCGAGCGGAGTGGAATATCGTGAATGACCCGCACGCTGCGGCCCGCGTCTTCAAGAGTCGTGCTCCGAAGATCACGGCGTTCGGACTGGATGTAACCCTTCGGTGCCGCCTCGACGCGGAGGAATGCCGCAGGCGCTTCAAGGGAGGCGCGCTCGCGGTCGTGGCCGACATGGCGGAAGTCTGGTTCCGGAAAGCCGGCCAGATCACATTCCACGATCCGCTCGCGGCCGTCTCGCTCTTCCACCCCACCACCTGCACTCTTGCCGCTGGGCGAGCGGAGGTGGAACTAGCCCCGGGAAGACCCGCCGGGATGACCTACTTCACGGCGGATTCCGCCGGCAGGCACCATGTGGCGCTCGAAGTCGATGCTCCGAAGTTCTTCGAGCGCTACTTCGGTGTGTTTTAGCTAAAGAATTCAGCGGAGCAGCATCCCGGGAAGGCGAAACTCCACGCCGTGAGCCCAGAGACTGCACGCGGGCAGGTCCGGCGTGTCCACCACAGGTCGGACCGCCCCCGGATCACCGGCCGCCGGCAGCCCGATAAAGGATTCGGCAATCCGGGGACCGGAACCGCGAAACGACACACCCCAGGGTCCGGCGGGCGCGTCGGCCGGAATCCCTTCCGAGTAGCCCAGGGCCACGCAAACATCCCGAGTTGCCGGCCGTTCGGGTTGGCACACCAGGCCGGCAATCTCACCCGAGGAGTCCCGCCAGTATTCCAGGATCGCATCCTCCGGTTCGCCGAACAGCACCGTTCGTCCGGCCAGGATGTGCAGCCCGTCCCGGGCCGCCAGCGCCGCAAACGACACCACCCGCTGAATCGGCTCCCCTCCGGGATGAAGCCAGCCCGGCTCCTGAAGGCGGTGGTCCGCCGCAACCTCCAGCCGGACCGGCACGGAGCCGAGGTCCCATAGGATGCCGCTGAGCATTCCCGCGATCTGACAACTCCTGAGGCCCGGTCGCGCCTGGAAAGCCGCCTGGGTCAGGGCAATCCCGAGATCCAAGCCGACCCGTGAAACGGTGGCCCACTCCTCAGGATCCAGGCGCGCGGCCCAGTGCGCAGCTTCGCCTCGGCGGATGTGGGTCGCGTCGCGTCCGAACCATCCGGGATCCGAAGCGGTATGCCCCAGCCACCAGCCGAACGAGTCGGCATCGAGCGCATCCAACTCCAACTCCGGGCTGCGCGTGACCACTCCTTCGGCAGTCACCCGCAGAGCCGCCCTTCCACACGCCGGCCGCCAACCGCTGAGGGCTCGACCCTCCGACATCCATCTGAGAAGGCCCGGGTTGGAAATCTCCACACAGCCGGATTCCGACTCGGCGGCTCGGCTCGACAGCAGCCCCACTCGGTCCAGTCTCACAATCAGGCCTCGTTTCCCCAACTCTGCACGGGTTTTGCCCGGTCGATCACGTCCGTCAGGTCCGTCGCGTGGCCGCGCGGCGGCAATCCGGCTGCAAGAGGGGATGAGAAAGCCGGCGCCGGGACCCGACCCGCAACTCCCGGCGAACCTCTGGGATGGATAACCCGTTCAGTGTTATCGTGCCACCAACAACCAGTGTGTCGGGAGGAACTGCGTGCCGCGCCGAATCCCCTTACAAGAGCTGAGCGCCGACGCGTTCCAGTGCCCCGCGGATCGTGCCGCGGTTCAGAACCTCGAGCGGATTCCGCTCGTGCCACTGCTCGTGAAGCAATTCAACGAGGTCGCGTTGGATCGCGTACTGGCCGCCCGCACCCAGTCCGAGTCGATTCGCTGCGGCCCGGAGCAGATGAGATCCGTTTACGGACTGGTGCTGGAAGCCTGTCGAGCGCTGGATGTGCCCAGACCGGACCTTTACGTTTGCTACGGCAGTGACTGCAACGCCCTGACAACGGGCGTTCAGAGACCGGCTGTAATCCTCAACTCCGAGTTGATCGACCATTTCACAGATGACGAACTCCTCTTCGTGATCGGTCACGAACTGGGTCACATTCGCAGTGAGCACGTCCTCTACCAGATGCTCGGGCGCGTGCTGCTTCCCCTGCTGGACATGGCCGGCCAGGCCACGCTAGGAGTGGGAAAGCTGGCGAGTTACGGGCTAGTGAGCGCCTTCTGCGAGTGGCTGCGGCAGGCAGAGTTCACGTGCGACCGGGCTGGGCTCCTCGCCTGCCAGGATCCGCGGGTGGCCTACGGCGCGATCATGAAGCTCGGCGGGGGGCACTCTCGCTACTCTCACGAGATGAACATCGACGCATTCCTGGAGCAAAGTCGGGCGCAACAGCTCGGAGGCGCCACCGACGGCGTCGCACGGACGCTGCTCTTCCTCACTTACTCATGGCAGCTCAATCACCCGCAGGTGGTACACCGGGCCCGCGAGTTGGAGAGTTGGGTCGTTCGGGGCGACTACGCTCGGATTCTGGACGGCGACTACCCACGCGCCGAAGGGCAACCGGGATATGTCGAGGAGACGACCGGTTTTCGAGTGTCCGATCGTTCTGGGGCGTCGTCATCCGCGTCCAGCGGATCCCGTCCGTCTGCTCCGCCTCCGCCTCCGGCACAGGACCGCTGCCCCCGGTGCGGCGTGCTGGTGTCGCCCTCAGTCGCCTACTGCCGGGAGTGCGGCGCCGGATTGGGTGACGAAGAGCCGATCTGACCCTTCGACCCGCCGTGGAAGATCTCAAATCCGATTCGCCGATTCTTGCCGATTCTTAAGGAGGTGGAAGCCGGGCCTGTAAGCCGGGTTCTGTACCCTTTCGGGTGACGGTCATCCCTCTAGGCGCAGGATCACTCCAGCGCTCAAGCGGCCTACCGCGACATCAGCGAGCGGGCAGCTCTCGCCGCATTGGCCTTGCTCCGGGTGGGGTTTACCCAGCCTTCGACGTTACCGCCGAAGCTGGTGCGCTCTTACCGCA
>SYKE01000171.1 GCA_005798285.1 Actinomycetota bacterium
TAGGAGTAGCCGACCCACTCGCCCTCCTGTTTCACGAGAAAACGGGTCTCGATCCACCGTCTGCCCGTTGTGCCGTCCAGCGCGAACGACTTCACCAGGACCGTGTCATCCGGGAAGTTCCAACCGCGAGTGGGGGTCACCTCGATGGACGCGTTGCCCGGCGGGAGCGCAATGAACCGCTCTTTGTGGGCGCCGTCGGACCAGAGCGGCGAGTTGACGTCGTACGGGATCAGCGCGGGTTGAACCTGATGGCCCTTGACCGAGCGGAAGAGACCGCTTGCAGAGAGTTTTCGCGGGAACACCGGCCGAGGCTTGTCGGTCGGGGTCGGATCCAGGGTGTAGAAGCCGCCCTTGCCGCCGCCCGCGAGATCGCAGATCAGAAGTTCTCCCTTCGAGTCCATGCCGAAGCCGGTGATCTGAAGGGTGGTGTCGGCGAGTTCCTTCTGCCAGACGACCTTTCCCGCCTCGTGCTTGATGCCCCAGATTTTGCCGGTGGAGTAATCACCGTAAATGTAAGCGCCGCGCCAATCCGGATAACGCGAGCCGCGGTACACGATGCCCCCCGTGAGCGAGCGAAACTCGGAGTGGGGGTGTTCGACCGTGGGTTTTGTGTGTGGGGAGGGGCCGAGCGGCCGCGTGGTGTAGAACGGGTGGCTCCCCTCGTAGGTGCTCCATCCGTAGTTTGCGGCCTTCTCGATGAGGTAGGCCGTTTCCCAGGCGTCCTGCCCGTTGTTGCCGACCCAGATCTGCCCGGTTTCGCGGTCCGCCGCGATTCGCCATGGGTTTCGGAAGCCGAACGCCCACGTCTCCGGCCGGATGCCGGGCCGGCCGACGAACGGGTTGTCGCTGGGAACCGAGTACGCCTTGCCGGGAGAAGGGTGATCCACGTCGAGGCGGAGCAACTTGGCAAGCAACACGTCCATCCGCTGGCCCATCAGATTGATGTCGGAGTCCGATGTCCCGTCACCCGTGGTGATGTAGAGCATCCCGTCTCGGCCGAACGCGATTGCCCCGCCGTCGTGGCCATCCGAGGGCCAATCGACGATCGTCAACTCGGACGCCGGATCGAGTCGATAGGGCGGCTGAGTCTGCATGGTGTAGCGCGCCACCCGCATTTTGCGATCCCCGGTTGGCACGTCCATGGGGCCCTTGCTGGAGACGTAGACGTACCCGTTCCGAGCAAACTCGGGGTGAAAGGTCACGTCATACATCAGCCGGTTCTGGACGAGCAGGGTCTCGAAGTCGGATGCGCCCGCGGCGTCGTCAAACCGTACCAACCCCGATGGCCCCCCCGCGATCTGGTGCGAGACGGCAACGATCTTTCCTCCCAGGGGTTGGGCCGTGCCGATGAGCGGGTATGCCATCTTCAGATTTGGGTACACCCGCGCTGCGCGAAATGGGGGAGGCGGCTCCGGCGTTCCCAGCACCTTCGAGGTGGTGAGCGGCAACCGGATGCCGAGCGAGTTGTCCACTCGGGGCCCGACAAACCGAAGAGGCGCGTATTCGGCGGTGTTGTGGAAGTCGAGCGCAGACTTGAGAGGCGCCGTGGTAGAGCCTTCCGCCGGGGATCCGTCTGAGGCGTGATCGAAGCGACAGAATGCGAAGCGCCACTCTTCACCCACGGCGGGGCGACCACCGCTGCGGAGGAAGTCCGTCCACGGAATGCGCCCCTCCACGGTCCAGCCCCGGTCGCGATCCTGGCCGTTGTTCAGGGTGCCTTTCGCCACGACCCGGGCCTCGTATCGAAACTCGCCGGCGGACCGATAGCGCTCGTACTGGCCCTCTTCTTTCTTCGGGAAGAAGATGTCCAACGTGGCGCCGCCGGCATTGGCCTGGAACTCGTAGTATCCCGGATGGGAAGCGGACGGCTTCAGGAAGAGTTCGAGAACGTCATCCTCCCAGAGGGTCCCGTCGTGCGGTCGCTGGGCAGCTTTCAGATCGGTGTCGGAGATTCCCCCCGAGAAGTACAGATAGTCCCGATCCCACAGGAGACGGGTCTCCGCCTTCTGGCGGGCCGGTCGAGCGGCATCTCCGAGCCAGGGCAGCGCAAAGCCCTTCAGAGCCTGGGCGCCCTTCCAGGCCCGGTCCGACAATTGACCATCCAGTTCGATGGGTGTATCAGCCCATCGACACTCCGCCGCGCCCGCGGGTCGCTCTTCCGCGCCGGCGAAGGCGCGAATGGCGCTGCCGGCGGTGAGGACAGCTCCGGCGGCTGCGAGACCCACGGCGCACGAGAACAGCGTTCTCCCGGCACGTGAGGATGATTGAAACCAAGACATGTCTGACATCCTTAACTACGGCATCACGCGTGAGCGCCGGAGCAGCGGCGGAGCGGGTGACTGAGGCCCCGTTAGCCAGGATTTCACCCTGTTCCTGCCGTTGTGAGAACCTTCTTCGGGTGGGGCGTGACCGCGAGCCGTTTCCCGACGTTTGGGCACTCGGTGCGGGCTCATTTGCGGTGCAGGAGAGTTTCGGAGAATGACGCAGAAGTTCGAAGAGCCTGGATCCGCTCGGAAGGGGCCCCTGGCGCGGCCTCAGATGGTGGATGGAGAGCCGCGGTACGACGAAGACACGCTCCGTCGAGCAACCGCTCTCGCCCAGCGGCTGCAATCGCAGAGTCGCGACACCTACACGGCCGGCGAGATCGAGCGCATCGGTTCCGAAGTCGGCCTCGACGACCGCTTCATTCGCGAGGCGCTCGCTCGCCTCATGCGGCCGGTGACGCCGCGGGAAACGCGCACGGCGGACGCGCACACGCTGCTGACCTACTCCCGCGCATGGTGGGGTGCCGGATGGGCCCTTCCCTTCTCGAGGATGTTCGTGGGGGGATCCGCTGACTCGGGGCCGGGCTTCATGTTTTTCCTGGGGTGGGCGATCTACATCGGTGGCGGGATTCTCCTCAAGGGGAAAGCCACAGCGGCAATTCAAAAGGGTGAGGAAGCCCGCCGGCAGGCTCTCCTCCCGTCGCCCGTGGCGGGGAATCTGTCGCGCCAGGAATTGCTGGATTTGTTTTTCAACCTCAGGGGACAACTCGAGGGTGAGAAACAGCATCGCGCTTTCCTGAGTGTGGATGTCGTGGGCTCGTCTCAGCTCAAGCACGCGGGCTCGGAGCTGGAAGTCGAGTACTCCTTCGGTCAGTTCCACCGCTGGCTGGAAGAGATCGTGCGCCGCTCCGGCGGGATGGTGCACAGCTCCGCCGGAGACGGCTTCATGGCGGTGTTCAAGGAAGACCAGCACGCGGTCGCCGCCGCGCGGCTGCTTCAGGAAGGAATGGCCGGCTTCAACGCGCACCTCAACCGACTCTCTCAGCCGTTCTCCATCCGGTGTGGCCTCAGTTCCGGCCCCGTGGCCATGGCCGAGACCGCACGGGTGGGAGAGGTGCACAGCCGGATCATCGACCGCGCCGCGATTTTGCAAAAGTCCGCTGAGGCCGGTGACATTCTCGTGGGCCAGGAGATGGCGGGCGCCGCTCTCGCTGAGCTGGGCGGGTTGGCGGTCGCGCCGGAGCCCGTGCTCGGCGAGAAAGTCTTCTCCTGGCGTACCGGTCGTCCTGCCCTCTGATCCGGATTGGCAGGCCTGTTAGAGAGCCTGCCAATCCACTCCTGCGGCGACGGCGGCTCGCGAGGTGGATGCCGTGTTCACGTCGGCATCGGCTTCCGGATCGATGCCGCGAAGCATGAGCCCCTGACCCCGGGAGAGGTGTCGCCAGACCAGTCAGGGTGATTTGATTGTCCGGAACTCAAGCGCTTCGAGTGAGGCTATGGCTTCCCAGAGGCCCCAGAATGGGATCGGCCAACTCTTGGTCGAGCGAAACAGAGCCGGACGTGCCCCTTTTAGCGGCCCTAAGCCTGCCGAA
>SYKE01000172.1 GCA_005798285.1 Actinomycetota bacterium
AACTGGACAAAGAGGTCAGCGCTTGGAAAGCCGAACGCAACCAAGCGCTGTGCCCAATGAGATGGCGCTTCACAACTGCCAAGGCGCGAAATCGCCTCGCTCGCCTCTACCCCTCATTAGATGCCTGACAGACCACTAGCACCTGGTAAGCGACTTTCGACTCGATGGGCAAGTGAATCGCCCTGAGGCCTTTGAATCCGGGGACGACTGACTTGAGGTCCGAAAGGATTGCTTTCAATTTTCCGCCTTCCGACTTACCGATCCGATCCAGAGCAACCGCGAGACCTTCGCCGCCTGGTCCGAGTTCGCCCTCCGCAGTGGCACGCGACGGCAGCCTGGTCGCCTGCGGGCTGATGTTGAAGAACCGCCATCCTGCGATCACGTGCCGCAGGAGTGCACATGGAAAGCTGAAGAAGCCGATCCCGATCGCCAGGCGGGATGCATCGTGCTCCGGGATTCGGTATTCCCTCCTTGGAACCGTTCCCTCAGACCGTGCCGTTAGATCGAGGGGATCTTCGATGATGAGGTTTTCCCGGTTCCTTCTAAGCGTGTACTTGACTACAGCGCCACTTCCCAGTCGGACTTGCGCGGACACGGTCTCGGACTCAACGATCGACGCCTCTCCGGGGCGTCGGCCCAGGTCCAGGTTGACCGAACACTCGAATCGTTCGAGGGTGGGTGCAGGCATGTCGGCTCCCATTCCTGGGATGTTGAACGCAGCGCCCGACTCGATGGTGAATTTGAAGCTCATGGCCCCCGGAGGATTTCGCTGGCGTGTTCGTCGATGCAACACCTCCGCGATTCCGCCAAATTCGTTCACCGCGTGCTCCACATCGTACATCACAGCGCTCTGCAGGAAGCGAAGTGCGCCGAGCAGGTTTGACTTGCCGCTGCCGTTGGCGCCGACGATGAAGTCCAGAGGCCCGAGTTGAACCGACTCGCCGGGATACCCGAAACTCTTGAAGCCGCTGACGCTGAAGTGGGTGATTCGAGTTGGTTGGCTCACCGACGGACCTCCGCACACCAGCTAAGGTAAAGGTGGCAGCGCCCCGGGCAGGGGGTTGAGTTCCAGCATCGTGCGAAGTGGGACGGATGCCCGGATGTCGCCGCCGGTGGAGAGACGGAAGCGGTCGCCTGATACGGCGGCGTCGATGGTGTCCTTCGCTTCCCACTCGGCGTTCGATGCGGTGAAGCGCGCCCGATGGAGCAGCACCCAGTCGCCTTGCAGCGTCCGGACTCGCCCAGCGCCGAAAGATGCCCGACGCGTCTCACCGGCGCTGCGGGTGTCGCGGCGGAAGTCCTCCAGAAACGAGTAGTACCCCTTCAACGGTAGGCCGCCGGTCCGAGTGCGAAACGTGACGAGTTTGCGCCAGCCTGCCCCGGCGTCCACAAAGCCCGTGTAGGAAGTCTTGGGAGCCTCCACGTGGGCATGGACGAGAAACCGAAGCGGCTTGCCGATGGACCATTCCAGATCGCCCATGCATTGCCCGCCGGTACCCTCGCCTCCAAAGCGGCGAATTCGCATGGCGGGATCTTGATGCAGCAGTTCAACCCGATCCTCGAGCTTCACGGCGCCGGGATCATCTCCTTTTGTGGGGTCCCACACCGAGAAGATCACCACCTTTCGCCGATCAGCCAGTTCCTGTACCCCGAAATAGCCGGTGTTCCATCCGCACGCCATAAAGTAGCTGCCGCGTACGGACTGCTCCACGATCATCTCGGTGGAGAATGCATCGCCGTCCGGCGCCGGGTAGCTCAGATGCACGGAGCGGGCGGCACGCGGCGGGTCGGCGAGCGCAGCTCTGATGGCGGACGGCGCCATCAGCAGCGCGACGCCTGCGCTTCGTCGGGAGAGCATCACGCGACGTCCTCAAGGGTGTCCGGTGCAGCCTGTTCGACAAAGGCCCGGGCCGCGGCCAGGCCCCGATCAATCATCGCCTGATGTCGCTGCTGCTTCTGCCGAATGTGCGGTTCGATCGGGGGCAGAATACCCATATTGCTGTTCATGGGTTGGAAGTTGTCTGCGGGGCCTGCGGATATGTAGTCCAGCAGGGAACCGATCATCGTTTCGCGAGGTGGCGCGACCGCCTCCAAACCCTTCACGGCGCGGGCGGCGTTCCAGCCGGCAATCAGCCCGGTGGCGGCGCTCTCCGTGTATCCCTCAACTCCGGTCATCTGGCCGGCGAAGTAGACCGGAGCTCGCCGCTGGGCCGCCGCCGCGATCTGGGTCCTCAGCGCCAGGGTTTGTTCCAACAGCACGGGGGAGTGCAGGTAGGTGTTCCGGTGCATCACTCCAAGTCGTACGAACTCGGCGGCCTCCAGGCCGGGGATCATGCGGAAGATCCGCTGTTGATCACCCCACTTCAGGCGGGTTTGGAACGCCACCATTGAGTAAAGCGTGGCGCTCTGGTTTTCCTGGCGAAGCTGGACCACGGCATGGGGCCGACGCCCGGTGCGGGGATCCGTCAGGCCGACGGGCTTCATCGGCCCGAATGCCATGGTGCGCTCCCCCCGACGGGCCAACTCTTCAATGGGCAGGCAGCCTTCGAACAGCTTCAGCGGCTCGAAGTCCTTCAGCGGAACCAGTTCGCCTTCCAGAATCGCGGCTCGAAATGCATCGTATTCTTCGCGAGAAAGGGGGCAATTGAGGTATCCCCCTGAGCCTGCTTCCTCGCGGCTCTTGTCGTAGCGGGACGCCTCGAACACGATGTCTCGATTGATCGTCTCCGCGTCGATGATGGGCGAGGCGGCGTCGTAGAAGTAGAGTTCACCGGCGCCGGTGAGCTGCTGTATCTGGATAGCGAGCGTGTCCGAGGTGAGGGGGCCCGTAGCGATCACCACCGGCACATCGTCCGGGATCTCAGTCAGTTCTTCTCGGATGAGAGTGATGCGGGGATGGTCTTCGATGCCGGCGGTGACCGCCGCGGCGAACAAGTCTCGGTCGACCGACAGAGCTCCGCCGGAGGGTACCGCCGACGCGTGGGCGGACCGAAGGATCAGGCTCCCCATGAGCGACATCTCCTCTTTAAGCATCCCTGCCGCAGTGTGCGGGAGCGCCGACTGAAGGGAGTTGCTGCAGACCAGTTCGGCGAGATCGCCGGTGCGATGCGCGGGAGTTCCGCGCTTCGGCCGCATTTCGTAGAGCGTGACCCGGGCGCCATGCCGGGCGGCGGACCATGCCGCATCGCAGCCGGCGAGTCCGCCGCCGATCACGATGACCTCGGCGCCTGATGGGTGCGTCATAGTAACGGGATGCTACCACAGGGGTTCGCGCCGGTAAACCTGCCGTCTGCAGCGACGGTGAGCGAGGAGTACCCATGGCGACTCGGTCCGAGGATGTTTTGCATGGGGATGCGGGGCCGCTGTTTCGAGCCAGTTACCGCCCGCCGGGGGAAGTCTGGGGCCGGCTGCTGCTCGTGCATGGCTATGGAGATCACTGCGGGCGGCACTCGGAGTTTCTGGAGTACGCCGCCGATCAGGGGGTGCTCGCCCAGGGAATCGACCTCCGAGGGCAGGGCCGGTCGTCCGGATTGCGGGGCCATGTGGAGCGGTGGGAGCAGTACGTCGATGATCTAGCCGTCGCCGCCAATGCTGATGCGCCGTCGGGTTGTCCGGCGGCGCCGTTTTTTCTGCTCGGACACAGCCACGGCGCCTTAGTGGTCGTGGCGGCTGTTCTGTCGGAGCGGGCCTCCCCGACCCACTGTATCCTGACAGCGCCGTACTTTGCGGCTCGACATCAGGTTCCTGGTTACAAGGTCGCCCTCGGCCGCTGTGTGGAGCCGTTGTTTCCGGCGATGCGTTTGCCTTCAGGGCTGCCTGATCACTGGATGTCGCGGGACCCAGAGCGTCTGCGCGACAGCCGCAGGGATCCGCTCCTGGTGCGAACCGCAACTCCGCGCTGGTACTTCCGATCGCTGGAGGCGCAGGCGCAGCTGCGGGAAAGCGCCCCGAATTGGAGGTTGCCGCTGCTCGCGTTGATTGGCAGCGATGATCCTGTGGCGGATCCGGCGGCCGCAAGGGAGTACTGCCGGAACGTTCCTGGTCCGGATGTTACTTTTGAGGAGTTGCCGGGAATGCTCCACGAAATCCTGAGGGAGGTCGACCGGAGGCGCGTCTTCGAGCTGATCCTCGGCTGGATGCGCGCCCGCGCCACGGGGGAGGATGCAACGGCTGTCAGCCGAGCATCCTCCTCTGCGGGCTGACTACGGATTCAGCGCCTCAGGCTTCACATCCAGGTCCGTAAAGACGAAGCCCTGAATCTCGTAGACGGCGTTTGTCTGGCCTTTGGCATAGTAGTGTGGGTCGCCCTTGGGCCGGCCGATTTTCAGCACCTGGCTGGAGCCGACTCCGTCACTCAAGGTGATCGTGAGCAGGGGCGCATCCAGACCATGCCGCGCCAGGTCGGTCGGCGCTTCTTCAACGTGGCGCAGTGCCGGAGTCGTTGCCGCGTCCACCAGCTTCTGGGCGACGTCCGCCTTCGCTTTCTTCATGGGCGCGTTGGCCGCCGTGGCAAAGTTCCAACCATCGCCGGTCTTCTCCAGGCGGATGGTCCCGTGAGCATTTTGCAACTCCAGGCGGCGAATCTTGTCCCGCTCCAGAGTCACCATTCTTCGCTCGCGGAGATCACTGGGCTTTTTGTTCAGATTGTCCAGCGTGGTCTTGGGCACGAGGAAGACCTCCCGTTCTCCGCCACGCACCGCGAATATCTTGCCGGAGCCGTTTTCCTTGCCCAACAGGAGCGCGTGCTTTCCGGTCCCGTCTTCGACTTCCAACTGAAGCTGCGGTTTGTCCAGACCGAACTCCGCGAGATTCGGCGCCTCGTCCGCCGCGAAACCATCCGACTCCGAGGTTCGGAGCATGGCGAGCAGACTCTCCACGTCCCACTTCTCGGCGGGGGCTCGGAACGGCTGCACGAGCTCCCAGTTGTCGCCGACCCGACGCACCTCGGTCACTGCCACGCCCCGGATGAGGAGCGACTTGCAGTTCTTCTCCTCGGCAATCTCCAGCAGCCGCTTGTCGCGGAGGTCGTCGAGCTTCTTCTTTTTCACGTCGTCCGCCTGGGATGCCGTGATCAGGAAGAGCCGTCCGTCGGCCGGCTCCAGAGCATAGAACGAGTTGCCGGGAGCGGTGGCTCCCGGCAGTCGAAAGTCGGAGCCGATCTTGAGGGTCCGCGTCTCCGATCCGTGATGCAGCACCAGCTCGGCGGCTGGTTTGTCGAGACCATAGTCTGCGAGCGCGCCCGGTTTCGAGTCGACCTGGCGGCTGATGAACGCATCATCGAGGAGCCCCTTCAGCCAGTTGTCGACGCTGGTGGGGTTCGCTCGGTAGTTTCGCGGTCGATCGATGGTCCAGTTTCTGCCCTTCCGGAGGAGCGTGAAGCCACCGTCTTCCCGCTTTACCTCCACGCGGTCGAGTTCGGCCGCCCGGAAGCGAAGGTACTCCGTCATGCGGGGCGTCGAGTCCGGGTCGCGGCTCTCCGGAGCCTTGAAGTCGAACATCAGAACGACTCCAAGGACGATCACCGCGCCGACCGCAATCAATCCGCCCTTCCCCTTCAGGGGGTTCGGTTTCTCTGTGGCGACTGCCATATCTACCCGGGTCTCCTTACCGTCGCTTCATGTAGACAACGATGGCGAGAACCAGAGCCAGAAGGGGGAAGTCCCAGAAGTGAATCAGGGACAACAGCCGGCCCTGTTCCGGAGTCAGGAACGCCTGCTCGGTGTTTTCATCCTTGGGTGGGATGGCCACCAGCGCCGGCTCCTCGCCGAGAAAGTTGATCAACCCTTTGGTGAGGTCGAGATTGTACGCGATCATCCCCAACTGTCGAGCGAGGCTGTCCGCCGTGTACTGGCTGTCGCCGATCACAATCAGACGCGCTGTTTTGGCGGTGTCGCCCGTGCCGATTTGCTTCTCAGCGCTGACCGCCACTCCGTACGCCCCGGCGGGCGCCGTGCTCAGAGCCCGGTTGATGTCGGTTCCCCGGGCGAAGTTCTCCACCAACTGGGTGGTCGCTGCCGTCTTAAGAATCTCCGCCGCCGTGATCCCCGACGGGGCGGGGCTGACGGTGGTCACCTGTCGAAGCGGCGGGAAGATCACCCGCCCGCCGGCAAACGGTTTCACAGCCTGATGCGTGGGTTCCGGCACCGACACCACGAGTCCTCCCTGAGTCTGCCCAACCAGCAGCGTTTCTCCGGTCTTGACGCCCCAGGTGGCCAGCCATTTGGAAAGGGTCGGTCCGCTCGGGTCGAGCATCAGGAGGGCACGGCCACCTTTGTTCAGGTACTCATCAAGGAGTTTCGTCTCGTTCTCGGCGAGATCTCGCTGGGGGCCCGCGATGATGACCACCGCAACCTTGTCCGGATCCGGAGCCTTCGCGTCCTTGGGATAGAGATCCAGGGACTCAACGGGCCACTGCAACGTCTTCAGATCCTCGATTAGGAGTTGAAGCGAGCGACTCGGATCGGCTCCCGTCTGAGCCGTAACTTCGGGCTCGCCGTGCCCCTTGAGGAAGAGGATCTGACGCGGCGCCTCTCGGGTCAGCTTCAGGATGGAACTCGTGACGTCTTTCTCGGTGAATTCCGTCACGTTTTCCTTGCGTCCGCCATACTCGATCACGGCGCCCGTGAATGTCACCTCGTTCAAGCGAGGACGCATCGCGAGGACCGTCTTTCGATCGACGATGGGATCCACGTGGGACCACTGGAAGCGGTCGCTGGCCTCGGCATACTGGCGGAAGAGGTCTCGCGCCTGGGCGGTGTTACGCCCGGCGGGGATGAACACGGTGACCTTGAGCGGCTCCTTCAGACTTTTGAGGAGTTGTCGGCTGCGCTCGGAGAGGGTGTACCGCTGGTTCTTCGTGAGATCGAATTTCATGAATACCCGTCGGCGGACGAGCACATTGACCATGACCAACCCGACCACCAGCGCGATGGCGATCAGGGTGGTGTTGAGTCCGCCACTTTTCTTCCACTGGACCAGGCGCTGCCAGATCAGGGGAAGATAGGCCCAGATCCACATGACAAAGAGGCCAAAGCCCAGGATCACTCCGGCTCTGCCCCACCACGTGAGTGTGCCCGAAGACACCCAACTGTGGATGCCGAGGATGCTGACGAGGATGGAGCCCCAGCCCGACACCAGAGTCAGGATGCGGTCGGCACGCTCTTCCCGGCTAACATTCGAATTGATTCCACTCATCGAATCAGGCCCACCGCGACGTTGCCAGCCCGCGCACCGCAAAGAAGAGCGAGGCCGCGATCAGCGAGAGATAGAGCACGATGTCTCGGATGTCGAGAACCCCCTGAGCGAAGTTCTCCAGGTAGGTTTGAAGGCTAAGCGCCTGGAGCACCTGGCCCAACACGTAGATCACCCACGCTCCACCGAAGGAGAGGTACGACCCGAAGTTCGGGTTGGACTCCAGTACCGGCTGTGTGGACGGTAGATTTCCGGTGAGCCAGGCAATCAGCGCTGTCATCAACAGCAAGATCGCCGCCGTGGAAACCCATGCGATGATCTGGTTTCGAGTCAATCCCGAAGCCAGCAGCCCGATCGCCAGGAACACGGCCCCCATGAGCCAGAGGCCCAGATAACCCGTAACCGCCGGCCCCCACTCACCCATCTGTCCGAGGCTGAAAACGACGCAGACAAGGGTGACGACCTTGGCGACACCCGCGGCAATCCCCAGGGGCCGGGATTCGTTGAGAGCCGCCAGGGTGAGAAGAACCAGGGTGACCGCCGAGGCCAGCAGCCCCGTGTAGGTCGGAAAGAACGGATTCGCGCCGCTCCTCCGGACCCACCCCAGAACGAGCACAAACTGCATCGTGCTGAAGAGCATCACCCCGTAGTACGCCAGCACGCCGAGGTACTTTCCGAGCACCACCTGGGTCTCCGTGACCGGAGAGGTCATCAGGAGCTCGATGGTGCCCGTCTTCTTCTCTTCGGCGAGCAGCCGCATGGTGAGCGCCGGAAGAAGGAACACCAGCCAGATGGTGACGTTGCCGATGAGGTAGCGGATGTTGGCCACGTTCTGGTTGAGCGGCGCCACGAAGAAGACGCTCGACACGAACAGGAAGAACATCATCACGATGTAGCCGAGGGGCGCCGTGACGAGCGCCTTGAATTCGCGCTCCGCAATGGTGCCGATGGTGCGCATCAGACCACATCCTCCGCGGCGACGGCTCGCCGTCCCGTGATCGAGAGAAAGACGTCCTCCAGCGTGGGCTCCAGCCGTTCCAGTTCCAGAAGTGGCCAACCCGCGCTGACGATGCTCTCCGCAACCCGACTCCGCAGATCCATGTCGCGGGCGCTCTCCACCACAAAGCGCGAACGCTCGGTGTCGATTCGCTCGACCAGTTGCACGCCGGTGATGGACTTCAACTGCTGCCGCACTTCCGCCAGGGGCGCATCCGCCTCCACCCGGAGGCGCTGAACCCGTTGTACAGCGTGTGTGAGGTTCTGGGTGGTGTCTGTCGCCACAATTCGACCGCCGTCGATGATGACGATGCGGTCCGCAAGCGCCTGAGCCTCGGTGAGGATGTGGGTGCTGAGGATCACGGTGTGATCCCCTCGAAGATTGCGAATCAGCGCCCGAATCTCGATGATCTGCTCGGGATCGAGTCCTTCCGTCGGCTCATCGAGGATGAGCACCCGGGGGTTGTGCACGAGCGCCTGCGCGAGAGCCACCCGGCGTCGAAGCCCTTTCGAGAGCTTACCGATGATCCAGTTGCGACGCTGGATGATGTTGACGGAATCCATGACGCGTTCCACGCGCCCCAGAACCTCGCGGTTGGGAACCTCGCGGATGCGCGCGCAGAAGGTCAGATAACTCTGGACCGTCATCTCGTCGTAGAGCGGCGCGGTCTCAGGGAGATACCCGATCTGCCTGCGGGCCTGAACCGAGTTCTCCCGGATATCCGCCCCACCGATCCGAACGGTGCCGGAGGTGGGCGGCATGAAGCCGGTCATGATCCGCATCGTGGTTGTCTTGCCGGCGGCGTTCTTGCCCAGGAACGCGAGGATCTCTCCTTCGCGGGCCTGAAACGTTACGCTGTCGATGGCGAGAGTGTCGCCATACCGTTTACAAAGTTGATCGACCTCGACCAAGCTGACCCTCCTGAAATGGCCATCGTGAAAGGGGCGCGCGGGACGTTCCCACAGAGAATACGCTGTCTCGCGATGGGGTCAAGTCGTTCCTGGAAATGGCGCCGCAGATGCAGGGAGAGGCGCGGCGCGCCCCTAGAATAAACGAGCCGATGAAACGCGGAGTTCCATCGGCTCGATGCCCGTACGGTGGGCCGGATCGACTGGGATCAGCCGCGGGTGGTGGTCAGGATCGTCTCGTTGGTCGCGGCCAACTGCACCGAGACTTCCGTATTGTCGGTCACCGGTGAGACAGACGCCGGAAGGTCGTCGCCGTGCTCGGTGTCAAGTTCCAACTCGGCCTTCACCTTGCGGGGGCTGCGGGGCAGCGAGTGCAGTGTGAGCGCTTCGACGAAGATGCTCTCGCCGCCGGCCTTGCGAGCAAACACATTCACCACCGTTCCGTCGGTGAGGCCCAGGCTCTCCACCTCAACCTTGAACTTCTCGCGGCCCCGCGACAGGCGAGCTTCAATCTCTGCCTTCCCCTTGGTCCTCGATGCAGCGCCGCTGCCCACGGTGAACATCCGGAACGACTTGCGGATGCGATCTCCACCGCCACCGCCACGCCGGGCTTCCACAGGGGACGTCAGTGCGGCGGCACCCAACAGAGCGAACGCTCCGCCGAGCGACGCGACTTTTCCCAATACTTCTCTACGATCCATTGCAGTTCCCGATTGCCCGAGGGCCGGGAAGAACGGCGGCGCAACGCCGCCGGTAGCCCAGGGGTTCTCTAGCAGGATAGCCGGGCGAAGCGGCCCGTCAATTCGACTTTCGAGGGATGTGATCCAGTTAACACCCCCAATGGTTCTGTCGAAATTTCGACTCCAGACCGTCTCGGTCGCTTTCGTGGGAATGCCGAAAGTTCGCATCCTGCAGGGGTCGGCCGCGAACGCTCCTCGAAGCCGTGGGCTATAATTGCGCGTTCAACCGTCCCGCCGATGCCCGGATCTCTCGTGTGACCCCCTATGTCTGACATTGCTCTCCTTCGTACGCCTCTCTACCAGACCCACGTCGATCTCGGCGCCCGCATGGTTCCGTTCGCCGGATGGGAAATGCCGGTTCAGTACTCCGGCGTCATCGATGAGGTGAACACGGTTCGTACGGCGTGCGGGCTGTTCGATGTGTCTCACATGGGCGAGCTGCACGTGGAAGGGGAGGCGGCGCTTGCATGGCTGAATGCCATGACCACCAATGATGTGTCGCGACTGACGCCGGGTCGGGCCCAGTACTCGCTGGTGCTGGACGAAGAGGCGGGCATCCTCGATGACATCCTCGTTTACTGTTCCGATCCGCAGCACTACATGGTGGTGGTGAATGCGTCGAACGTGGACAAGATCCGAGACTGGTTGGGCGGGAAGTTGGTGGCCGGTGTGACTCTGGAGGATGCCTCTCTGGTCACACACCTCATCGCGGTGCAGGGACCGGCGGCCCGGTCGGTGCTGCAGCCGCTCTGCAACGGCCCTCTGGATGAGTTGAAGCGATTCGGATTTGCCTCGGGGTTGGTGGCCGACATTCCCTGTGTGATCTCCCGCACCGGGTATAC
>SYKE01000173.1 GCA_005798285.1 Actinomycetota bacterium
CTTGTCCTGGTCGCGGGCACGGCCTTCGCGTTGGAGCTCCTCAACCTCGGCCGACGCCTCGGCCTTCACGGGCGACGCGCGCGTGTCGCCGCGACGGCGGTTTTCGTCCCGCTCACCGCGGCGGCGATCTTCGTCCCCTACTCCACGGCGATGCGGGTGCTCGTCGCCGCATCGCTCGTGTGGGTGGGGGTCATGCTCACAGCAGGGGCCCTCGGGATGCGCTCGGAGCGCGAGGCCGCGCGACTCTACCTGCTGGCCTGGAGCGCCGTGCTCATCGGCGTGGCGCTCCGTTCGCTCGAGGTCGTAGGGCTCGTCCCCGCGAACGCCGTGACGAACGGGGCACTCGAGGTCGGCTCCGTACTCGAATTTCTCCTCCTCTCTTTCGCTCTCGCCCAGCGCATAAAGCGCCTCCAGCGCGAAGCCACCCACCTCGCGGAGGCCGCGCGCGCCGCAACCGAGGCAGCGCTTGCGGAGCAGGAGCGCACGACCGCGGAGCTTCAGCGCCTCGCGAAACTGAAGGACGAGTTTCTCGCGAACACGTCGCATGAGCTCCGCACACCGCTGAACGGCATCATCGGACTGACCGAATTGACGCTGGACACCGAACTTCAACCGGAGCAGCGCGAGCACCTGGAGTTGGTGAAATCCGCGGCGGACAACCTCTTACAGATCATCAACGACCTGCTCGACTTCTCCACGATCGAGGTTGGAAAGCTCGCGCTGCTCTCGGTGCCGTACCGACTCCAGGAACTACTCCGAGACACCATTCGGCCGTTGTCGATCCGGGCCCACGAACGAGCCGTCGCGATGACGTGCCACATTCGTCCAGACGTTCCCGACTCTCTGGTCGGCGATCCCGGCCGCCTCAGGCAGGTGCTGACAAACCTCATCGGCAACTCCGTCAAGTTCACGGACCACGGCGAAATCAACGTTCGGGTTGGTCTCCAGAAGCGAGCGGAGGAGGAACTCACGCTGCTCTTCAGTGTGAGGGACACCGGAATCGGAATTCCCAAGGACAAACAGTCGCTCATCTTCGAGGCCTTCTCACAGGCCGATAGTTCATCGACGCGCAATTACGGCGGCACGGGCCTGGGACTGGCCATCGCATCCCGCCTGGTGGAGCTGATGGGCGGCCGCATCTGGGTGGAGAGCCAGCCGGGTCAGGGCAGCACCTTTTACTTCACGGTGATGGTCCACACCACGGCGGGAGCGGCCCCGCAAGCGAGGCGACGGCCGCGAATCGGTGCGCCCGAACCGGAGAACGACCTCGCTAAATCCCCTCCCAGCCAGCCCGACGCCGTCGTGACGGCGCCGCCGGCGGCGCCGCGCGCCCGGCAGGCATGGAAAGTGCTGCTCGCCGAAGACAATCCAGTCAATCAAAAGGTCGCCGTTCGGATGCTGGAAGTCGGTGGCTGCACCGTCAAGGTCGCAGGCAACGGACGAGAGGCTCTGGAGGCGCTTGCGGCCGACTCCTACGACATCTTACTGCTCGATCTCCAGATGCCGGAGAAGAACGGCCTGGAAGTGGCGGCCGAAATCCGAGAGCAAGAGCAACGCATCGGCGGCCATCTTCCGATCATCGCGCTCACTGCGCATGCGATGAAGGGTGACAAGGAGAAGTGCCTCCAGGTGGGGATGGACGCCTATTTCTCCAAACCCTTCAAGCGCGAGGAGGTCCTGGCGGCAATCGATCAGCTCGCGGGTCGCTTCCCGCAGAGCCCCAAGAGCCCGGCGCCCACCGCGCCTGAGGCGGGAGCAAAGGTTAAGGTGCTGGACTACGACTCGATCCTCGCTCAGTATGAGGAAGACCCGGATCTCCTTCTGGAGGTGATCGACGTCTTTCGTGAGGACTCCATCAAGCAGCGCAAACGGCTGCACGAGGCGCTCCAGGCGGGGGATGCGGCCGCCTTCGGGAAGGTCGCCCACACCATCAAAGGGGCGGTCTCCAATCTCTTTGCGCCCTCCGCGCAAGAGGCAGCGCTCCGGCTGGAGATGATCGGCAAGAGCGGCGACCTCCGCGATGCTCGCGCGGCGCTCCAGGATTTGGAAGCTAAATTGGATCGCCTCGATCCGGAACTGGTCGCCCTCGTTCAGGAGATCCCCCTCTGGGGCACCTAGTCCCCGGGTGTTTACCTCCAACCCGGAACTGCCGGGAATGCGATCGGACGACATGTCGGTGGGCAGTCTCGGGCTCGGAGCGCCCGCCGGGCTTGAGTCGCGAGGACGAGACTCAAGCTCGGCAGGCTACCTCTTTCCGGAGCGGGTTGTCACAGCGTTTCACTCTTCGCAGCGCATCCGGGAATCGAGGAGCTCCGGGCCACGTGTTGATTTGATGAGCTTGAATCACGGCCATCGGCTCATTCTGCCGCCGGCCGCTGGGTGGCCGGACCGATCTGGACGGTCGATACCGTCTCATCCGAAGGCCCTGGTAGGCGCGTGCCGGCTTGCCTGGTGAGACCGTCCCGGGGCCAGCGATCTCTTAACCCACGTCAGGACTTCACCTCCGCGGGGACGGCCACTCCGTGCGTTGCGAGCGGATCCAGGCGGCGTACTCTTCTTCGGTGATTTCCCTCGCGGCAAGCCCGAGGGTCGCCACGTACGCATCCAGTTGGGATGCCGTGGTGGTCCACCCGTTGAGCCTCAGAAAGCCGATTGCAACCGCCAAAGCTACTCGCTTGTTGCCGTCCACGAACGGGTGGTTCCTGAAGAAGGCGCCGGCATACGCCGTCGCCAGAGTTGCGAGGTCTGGCTGTGGGTCTCCGTATGCAAAGACCTGCCTGGGACGGGCCGGCGCGGCTTCCAGACCGCCGGGGTCGCGCACACCGGACAGGCCACCGTGTTCAGCCAGGAGGCGGCGATGCAGCGCGCCGACGGTCTTTGCCAGAATCCAAATGGGTTCGCCCACCGACTACCCGGCCAGGCGTCTCAGCGCGTCGCGATAGTCGTGCAGCATACCCTCCATCACAACCATCTGTTCCTCGAGTTCGGCGTCATACGCCGTAAGCTCGATCCCGTCTGCAGTCTCAAGCGCCAACAACGTATCGCCCTTCTGGACGCGCAACTTGGTGAGAAGCTCCTTCGGAAGCACGATCCCGACGGAACTGCCCACGGTTGTCACCTTCAATCGGGTCATTTCGCTTCCTCCTGCGCCCATCATTATTACAATCATTACAATCGGCGAATAAACCCTCGGCCAGGGAGGGCAGCGGGTACGCAAGTGAGCGCGATCGAGTGCGATTGGCCTCCGAACCGCGGGGGCGGCCACTTTGCGAATGGCGCCCGCTTGCGGCGCCGCAGCGCCGGAGTAACGGACGGCCCCATCCCCGCTCTGCCGCAGATGACCTCAAACCGGGAGCACCCGGCTCCTACATCTCGCGATTGCCTCTTTCGAGGGCTTCGGTCGATGACGGAATCAGCATGCAGCAGATCCACACATCCTGGCGGCGAGGTGGCCTCCGCATCCAACCGGAATGCCCAGGGAGGCCAACGGGTGTGGAACGTGGAATGGAATTGCGTCTTACTCTGAGCCGGGATGGCGCTGCGCCCCGGGGCATCGGCCAGGATCAAACAACGGCATGCAGGATCACACCGTCCGCACCATCATTGCTACCGACTGCGGAAGCACCACCACCAAGGCGATTTTGATCGAACTGGAGGGGGACGAGTACCGACTGAAGGTGCGCGGAGAAGCGCCGACCACCGTGGAAGCCCCCTTCGACGACGTGACGGTCGGGGTGGTGAACGCGGTGCGGGAGATCGAGGAACTGGCCGGTCGGAAGTTCATCGAGAACGGTCGGGTCCTCACGCCCCAAAATTCGGATGGGGAAGGAACCGACCTGTACCTCTCGACCTCCAGCGCGGGGGGCGGCCTGCAGATGACGGTGGCCGGCGTGGTGAAATCCATGTCCGGCGAGAGCGCCAACCGGGCGGCGCTGGGCGCCGGCGCCATTGTCATGGACACGATTGCTGTGGACGACGGTCGCAAGGAGTATGAAAAGGTCGAGCGCATTCGAGCGCTTCGGCCCGACATGATCCTGATGTCCGGCGGGACCGACGGCGGCACGGTCACACACCTGGTGGAACTGGCGGAGATGCTCGTCTCCGCCGACCCGCACCCCCGACTGGGGATCGGGCTCAAGCTGCCGATCATCTACGCCGGAAACAAGGAAGCCCTGGCGCCGGTGACGGAGGTTCTGCGCGATCGGGTCGACCTACATCCCGTCGCCAACCTGCGCCCCTCGCTGGACGTTGAGAACCTGGGTCCCGCCCGCGAAGAGATCCACGAACTCTTCCTGAAGCACGTGATGCAGCAAGCGCCCGGCTACAACAAGCTCCTCACCTGGACCAGCGCCGACATCATGGCCACGCCGAACGCGGTGGGCAAGATCATCGAAGAGATTGCCCGGCGAGAGAACATCAACGTGCTGGCCGTCGACATCGGCGGCGCCACGACGGATGTGTTCAGCGTGTTCGGCGGCTCCTACACCCGCACCGTCTCCGCCAACCTCGGGATGAGCTACTCCATCTGCAACGTGCTGACCGAGGCCGGGGTGGAAAACATCGCCCGCTGGATCCCGTTCGAGATCGACCGGGCCGACTTGCGCAACCGACTGCGCAACAAGATGATCCGACCGACCACCATCCCCTTCACGCTGGAGGATCTGCTCATCGAGCAGGCCGTGTGCCGCGAAGCGCTCCGACTGGCGCTGGAGCATCACAAGAGCCTCGCGCGGGGCCTGACCGGGGTCCAGCAGGAGCGCACCGTCGGCGATCTCTTCGAGCAGAAGTCCGGCGGCGAGACTCTGGTCAAGATGCTCGATCTCAACATGGTCATCGGATCGGGAGGCGTTCTCAGCCACGCGCCCCGGCGAGAACAATCCGCGTTGATGATGATGGATGCCTACCAGCCGGAAGGCGTGACAGAACTGGCCGTGGACTCGATCTTCATGATGCCGCAGCTCGGCGTGCTATCTTCCGTGCTGCCGGAAGCCGCGACGCAGGTGTTCGACCGCGACTGCCTCATTCGCCTCGGCACGGTGGTCGCTCCCATCCTGGAGAGGGCGCGCGGGTTCAAGCCTACCGACACGCTCGCCGTGGTGACGGACGGCGCCACCTCAATCCCGATGGCGCCCGGAAGTCTGCAGGTTTTTCCGCAAGGGGAAGACGAGTGGAAGGAACTGCTCATCACGCCCCACAGCAACGTGAATGTCGGCGCCGGCCGGGGACGACCGCACCGGGTAAACGTGCGCGGCGGCGTGGCGGGCCTCATCCTCGACGGTCGGGGTCGACCGCTGGAACTCCCCTCATCCGATGCCGACCGCGTGGCGGCGCTTCGCACGTGGCTCGCGGCGTTTGGCCTACCGACCCCATAGCAGCTCACCGGAAAGCGCGCCCGCGCCATCAACGATTTCGGTTTCCCGAAGAAGAGCGAAGAAACGCCGTGAAGACGATCGACTGGAGCTACCACCGACCCGGCTGAGTGACGTGCGCGAAGACCCAGGAGTTCCTGGCGCAAAACGCGGTGTCTACTCAAGAACAGTGGGACGCGAGAAAGGTGAAGCAGGGACCCGCCGAGGCGCTCAGGCTGCTGTCGGACGTGGACGAACTCTATGCAATGCGAGGCAAGCGGGTTGTTCGGATCGACCTTCGCACGGAACGGCCCGACGACGAAGCCCTGCTGAGTTTGATGTTGGGACCCACCGGCAACCTGCGGGCGCCCACCATCAGGGTGGGCAGAACCCTTCTCGTGGGGTTCGAAGGAGAGACCTACCGCAGCGTGCTCGGTTGACGGCGACCGAGCACGGCCCTGCGATCCGTCGCCGTCGGTCCGAACCGGGATCAGGCCGGCACGGCGTGCGCCTTCAACTGCGCCATTTCCACGAACTCCAGCACGGAGACGTGGCAGGCTTCCAACACGATCGGCGGCGCGCAGCCGGCATCGAGCGCTTCCCGCCACCGTTCCACACAGACGCACCAGCCGTCACCCGCACGCAGTCCGGGGAACCCGAACTCCGGCACCGGGGTGGAGAGGTCGTTCCCCCGCTGGCGTGAGAACTCCAGGAACTCCGCCGTCACACGGGTGCAAACCGTGTGGAGTCCGAAGTCGCCGGGGCCTGTTCGACAGTAGCCGTCCCGGTAGAAACCCGTCATCGGATCGGTGCAGCACGCTTGAAGCTCGCTGCCCAGCACATTCATGACCATGCGAATCCGGCCTCCAACGGTGGGGAGAGAGAGGCGCCATCCCTTCGAGACGGCGACTCTCTCGCGGAGCGCCTTTACTCGACGGCGTTCTCGGGCAGTTCCTTCAGGTAGATGTTCCGGAACTCCAGCGTGTTGCCATGGTTCTGGAGTTCGATCGGGCCCCGTGTGGGAAGCGGCATGCCGCGGAACCAGTAGTTCTCAAGCGGCACACGGTCGACCACGAGCACGCCGTTCAGATGCACGGTGACTCGATCCTGGACCATGCGAACCCAAAACGTGTTCCACTCACCGGCGGGCTTGTCGGCCACAACCAGTGGCTTGCTGGGGTGCTTCTGATTGTTGTAGAGACCGCCGGACCCGATGAAATTGCCGTCGGCGTCGAGCGCGGCGTTGGCGGCGCGATCCCAGATCTGAATCTGCGGGTTGCCCCGGACGTAAATCCCGCTGTCGCCCTTCGGCAGAATCTTCCAATCGACGTACAACTCGAAATTGGCATAGTCGCGGGCGGTCTGCAGGCTCTGCCCCTTGCCGTCGAAAACGATCACCCCATCCTTCACGACCCAATGGGCGCGCATGTCGGCATCGGCTTTGGCCTGGGCTTCCTTCAGCTTCTCAGGCGAGAGCGCCGCCCGCTGCTTGATGTCGACGAGACCCTGCCAGTTGGTCAGATCCTTGCCGTTGAACAGGGCCATATAGCCCTTCGGCGGCTGATTTAGCTTCTGCTGCGCGGATGCGCCGGCGGTCGGAAGCAGGGCCGCGAGCGTGAGCGTCAGAGCTCCGGCGGCGGCTGCGAGGGTGGAAAACTTCATGTCTGGATACCTGTCTGGATGCCGGGTCCCGGTGGGATTCGCCCTCCACCGGGATTTCCTGAGTCATGTCTCTCCTGCGGGAGAGAGTTCAGTTCGGTGGTTCAGTCGAAACAAAGCTTCGACCACCTCCCTCCGCCGCGCGAAACCTCTCGGTCGCTGCGGCGTTTCCTCAGAATGGTCCACTCTCGACGGGATATCCTTCACTTGCCGTGACCCGCCGCCACAATCCCATCAGCCCCAACTTCATTCATCCGTGGATCCTGCTCCTCGTCGCGCTGCTACTCGCCGCGGGATTGGGGCGTGCTGCCATGGGTCAGGATGACGACGGCGCTCTACCCCAGACTCAGCCGGGGAAGGGGCAGAAAAAGCCGCCACCCGTGAATATGGTCGTGCAGGTTGGGCAGGGGAAGTGGGTGGGCGCCGACGCCCCGCAGCCCATCCGCGTCACGCTCGACAATTTCGCCGACCCCATTCGCGGAGTCATCGAGTTCAGCGATGGACGCAGCGGAGTCACCGCAACTCCGTATGAGTTGCCACGGGGAGCCCATAAGGTCTACACCTTCTTCGCACCTTTTCGACCGGACATGGGCGCTCGGGGAAACGGCATCTCGTCCATTCGGCTGCTGGACGGTCGCCGGACCGTCGTGCAGCAGGAGGTGGCCCCCAGGTTTCTGGAGCAACAGCGCCTCGTCGTCACCTGCAGCGGAGACGGCGCCGGGCTTCGCTTCCTGAACGAGGGGCGAGAGCAGAGCTTTGCCGAGGAGCGCGCCCAGACGATCGCTTCCCATGTCGCCCCACTCGACATGCCGTCGGTGTGGCCCGCCTTTCGGCCGGCGCGTGTCGTGGTGATCTCCGGAAACGCCTGGGCCGATCTCTCCCCCGAGCAGCGCCGCGCTACTCGAATCTGGATCGAGACTGGTGGCCGCGCGATCCTCTGCGCTGAGTCGACGGCGCACTTTCGAGACGCCGAAGCCGCCGCGCTTCGGGCCATCTCCCCGAGCCGGGTGATTCCGGCGCCGGTGCTGGCGTCCACCCGCCAATGGTCCGAAATCCCCTACCAGGGCCCCGGCCAGGGGATCCTGACCGTGGATGGTCCGCAAGAGCCTCACACCACGCCGATCCTCAACGAGGCGGGCCGTCCGCTGATCCTCATGCGGCACGCCGGTATGGGCATCGTGCTCTGGACCTCTTTCGATCCCTTTCGGGAAGGCTGCCGCTACTGGCCCGGCAACGAGAAGTTCTGGCGCTGGGCAATCGACCAAACCTCCAAGGCGCCCCCGTTGCTCGCACCTCTTGCTCTGGAGTCGAGTCCATCCATCCAGTCCGCCGCCGCAGTGCTGCCCCGACTCCCGGCGCCTTCGATGCCGCTGGTGATCGGCTTCGGGGTGCTCTATGCGCTCGTTTTCGGGCCCCTCAATCTGCTTATGATCCGACGGATGCGGAGGACGGTTCGATCCTGGCTCTGGATGCCCTCGCTTGCGGTCGTGACGACCACGATTTTGATGATCGCGGGACTTCAGTGGGGTTCGTCTCGGGCGATTCTCAACCGGGTGGAAGTGTTGCAGACCAGCGTGGGGGCGCTCACTGCCGAAGAGACTTCGGTGGTCGGCCTGTTCAGCCCCACCAACCGCACCTTCAGCGTGTCGCTCGACGATCCGGCGCCGAGAATTCAAGAGCGCGCCAGCTCTGGCGGATCTGGTTCCTCCCTCGCCGCCTCGTTCGACTGGCCGCACCTGCAAACAGACGGTCTGCTCGAGTGGGAGAACGTGTCGTTTCAGCTCTATTCCACCCGCTTTATCGAGACTCAGCGGCCGTACGATCTGGCGGGGACGCTCCAGGCAAAGCCGGCGGGCCGCGAGAAGCTGCAGTTGGTGAACGGTACGCGCCTTCGGCTGGAGCATGCCTATGTGAGTGACGGGACCGTTCACTGGCCCATCGGCAGCCTGAACCCCGGTCAATCGGCGGTGCTTCGGCTCACCCGGCCCGTCGCCGGTCCCGCCCCGACGCTGCCGCCGGGAGTTGCCGGAGGACGGGCGGCGAGCCCCCTCGTCACCGAACAGGAGTTGGCCGGTTTCAACCAGCATCTGCAGACGGTCTGGCGGGAAGCGGTGGGAAGCCTGGTCCCTGCAGGTCGGAGCCGGAGTCGGTGGCTGGTCGCCTTTGTGGTCAGCGACCGTCCCCAGATGGAATTCAAAGGCATCCACACCACTCAAGAGGGATGTCTCCTGCTAGCGAGGCTGCCGTGAGCAGCGGAACACGGATCCAGCGCGCTCTGGAGCCCTGCTTCCAGCGCCTCGATGAGTCGCTGGTGAGGCTGGAACTGCGCCGCTACCGGCGAGCCATGCTCGGGGTGAAGCTGCCGGGGATCTACGGCGCCGGCATCTTTGTGGTGGCGTGGATTCTAGGTCCGTTCCTGCTCGGCGTACTCGGATCCGTGGGGGGCGGCGCCCTGACGCTGTCCACTGAGGGTTCATGGCAGGGGCTGCTCATCGCCGCGTCGGGCGCCCTCGCGGCGGTGGCCGCCTATCTACGCTCCCAGTTGCTGTGGACCCAGCAGCAGCGCTCCCATGGGCTGGAAAGCTGGCTCCTCAGCCGGCAAAGCCCGGCCCAGGTGCTCTGGGCGACGGTAGCGATGCCCACGTTGTGGGGGCTCCTGCTCGTGGCGCTGCCGGTGGGTGTGGCCGTCTTCACCGGCGTCCTGTGGCAGCAAGCCACTCTGGGGCTGCTGCCTGCTCTCCTGCTCGTCGCGGGCTGCTCCTTCTTCGGAGCCGCCGTGGGCGCCCTCTACTTCTTCATTCAGCTTAAGTTGACCCCGAATTCCCTCCAGGGAGCGATCCTGCTCGTCGTTCTTGGGTGCTTCCTGGGAACGTGGCTCTGGATCGAGTCCCGAGAGAACGGGTGGCAGCGATCATGGGCCGAACACCCGGCCCGGCTCGGCCGAGCCGCGGCGGTCCTCGCCCCCACCACGCACCTGTACTCAGCCTGCAGCCCCTCCTGGTGGGATCAAACCCTGAGACCCTCCCTCCACAAGCGCGCGAGTGCGATCCCAGCCGCCCTCGGGAGCTTTGTGCTGACTTGCCTGGCCGGACTCGGCGCCATGACCGTCGCGCTGAAGAGTTATCTTCGCTACATCGATGATCCCAGCCGGCTCGATTCCGGACGCCGGCCCCGTGCGGTGGAGAGCGTAGGGCAGGAGTTTTACTGGCAGGGCTTCCGAAATCCGATCTGGACCCGCGATGTCCGCACCCGACTGCGCCACAAGGAGACGGCCGACATCATCGGATTCACCGCCATCACCGTAGCGGCCGGTGGGTTCATTCCGCTGGTGCTGACGGTGAAGGACCTCGGTGATCCGCTCGCCACCGCCTCCGCAGCGCGCGATGTATTCTTCTGGCTGACCATGACCCTGGTCGGCCTGGCGACGCTGCTCGGCCCTGGACTGACCTCCGAGTCGATCGCTCAAGACCGCGAGCAGGGCGCGCTCGAATTGCTGATTGCTTCCCCGCTGCACCCGAAGGAACTCCTGCTGGGCAAGTGGCTCGGCGCCATGTCGATCTTGCTGCTGTTGATCAGTCCCTCGCTCCCGCTGTTCGGCCTCTGCTATGTGTTCCACGGGGCCGACTCCACCCAGGTGCTCTCCGTCTACCTGCTCGTGGTCGGCACACTGGGGGTGGCCGCCGCCATCGGGCTCACCCAGTCGGCGATCAACAGCAGTCCCGGAATGGCAAAATTCCATGCGTACGGCGTCACGGCCGGGTTCGTCGCGGTGCCGGGCGGGCCGTTTTGGGCTGCGGCGGCGTTTGCGGCCCCTTCGGCCGACCTCCGCAACTCGCTGATGTCGGGCGCCGCCGCAAGCGTGATTATCGGCGTCATCTTCCTCGGCGTGCTTATCCTCTTCTGGGGGAACGCCGTTGAAGAACTGGAGTATCTGGAGCATTGAATCGTCGTGACGTGGTCGGGGCAATTCTGTTGGCGCCTGCGGCAACGCTGGTCGGCGGCTGCCGCAGCGAAGATCCCTGGGCCGGCATCACCGACGCCGAGTTCGCGGAGTTGGAGAAGCATCGCCAGGCCGGACTCGAGCTCCTCCGCAGACCCGCGAGCGATACCGACGCCGCGCTGCAGGCGTCCGGCGAATTCGAGGCGATCGCCGAGCGTCGTCCGGCGCTCATCCTCGGACCGTTCAACGCGGCCGTGGCCCGCTTGAAGGCCAAGGACATAGACGGGGCGCAGCGGCTCGCGAGGCAGGCCGTCTCCCTCACCCCACAGAGTTCGTCCGCCCGGGTGCTGGTGGCGCTCGTCCAATCCGCCTCCGGCCAGGACAACCAGGTGCTCTCTTCGCTGGAGTCCGCCGCCCGGGTGGAGCCGGACAATCCGATGCCCCTCGCACGGCTGATTCGTCGAATGGAAATCGAGGAAACCGAGCCCGAAACCACAGGCAACCAGCGCCAGAGCTTCACGCAGCTCGTGCAGACGATGGTTGCGCGGGAAGCAGGCGGCGGAGGCGAGGCTCCCGCTCCGAAGGCCCCGCCGCTGAAGCCGCGAGATCACGATTTCTACGAGAAGCGAGAGAAGCGGCTCTTCCCGAAGCGAAAGCGCTTGGTCCAGCTCGCTTACGAAAACGCGGCCGCCCGTGCCGAATGGATGGCCACCCTCGCGGAGCGCGGTCACCTGACGGAAGCCGCAGCCGAACTGGACGTGGCGCTCCGGCTCTGCCCCAATCTGGGGCCGGAAGCCCTCGACCTGGCGCGCGCCCTGCGTGAGGCTCTGGCCACCGATCCGGCCCGGTCGGCGGTGCGCGTCCGGCGGCTGATGCTCGCGCTCAACCGCGATCCCGCCTACATCAAGTGGTCGAAAGCTCTGTACGGAGATGCCAGGGACCCGACTTCACTGGCACAGACGGACTGGAATCCCCCACCCCCGTCGCGTTTCGTCGCCCACTAAGAGACAATAGGCGCGTGTCGTCCCCGTTTCCAAGGGGGATCGTTCACTGCTGAAAGATCATCCATCCATGTCTACGGTGTCCACGACGCGCCCGGAGAGTTCCAATCCGGCGGCGGAGACCACGGCGGCTCTGGCCTGGGAGGGCATCTCTCGGGATCAAGCGCTCCGCCCAACCGGAGATCCGGCCTGGGGCGAACTCGCACAGCTCGGAACCCAACTCTGGCTCGATACCGGAGATCTGGACGCCGCATCCGCGCTCTGGTCCGCCGAGTTCTCCAGCCTCACCACCAACAACACGCTGGTGAATGCCGAGGTGCAGAAGGGCCTGTTCGACGAGTTGATCCCCCGCGCGGGGCGAGCGCTCCGAGACGCTGTCCCCGGGCTGACCGAAGATCAACTGGTGATCGAGACCGGCTTCGTTTTGAACTGCCGCGTCGCGCTGCGGCTGGTGGAGCGGTTCGATGTCAACGTCAGCGTGGAGCTGCACCCGGCGATGTCGGCCGATGTGGAGCAGTCGCTCGAGTACGCCCGACGCTATCACGCGGTTTGCCCGGATCGCTTCACCATCAAAGTGCCCATGTCTCCGGCCGGTCATCTCGTGGTGAAGACCCTCTCCGAAGAAGGTATTCCGGTCAACTACACGCTCGGGTTCTCCGCACGTCAAAACGTCATCGCCGCGGCATTCGCCCGACCGACCTACGTGAACGTGTTTATGGGCCGTCTCGGGGTCTTCGTGAAGGATCGCGGACTGGGCCGCGCCGAAGGCGTGGGCGAACGCGCGACGATGGCCACCCAGCTTGCGCTCCTGGACGGACGACGCGATCGCGACTGGACCACCCGTCTCATCGGCGCCAGCATGCGCTCCGGCTCGCAGCTTGTGGATCTCGCGGGGCTGGACGTGTACACCATTCCCCCCGCGGCCGCGAAAGAGTACCTCGCGTGGAGCCGGGCTCGCGGGGCGGGCGCCCCTCCGCTGGAATCCGGGCTCGGACGGACATTCGAGGTCGAAGCGGAACCCGAGTCGGTGCTGGACTGCCTCTGGGATGTGGACGCCACCGTACTGCGAACCGCTGATGCGCTGGAGGCGGTGGACAGTTCTCGGTGGGGTCCGGACGAGCTCGTCGGGTTTCTGAAAGACTCGGGCCTCCCCACCCTCTTTGGGAACTGGTCGGATGAGGCGAGCACTCTCATTCGGCAGGACGGTAAGATCCCTTCGTGGGATCGCTGGCGCGGCGAGCTGCTGGACGGCGAAGTGGCGCTGGACGACCTCTTCACCCAGGCCGCGCTTCAGTCGTTTGTGGCGGATCAGGGCAAGCTGGATGGACGCATCCGCGCGCTGCTGAAAGACGCCGGATTGAGTTGACGACGCTTGGAGCCGTCTCGGCGCGGGCGCATGTTCGGGGGAATGCATGGCGAGGGCGAGGATCACCATCCGTCTGAAACCGACGGTGCTGGACACTCAGGGAGCAGTGGTCAAAACGGCCCTCCACAGCCTGGGCTTCGATGGAGTGCTGGACGTCCATATGGGCAAGTCGATCCAGCTCGATCTGGAAGCCGGCGTGGGGCGATCCGAGGTGGAGGCCATGTGCCGCCAGCTCCTCGCCAACCCGGTGATCGAGGACTTTGAAATCGAACTCACCGACGGAGCGAATGCATGAGCGCACTGCCCCCTCTCAACTGGGGTGTGGTGGTCTTTCCGGGGACCAACTGCGAGATCGAGACGGTCTACGTTCTGAAGGAGCTGCTGGGACAGGATGCCCGCACCGTGTGGCACCGCGAAACCGATCTCTCCGAGTTCGACGGCTTGATTCTCGCCGGGGGATTTGCCCACGGCGACTATCTGCGCGCCGGGGCCGTGGCGCGCTTCAGCCCGGTGATGGACTCCATCTCCCGGTTCGCCGCCGACGGCGGGGCCGTGGTGGGCATCTGCAACGGCTTCCAGGTGCTGGTGGAGGCGGGCCTGCTTCCCGGCGCGATGCTTCACAATCGCAGCCGCCGATTTCTCTCCCGCTGGGTGAACCTGCGCGCCGAGGCGAGTTCCTCTCCGCTGCTTTCGGGGCTCACGCCCGGCGAGGTGTTTCGCGTGCCCGCCGCGCATGGGGAGGGCTGCTTCTTCGCCGACCCGGATGTTCTGGCCGAAATGACGGCGAACGGGCAGATCGCGTTTCGCTACTGTGGAGAAGACGGCGCCGTGACCGACACGGCGAACCCCAACGGCAGCCTCGAGTGCATCGCGGGCGTCACCAACGCCGGGGGCAACGTGCTCGCGCTCATGCCCCATCCCGAGCGTGCCGCCGAGGCGGTTCTAGGCGGCGACGACGGGCGCCGCATCCTCGAGAGCATCATCCGGGGCGCGAGGCCGCGTCTCGCACGAGCGGCCTGATCCACGCGCCAACCGACGAACTCATGAACGAAAACGAAACCCCGCGCGCCGCCGAACTGTTGACCCCCGAGCAGTTGAAGCAGGCCGCCTTCGATTGGGGCCTCACCCCTTACGAGTACGAGCGCATCCTCGAAGGCCTCGGCCGGCAGCCCACGCTGACCGAAATCGCCATGTTTTCGGTGGAGTGGTGCGAGCACTGCGGTTATCCCAAGAGCCGCAACGTGCTCGGGATGCTGCCCAACACGAGCGCCTCCGTGGAGGTGCTGGTCGGCGCCGACTCCGGGGGGTTCTACCTCACGCCCGATCTGGCGGTGGTGATGAAGGTGGAGAGCCACAACCACCCATCGCAGGTGGAGCCCTATCAGGGCGCCGCCACCGGCGTGGGCGGCATCATCCGCGACATCTTCACCTGCGGCGCTCGCCCCGTGGCCGCCGGCAACTCCCTGCGATTCGGTTCGCTCAGCGACCCCTACACCCGGCATCTCCTGCGCGGCGTAGTGAAGGGCGTCGGCGACTATGGGAACTCCATCGGCGTGCCCACCCTCGCGGGGGAGGTCTCGTTCAACGCATCCTACACGGGCAATTGTCTGGTAAACGCGATGGCCGTCGGGATCGCGCCGACGGACCGGTTGCTCTCGGCCGCCGCTCGGGGGGCGGGCAATCCGGTGCTCTATGCCGGCAGCCGCACGGGCCGCGACGGCATCGGCGGCTGCAGTGTGCTGGCAAGCCATGAATTCGGCGAGGGCGAAGAGAAGCGCCCGACCGTTCAGATCGGCGACCCGTTCACCGAGAAGCGTCTGATCGAAGCCTGCCTGGAAGCGGCGACGACCGGTTGGATCGTCGCGATGAAGGACATGGGCGCCGCCGGCGTCACCTGCACCACTTCTGAGATGTCCGCCGAGGGCGGGATGGGGATGCGGATCGACCTCCAGCGCATTCCGCGACGCGAGTCGGGGATGCAGCCGTACGAGGTCCTGATGAGCGAGTCCCAGGAGCGCATGCTCATGGTGGTCGCCCGCGGACACGAAGACGATGTGATCCGGCTCTTTGGCCGGTGGGAATTGAGCGCGGTGGTGATCGGCGAGGTCACCGACGACGGCATTCTCACGGTGCTCGACGGTGGAGAAGAGGTGGCTGCGCTTCCCGCACAGTTCCTCACAACGCCTCCGCGCTACGATCTCCCCTACGAGCGACCGGCCTACCTCAGTGAAAAGTGGGCCTACGATCTCTCCGCCGTGCCCGAACCGGAAAGCTATGGCGAGGCGCTGCTGACGCTGATCGGCTCGCCGAACCTCTGCAGCCGTCAGTGGGTGACCGAGCAGTACGATCACACGGTTCAGGCCAACACGGTCCAGGGACCCGGTGGCGATGCCGGGATCATTCGCGTGCGGGAAGCCGCGCCGCTCGGCGTGGCGGTGACCATGGACGGCAGCAGCCGGCTGGTCTACCTCGACCCGTACGAAGGGGCCCGACTGCTCGTGGCGGAGGCCGCGCGCAATCTCGCCTGCGTGGGCGCCGAGCCGAAGATCGTGACCGACGGTCTCAACTTCGGCAACCCCGACAAACCGGACCGCTACTATCAGTTTCGCGAGGCCGTGCGCGGCATTGCCGACGCCTGCCGCGAGTTCGAGCTCGCCGTCATCTCGGGCAATGTCTCGTTCTACAACGAGAGCCCCGAGGGACCGATCCACCCGACCCCCATCATCGGCATGCTCGGGGTGGTGCCGGACGTGAACCGAACCGCGTCCATCGGGTTTCGGGCCGACGGGGATCGCGTGATCCTGGTCGGAGCGTCTGGCTGTCCGGGCAGTCTCGCGGGAAGCGAGTATCTGGCCGTGCTCCACGGCGTGGAGGCCGGCCGACCGCTGTCAGTCAGCGTGAGTGACGAAAAGCGGGTGCAGTGCGTGGTGCGCGACATGGTGCGCTCCGGACTGGCGGTTACGGCGCACGATTTGAGCGAGGGGGGCCTGGCGGTTGCCCTCGCGGAATGCGCGATCCGTGGACGGCGCGGCGCCCGAATCCGGCTGCCGGATGTCGCCTCGGCGGAAGCGTTGTTCGGAGAGGCGCCGTCGCGGGTGATCGCCACCGTCGCGGCGGACCGGATCTCCGAAGCGGCAGCGCAACTGGCGACAGCCGGCGTGCCGTGGGTGGACCTTGGCGAGGTGGGAGGCGATCAGCTTTCCATCGAGGGAACTCTCGAAGTCGGGGTCGACGAGCTGGAGGCACGGTGGGAACAGACCATTCCGTCGGTGATGTCGCCATGAGGAGTCCCGACCTGGAACTCTGGGATCCGTGGGATCTGGAGGCGGAGCACCCGCAAGAAGAGTGCGGCGTCTTCGGAATCTTCGCCCCCGGGCGACAGGTGGCTCGATTGACCTTCTTCGGCCTGTATGCCCTCCAGCACCGAGGACAGGAGAGCGCCGGCATCGCCGTTTCGGACGGTCGCGGCATTCACTGTCACAAGGAGATGGGACTCGTCAGCCAGGTGTTCGACGAGACGGTGCTGCAGACGCTCCAGGGCAGCATCGCCATCGGCCAC
>SYKE01000174.1 GCA_005798285.1 Actinomycetota bacterium
AGGGGCGCTTGGAGATCCGTCGCAGATCCAGATGGTGAATGTCGCGCTGCCGGCACGGCACGGACCGGAGATCCGACTTCGGGCCTCATCCGCCCGGAGAGGCGCCAGGCGATCCTGCTACAGCGGCTCCGAATGAGGCTGCCCGACAGGATCCGGATTACGGAGATGTAGTGTAGACACAGGGGGGGGGGAACCCGCAAACTCGGGCTTAATCCCCCCTTTTTTCAATCCAACTGCGGAACCTGGGCTAGCGCGAAGGCTTGAACCGGTCGCCAGCATCTGGACGGCGCCCTCGTTGAGGTCATCCTCCGGGCTCACTGCCACAGTGAAAGAGGTCGTGTAGCGCGGAAAGGAAGCCGTCGAGATCCAGGCCGCCGGAAGCGAGCGGATGTTCCCGCAACCGCAGGGCGCCGAGCGCTTCGGGGCCGGAAAAATAGATCCGGACGACAGTTCCCGCCGCCTGGACGGCATCCTCGTATTGGTGCTCCCGGTATAAGCGGCACGCGGTATCCCATTCCTGTTCAGTCGTCGTCGCGAGGATCGTGTAGAGATCGAGGGCGTGGTGTCGACCCAGGTCCTTGTCCGGGTCGTCCTTCCGGTCCCGAAAGGCCGTGAGCTTCATCAGGGTGTAGGTGAAGGGCTGCGGCAAGAAGATGGAACCGACGAACTCCTCCCCATTGGTGCGCCGGCCGCGCAGCGAAATCTCCAGCGGTTCATCCTCCAGGCCAACCGCCTCCGGCGCGGGATGGGCGTGGAGCGGGATCTTCTCTCCCCGGGGGCGCCATCGCCGGGAGTCTCTCTTGATCAACCGGAGGTCCACCGCCGGATGCGGAGGACCGGTAAGGAGGTCGAACTTCACCTCCCGGACTCCCCAGGCGGTAGGCACGCTGCGAACAAACTGAAGGTACCTCGCGCCTTCTACCGGAGCGCACCCGAGCCGGGCTAGAGCATCAGCCATGAGGCGTGCGCGTCTGGAGTCGGCGAGCACCTCGGTGCTGAGAAAGAGGTCCAGGTCGTTGGTGGATCGGGCTTCCGGGAAGAGCTGGAGCAGGGTCCTGTCTCCGGTCTCACGCAGATGGCGCTGTTTGAGGTACAGGCCATAGCCACCGCCGACGATCAGGCGGATTTCCTGATCCCGCAGTTCGTACAGTAGGTCCAGCAGACTGGCTTGAAGCAGGTCCAGAACTTCCATTACTCGATCGCCGGTCCCTGGCCCTGCGGTTCCAGCTCACTCAGAATGATCTGCCGCACCTGCTCGGCCGTCTCGCGTTCGCGCTTGTCGCCGTGGAGCAGCTCGAGGTAGGTCTCGACGGGAGAGGCCCACGGACATCCGTCTTCCCATCGCCGATCGAAGTAGACGACGCGATCGCTCGTCTCGAGGACCTCCAGGTTCGGGAAGCGATCCGTCTCTCGAGCCTCGATCCCCGTGAGGAGGCGATGCTGGTCCGTGCAGTAGATGGAGAGGATCTCGGGCGCAGCCCTAACGCTGTAGCGCGGGGCCGAGCCGATGCCGCTGAGCGCCCAGTGCACCTCATATCGGCCCGCCTGCTCATTCAGCCGCTGAAGTAGCTCGGCGCGGTCGCAAGGCGTCCTGGCACGGTGGCAGCGCCGGACTTCGGGCGCCTTGAAGTTCTCCGCCAACCGGTCAAGGAGCTTCTCGGCCTGGAGCAGTCGGATCTCACCTCCGTCGCGGCTCACGATCAGGTCTTCCTGGAGCACCTTCAACACCTTGGAAACGGTAGGGAGTGAGACATCCACGCCGCGTCTCCAGACGGCATCCCGAACCCTGGTAACCGACTCGAAGCCAGGCTCCGTCAGAAAGACCCGCCCAACGGTCGAACTGACGCCCCGGTAGACGTTCTTGATCGGAGCCGAGTGCGGAAAACGATTCACCTGTCCCGTTCGGTAGACGTGCAGCCGGCCGGGGACGCTGACGATTCCGTTGCCACAGAGGTCGACGCCGCTGACGCCCGCTTGCTGGAGGACGTTCAAGTGGTTCTCGGAGAGATACGGGACAATCACCATTGGGTAAGTGCCCGCCGGGCGGTCGCCCGCGAGAACCATCCGGATCCCCTCCTGCAGGGCCTGGGGAGTGGCCCGGCGGCGATACTCCACCGCGAAGTCGTACGCGATCGTGTCCCAGTGGAGGCGGATTAGCGCATCCAGACGCCGCCCGGGTGCGCCAGCGGGCTCGGGATCAAGGAGTTCGACGGAGACCGGAGCCAGAGTAACTCGACCATCGCGAAGCCACTCGGCGAACTCTCTTTCAGTCGGTGGGTTCGCGTTTTTGGACATTTTCTGTAGACAGAAAATAGCTCAAAGCAGGAAACTCCGTCAAGCGGTATTTCATCATGTCGCCAGGTTTCTGGAGCCAGAAATCGGCCGAATCCAGGAAACAACCGTCAGAACTGAGAAGCTCCCGATGCGCCAAGAGCATCGGCGCCGGCTATCCGACGCCTGCTGCCCGCCCGCAGCAAGGCCGGGCAGCCGCGGCCAACGCCACTTTGACGCCGACCGCGCTCGCTGACTTTGCTTTTGGCTCCGGCATTTCGATGCACCCCTGTGCCGATGGGGCCGGGAAGCGCCGGCGAAGCAGGAGGATCCCCGTTCGCCGGCGGCGCCCGTCTAGTGGTCGTGTCCGGGAAGCACCTTGAGCAGTTCCACCTCAAACACCAGCGTGGCGTTCGGAGGAATGACGCCGTCGGGAGTTCCCCTGGGTCCGTATCCCAGCGCGGCAGGGATCACAAGCTGTCGCCGCTCGCCTTCCTTCATTCCTTTCACGCCCTGGTCCCAACCTTTGATCACCTCGCCGTGCCCCAGCTCAAACTTGAAGGGTTGACCGCGATCCAGGGAGCTGTCGAACTTCTTGCCGCCGCTCTGGAGCCAGCCGGTGTAGTGCACCTCCACGTTGCCGTGTTGGGCCACCTTCCCTTTGCCGGGCTTCAGAATTGCGAACTTCAGGCCGTTGCCCAGCGACGAGAGTTTCTTCGCGTTCACCTTCGTGGGCGCGGCCGGCGCCTTCTGGGCCGCAGCGGGCGTTACTGCCAGACACCCCACGGTGATAGCCACCCACGCGGCCATCCGAAACTGTTTCATCTGCTTCTGCTACCTTTCGGCCCCGACGGGCCGGACGAACTTCACTCTACCGCAGTCACGGGTCGCGCCGGCGATGCCGGCCGGTTCACGGTCGGTTCTTCCCGGGGCGACTCTTTACCGAACTCTTTCACCCCCACGCGATAGAAGACCGCGGGAGTCACCACCTGATCTAACAGCGTGCTGCTGATGAGACCGCCCAGGATCACCACTGCAATCGGTTGAAGCAGTTCCTTTCCCGGTTGGCCCACGGAGAGCGCGAGGGGAAGGAGCCCCAGCGCGGCGGCCAGCGCCGTCATCAATACCGGCGCGAGCCGTTCCAGCGTCCCGCGGAGGATCATAGTCTCGCCGAACGGTTCTCCTTCTTCATGCATGAGGTGGACGTAGTGAGAAATCATCATGATTCCATTTCGGGTCGCAATGCCGAAGAGGGTGATGAAGCCGACCAGTGAGGCCACCGAGAGCACCCCTCCCGTCAGGAACACGGCGATCACGCCTCCCACCATCGCCAGCGGTAGATTGATCATGACCTGGAGCGCCAGGCGCCATGATCCCAGCGCCATGAAGAGCGCAAGCAGTATGGCTACCACGGTAAAGAGACCCAGGAAGAGGAGCCGAGACATGGCGCCCTGCTGACTCTCGAACTGGCCCCCGTACTCCAGGAAATAACCGGGAGTCCACCGAGTCTGCTCCTGCTTCATTTTGGCCTGCAGCTCCGTCACGACGCTGTTCAGGTCTCGACCCTGGACGTTGGCCTGAACGACGATCCGGCGAGAAACGTTCTCCCGGTTGATGGTGTTTGGACCGGTGCTCTTTCGCACCGTGGCAAGCTGGGAGAGAGGGATCCGCGGTCCGGCCGGGGTGCTCACGAGAGTGGACCGGATCGCGTCGATGTTGCTTCGTGAGGCCTCATCGAACCACACCGTCAGGTCGTACGTGCGCTGACCCTGGAGAATCTGGGACACCGTGTGCCCATTGAATGCGGTTTCCAGGGTCTCTGCCAGCGCGGCCGGAGTGAGGCCGTACCGCGCCGCGGCGTCGCGGTCGATCTCCACCTCGACCTGTGGAACCTCGATCTGGGGCTCCACCTGAAGATCTACGATGCCATGCACTCCGGACATCACGGTTCGGACCTCCTCTGCCCGACGGCGGAGCTCGTGCAGGTCCGGTCCGTACACCTTCACCGCCAACGCGGCGCGGACTCCGGAGGAGAGGTGGTCCAGCCGATGGGAAATCGGCTGTCCGATGGCGATGACGACTCCTGGAATCAGGTTCATCTTCTTACGGACTTCCGCCAGGACCGCTGCCTGCGGCCTGCCGGAGGGCTTCAGTCCCACGTCGATCTCGGAGTAGCCGACGCCCTCGGCATGCTCGTCCATCTCAGCCCGCCCCGTGCGGCGTCCGGTGTGCTGGACTTCGGGCACCGTATGGAGCAGGTTCTCAATCGCTGTCCCGATGCGGTTCGACTCATTCAGGCCGGTTCCCGGCGGGAGGATCGCGCTGACGGAGAGCGAGCCCTCGTTGAAAGGCGGGAGAAACTCGCGGCCCATCACCGAGAACAACGAGCCCGCCAGAATCACCATCACGACTGCGCCGACAATGACACCGTTCGAATGCCGGATGGCCCATCGAACCACGGGTGCATCCAGTCGCTTCAGGCGGTGAACCAGCCAGGTGTCCTCGGAATCCGGTCGGTTTGCTCCCACTGTTGACCGACGATCGAAGTTCCGCGTGGTGCGAGCCAACAGGACCCCGCACAGCGCCGGGGTGACTGTGAGCGACACCAGCAGCGACGCAGCCAGAGCGATGATGAACGCCAGACCGAGCGGCATGAAGACCCGCCCCTCCATCCCTTCCAGAGACAAGAGGGGCAGAAAAACGAGCACGATGATGATCGTGGCGAACACGATGCTGTTCCGGACCTCGGCGCTTGCGTGGTAGATCACATCCAATGGGGAGGCCGGACTGGGTTTCAGCCGGTTCTCCTTGAGGCGGCGGAAGACGTTCTCCACATCCACGATGCTGTCGTCCACTACCAGGCCGATCGCGACGGCCAGTCCCCCGAGAGTCATGGTGTTGACGGTGATGCCCAGCCGGTTCAGCACCAGCATCGCGATGACAAAGGAGAGCGGAATCGCCGTCAGAGAGATCGCCGTTGCCCGAAAGTTGAGCAGGAAGACCATCAGAATGAGGAACACCAGGAGGGCGCCGTCCCGAAGCGCTTCCTCGACATTGCGGATCGCTGCCTCGATGAAGTGAGACTGCCGAAACAGATCGGCGTTGATTCGGACATCCGGCGGCAGCGACGACTGGATCTCCGAGAGCGCCTTGTCGATCTTTCGGGTGAGTTCCAGGGTGTTTGCGTTGGGCTGTTTCTGAATGGAGAGAATGACCGCCGGCTCACCGTTCACGCTCGCATCACCCCTCGCCAGAGGGCGTCCCAACTCCACTCGCGCGACCTGGCCCACGGTGACAGGAACACCGTTTCGGACCGTGACAACCGTCTTCCCGATGTCGTCAAGGGTCCGCGCACGCCCCATGATGCGGATCACCGCCTCTCGCGAGCCGCTCTGAAGAAACCCTCCCGAGGTGTTGAGATTTGAGCCCTTCACCGCTTCGGTGAGTTGGTCGAGTGTTACGCCGTACTGACGAAGGCGCGATGGATTGGTGAGAACCTGATACTGCTTCGTGCCTCCGCCGATGGGAACGACCTGGGAAACTCCGGGGATCGCAAGCAGTCGCTGTCGCACCACCCAATCCGCCAGAGAACGCACCTCAATCGGGGCTGTGACGGCGGTTGCGGATGGGGCGCCCTCGACCGGATGGCCGCCCGAGAGTGAAATCAGCATGATCTCCCCCATGATCGAGGAGATCGGACCGAGCGACGGCAGGGTATCTCCCGGGATCCGCGCCTGAGCGAGTTGGAGCTTCTCGTTGACAATCTGACGGGCTCGGAAGATGTCGGCGCCCCACTCGAATTCCACCCACACGATGGAGAGACCGGCGCTGGAAGCAGAGCGAACCCGCTCGACCCCGCCGGCTCCGTTCATCATGGTCTCGATGGGAAAGGTGACCAGCGCTTCCGTTTCTTCGGGAGCCAGTCCATGCGCCTCGGTAAGGATCGTGACCACCGGTCGGTTCAGGTCGGGCAGCACATCGACCGGCATCCCCGCTGCAATCCCGGCGCCGTAGATCAACAACATCGCCGCGGCACAGAGTACCAGGAGACGATTGTGGATGCTGAACTGAATGACTCGGTTGAGCATCGGGTTACTTCCGGGCCTTCGCGAGAAGCTGATAGGATCCTCGGGTCACCACGCGCTCCCCAGGTTTCAGACCCGCCTCGATGGTGACTTGATCTCCAAGAGTCGGGCCGAGCCGGACCACCCGCCGGCGATAACTCTCCGCCGACTCCGCGACAAAGACGACTTGCTCCCCCGCCTGTTCCTGAACGGCCTCGAGCGGGACGCTCAACGCAGCGCCGCTGCCCGAAGCGATGATGGCCCGGACAAACATGTTGGGTTTGAGGATTTTGTCCGGGTTGCGCACCACCGTGCGGACACGCACAGCCCGCGTTTCGGCGTTCACCTCGCTGCCGATGTAGCTGATGGTTCCCTCGAACGTACGGCCCGGCACGGCATCCGCTCCGATGGCGATGCGCTGCCCCAGGCGGATACGGGGCAGATCCTTCTCAAACACGTCGCTCTCAACCCACACCGATTGCGTGTTGAGGAGTGTGGCCAGCGCTTCACCCGGCTCCACCACCTGCCCGGCCGTGACGGGGCGCGAGGCTACTTCGCCCGCAATCGGAGCGGCCACGGCGAGCTGGCTGCCGCCCCCCGAGGAGGCTCCCAACACCCGCAGCAGGTTCCGGGAGGAGCGTACCGCCTGACGGGATCCCGCGGCGGCGGCGGCTTCTTTCTCCTCGCTCCGGGCGGACTCGACCTGGGACTGCGCGGACTCCAGAGCGCGGCGCTGCGCCGTCACCAGAGCTTCCGCAGCATCTACCGACCTCTGCTGCCGGACTACCGCAGCCATCGCCGAGCGGACCCCCAGTTCGGCCGCCTCGAATTCGGCCCGAGCTGTCTCCACTTCGCGATTGTCGCGCAGATTCTCCCGCAAGATCCGCTCTTCCCGACTCATCGTGGCTCGGACGATCTGGAGTTGTCGCTCGGCGGTGGCGGCCCGCGACCGGCCCTGCATCGCCGCCGTCTGAGCTGTTTCCAGGTCTCTCCGCGCCACGACACCGTCTTTGAAGCCCTGCTCCATCCGACGCGCCTGAGCCTCATAATTCGCCAGCGCCGTCTGCGCTTCCCGCAGCTCGCCCTCCGCAGCCGCAACGGCTGCACGGGCGATCTCCACCGGTCCTTGCGCGAAGGCGCCGGCGGCGACTAACTGCTGCTGCCGCGCAACCGTCTTGCGGGCGCTCTCCACTTTCCCGCGGGAGATTTCCAGCTCGGAACGGGCACGCTCCACCTCAGCTCCGGCCTCGGCAAGTTGAGCCTGAGACCGCGCCAACCCGGCGGACGACTCCTCCACCAGAGACAGCATCCGGCGCACTTCCGCCCGAGCACTGGCGTGGGCGGCGTCCGACTGCCGCTGCTGGGACTCTGCCCGGCTGAGCGAAGCGCCCGCCTCCGCGATTTCGGTGCTCTCAATCACCGCGACCACCTGCCCGCGTGAAATCTGTTGACCCGGGTTCACGTTCATCCGCAGGACACGGCCGCGGACTGTGGAGTTCACCGTCACTTCACCATTGGGGTTCGGGCGCACCAGCCCGACCGCGGAGATTCCACCTCCGAGCGGCCGGCTTCGGACCGGAACCACCTCCACCCCAACTGCGGCTGCCGCGGCGGCGGAGAGCGATACCACATCCGGGTCGGGCGGCGCCATCTCCTCGTTTTCAATGGACAGCCGAAAGCGATAATTGTCCTTCGTTTGGAATGCTTCGATCTCCCGGTTTGGCCCCAGGAAGGCCTTCAACGGGTCCCCTGGACGGGTTCCGAAGGTCTCGGCGACGGCAATGTGCCGTCCGTCGGGACCATGCATGTGACCGGTCTCCTCATCCTGAGCGACGGCGCCGGAGAAGGGAAGCACCCCGAGCAGCAGCGCGAGCGAGGAGAGTCCGGCCGCCGCCCGGCGCCCGCTGCGTCGGCCCAGCACGTAGGCCGCAGCGATGACGGCCAGCGCTCCCATGGCGCCGAGTCCAACGAGGAGAGGGGATGGGGCAATCTCCGGCTTTCCGCCGGAGGTTGCGGGAACCCAGATCGGAAACTCCAGAACATAGTTCTTTCCGCCGGGCATCGTCACGTTTTCGATGATCACATACTCGCCGGGTTCCCGGTACATCATGTGGGAGCCGTAGACACCGTTTTCCGGCTCGTAGGTGTTGTGCTCTCGGTGGGCGACTGCTTTCGGATCCCCCTTCTTGTGGATGATCGAATGAACATCGCAGCCCTCCACCAGAGCTCCCTCATCCTTCTTCAAGCTGAACTTGCTGGTGTCGGTGATCTTGAGGTCATGGTGTGAGAGCACGCTCTTGCCGGTGGTGGCCCCGAACGTCTCCGCAACCGCAATGTGGCGTCCGTCCGGGCCATGCATGTGGCCCGTCTCGGCTTCCTGGGCGCTAACGTCGCAGGGGAGCGCCAGCGCCATGCCGATCAACGCCAGGAACAGATGCTTCCGGAACAAGATGAGATCGAGCGCCGGGGCAGCCGGACGCGACCCAGTTCTCCTCCTGCTTCCAGCGACCGTTACTGCGACTGACACTAGCATATTGGACCGGCTCTCTTGATCGGCGGGAAACGCGGGAGATTAGTGGTGGACGAACAGCTCCACTGCATGGTGGAGCCAGGAACCGGTGGAGAGGATGAGCCCGATCCCGAGAGCCATGAGGCGCAGTGGGAGGGGGCGTGGAGCCAGGGGAGAGCAAGTGAGCAGCGCCTGAACGCGGCCGTCCAGATCGTCTTCGAAGGCGGCAAAGCAGGCGCCGCCCGGTGTCTCGGTCGACGATCGCGCCATCACCCGCGCCGTGCGAACCAACGCTGCCGCCACGTCTGCGGCGCTTCCGACGTGGTGAGCGGCCGCCGCATCGCACTCTCGCTCCGCGGCCTGGCGCCAATCCTTGAGGAGCAGGCCGCAGCCCGGCAGCGGGAACAGGGCGTAAAACAACGTCAGGAGGAGCTTGACCAGATTGTCCCGCCGTCGGATGTGCGCCGACTCGTGGGCCAGCATCGCGGCGCAGTCGCGCTGCGACAACTGCTGCCGCAGTCCGGCGGTCACATAGATGGCCGGCCGGAAGACCCCCATGGTGAAGCACAGGGGCCGGGACGACGGGAGGGTGTAGAGGTTGGCGCCTTCGAACGGCTCCGGCTGCAGCTCCGATGCAGACCTCACCGCCGTCGCAAACGTCCGCAGTTTCGCTACCGTGTAAACGGTGCGGGCAAAGAAAAAGGCTCCCAGCAAGAGCAGCACTGCGTTTGCGGCGTGCAGCGCGCCGTGTGCGGCAGGCTCCGCGTGCAGCGTGCGCTCCCAGCCATGCCATGCCGTGTGGAGATCGGGCAACTGAAAGAGGTGCGGATGACGCGCCGAGAGCGGCAGCAGCAAGAGCGCTGCCGCAGGTAGAAAAGCACACCACGCAGATTCGGCGGCGGTGGCAACTCCTCCCCGACGCCGGATCCACGCCCGCGTGAGCAATGCGGAGAGCACCCCCACTCCCACGGCGGCGTAGGCGGATGCGAGCCAGAGAAAGACGATGTGCGGATCAGTCATTCGGGCTCTCCCGGCGTCGTTCCACGGCCTCCAGCAGCAAAGCCAGTTTCTCCTCGGAGAGATCGTGCTCCGGCTGCGAGAAGAAGGATGCCACCGCCTGCGGAAACTGATCGACCAATCGATCCAGAGCGCTGGAGACGATCCGTCGCTCCAATTCCTCTCGCGTCACCGCCGCCTGATAGTGGTAGGCCTTCCCCTGCTTGATGCGGGAGAGGATCCCTTTCTCCACCAATCGCTCCATGGTCGTTTTCACGGTGTTGTAGGCGCCCCGCATTTCGGCAGGGAGGCCGGTGTGGACATCCGCCACCTGCACCCTTCCCTCCGACGACCAGACCACGTCCATCACGGCGCTCTCGAGCTGTCCGAGCGGACTGGCGTCCCCCGTTTTGCGAGGGAAGAAACGACGAGAGGAGTTGGGCTGCAGCATAGGAGCCAGTATAGAGGAGCACACCTGCTACCGTCACTCGTAAGTTGTGGGGAATGGACCACCGGCGAGGTGGGTCGCGGCGATCCGGGTAGATCCCCACTCCCGATCATGACCAGTCGGTTTGAAGTTCGATCTTACGAAGGGCGGTGGCGCCGCGGGTGGTAGTGGGACCCCCGAGATCCCGGGTGAGGGCGGGCCAGCGGACGCGGGAGCCGCTGACTCCGGCGCGGGCCCGCCAGTAGATCTCGCGGCCGAGGAGGCGCAGTTCGTCCACTGGAGACTGGTGCTGGGCCAGCCGGGCGGCGCGCTCCACGTCCGGGGGCTGCTTCAGAAAGACGACCAGCACGGTCTCGCCGGGTTCCAACGTCGCCTCATCCCACGGAAGGTTCGCGAGACACTGCCGCACTTCCGCCGGAGTTCGGATGAATGTCTCGACCTCGTACCCCAGTGCCGCGCGGAGGTGGGTTTCCAGGTGCTTCTCGAGCCGGGTCGGGTCCGACTCCTCGCTGCAGAAGCGGACATTGCCGCTCGCGAGCGCTGTGCGGAGCTCCGTCATGCCGGCCTGGGCGAACAACGCCAGCAGCGCCGGCATGGAGACGCGTCGCCTGCCGACATTCAGCGCTCGGAGAAACGCCAGGTATTCGGTGATCAACCGCCGGCTCCGCCCTTGCCAACGGGCCGGGCAAACCACGGCGCGGCGGTTTCGTCAGTCACGAAGAACTTGAGGAGCATGTCGGCGACCTTTCGGCGGCCCGTCTGGCTGGGGTGAGTGCCGTCTTCGGTCAGGTCGGCGCGTTCCCAGATCAGGCCGTCGCTCTTGCGGGGGGTGACGCCGTCGCCCCAGACATAGGGTCCCCAGAGGAGCAGCGCGGAGCGAACGTCCCCCCGCTCAGGGTTGGCGTTCAACTCGGCGTCGCCGCGAGACTGCGACTGGATGAGCCAGCGCACCACGAACGCGGACTCGTAGGCATACGGTTCGGGGTTCAGCGGCGTGCCGGCGTAGCCGCCGTAGATTCGGCTGCCCAGATAGGCGATCCGGAGATTGGGAAAGCGGCGACGCGCGTTTTGCAGCACGGCCCGCGTGTCGCTCTCCAGCTTCTTGCCATGCTCGGTCAGCTCGCCCCGTGGCCCCATGTTGGCCAGCTTCACCCAGGCCACCTGAACCTGCTTCGGGCTGACCCCGGCCGCCTGAAGCCGACGATCCGCCTCCAGCCACGCCCGCCCCTGGGGATCGACCCACTGCGCCATGGCCTGTCCGCCCTGCGCGCAGTCGACGATGGTCAGGCGCTCGGACTTCCGGGGGTCCCGGTCGGCGATCTGTTTGAACATCGAGAACTCTTGAGTGGCATTCGACATGCTGATGGAGACGAGCCCGATGGCGCCGGCGGGCGAGGGGCGACCCTCGGCATCCAGCGGCGCGATGCGGGCGGCTTCCTTGCGGGCGGCTTCTCGGAGCGCCGGTGGGGGCACGTTGGAACCGCCGCCGTAGAGCCCACCGTCCTCGCCCTTGTAGCGATCCGAGGCGGACATCTCGCTCAGCGGTTTCAGTCCGACCGAGGTCCGGGGCATGGTCTCCCCGGGCAGGGGTTGACGTCCGAGTCGAATGACGGCGATCTGCGGCCCAGCGTCGCCGCGCTCCACGGTGACGGTGATCTCAGCGCCCGCCGCGAGTTCGGGGGCCAGCAGCGCGCCGGGGAGCGACTTGCCCTCTTTGTTCAGGATCCGCGCCCCACGCGCGAGGGGAACCATGCGCTCCTGACCATTGGAAAAGACGTGGAGCACTCGTCTCTCCACATCGATCCGTCGCAGGATCCCGAACGCCTGAAAGCTCGTGCTTCCCTGGAGCAAAAGCAGGAGCCCGAGAAGGAGCGGTAAGACGGCTTGCAACATGGCGCCCTCCACTCGCCGTCGGCGAGCCAGAGTGATCTTCGGTCGGCGGTCAATTCTAGGACGGTGGAGTGGGGGATTGGTCCGAGTCTTGCATCACGCGGCGGCGCGAAGTAGAGGGGGAAGGGGGGGGTGTCACGCGAAGCCGCGAAGCCGCGAAGAAGGGGGAAGGGGGAAAAGAAAGAGAGAAGAAGGGGATGATGAGAAAGGGGGAGATGGCTCCTGAAGGCGCCGGAGGCGCGATGAAGAGGGGCTCTGGGAAGTGGATCAACTGTAAGGAGCCGGCAGAGATTCAGTCTCCATCGAGCGTTCCTTCTCCATCGAGATTTCCTGGTCTTACTGTTTCGGGGGAGACGGAACCAGTCCGTGGAGCGGATCCTGGCGTTAGTCGCAGACGGGAGGATGCGAGGTCGTGGTGACCGTTGACGACCCTCTTGATACCTTCTTTGAAGGTCGGTGAGCCGAAGTTGATGAGGAGCCCGAGCCGCAAGTTGAGAAGGCGAAGATAGGTGAGCAGTTGCTTTGAGTGAACGGGCGAAAGCACCTCAACAGATTTGAGTTCGACAACAAGGCATCCGTTCACGAGCAGATCGACGCGGAGACCTTCGTCGAAGTGCATGCCCTGGAAGTCGAAAGCCACCGCTCGCTGGCGCTCCACAGTGAGGCCGCGCTGCTCCAACATCCTGGCGAGCACGGCCTCGTAAACGGACTCGAGTAGTCCGGGCCCCAGGTCTCGGTGAAGCTGAAAAGCCGCATCCACGACTTCCGCCGACGTCACTTCCGCGTTCATCCCCTTGCTCCAAACCCAGGCAAGTGATCGCCGTCGGACCAATCAAGCGATCCGAACAAGCCGGCGGCGCCCCTCCTGCGGAGATACAGCCTCCGGTTCAGTCCACTTCCGTCGGCCCCTCACTTGTCCCCACCAATCTTCACCAAGCGCGCATCCCTCTTCGCCATCACGCTTCTTCAAGCACCCCTATTCCCCATCACGCTTCTTCACGCCTCCACCCCTTCGCGTGCCCACCCTGTTCCTCTCTCCCCTTCTTCTTCACGCCCTCGCGCCCTCGCGTGCCACCTCCCCCCTCCTATCATCCCCTTCTTCTCCCCCTCTTCTCCCCTTCTTCTCCCCTTCGCGGCTTCGCGGCTTCGCGTGACACCTCCCCCTTTACCACGTCATCGCACCCCCGCGCGTTCGCCCTGATCGGTGGTGCGGAGGGCATAGAGCGAAGCCTGTCGGAGGCGGATGCGGAAGCGGATCTGTGGGGGCGTGGGGCGGCCGGCGAGGCGGGTGAGGTCGGCGCCGGATTTCCAGACAACGGGCAGGCGGATGCCGTCGCCGGTGAGGGGCTGAGAGGTGTCCAGGACAGCACCGCCGGCGTCGAGCGCCTCCACCTGGGCTTCGCCGCCTTCCTGAACCTTTAGATTGAGCAGGAGCGTTCGCCCCTTGACGGTGAGCGGCGGCGTGGTGACGATGCCCTGCGGTTCACCGGCGTCCAGCGAGACGAACCCGTCCATCCGCAGCACGGCGAGGCAAACACCGCCGACGTCATCCGAGTAGCCTGCGCGCGGAATAGCCCGGCCGTTGGGATAAGTCCCTTCCCAATGAAAGGTCGAGCGGTACTTGAGGCCGGTGTAGTAGAACCAGAGCTCGTCCGGCCGTGATGGGGGGCGCACCGGCGCGGAGGGCGGCAGGATCTGGGTGAGGTCGTAGGCGCCGGAGTCAATGCGCGAGGGGCCGATGAAGACGCCGCGCTCTCCCAGCCGGTTCCAACTCTTCAGATCCCGACTCATGGTGAGCTGTACGACATGGAAGCCGTCGGTGTTGGGATAGTTGCGGACGGGGCCCGTGGAGTGGAAGATCGCGGGCAGTCCGATGTGGAGCCCTTCATAGTGAAAGACGCCCATGTTGTAGACATCGACCTTGTAGAACTTCGGATCGTGGTAGAAGGTCTGCTGCAGCGTGGCGTCCGCGCGGCGGGCCTCGATGCGCTCCCGTCCCAACGCCTGATCCTGCTCATCGCTCTGGAAGACGAGGCCAAGGTCCTCCCATGTTCGAAAGTCCCGGCTGGTGGCGATCGCAACGGCGCGCCCGAAGGTCCCACCGCGCTTCACCGAGTGGATGAACCGACCCTCCGCGGGATCGAAGCTGAAGTTCGACTCGTCGGAACTGCGAACGGGCGGGACATCGAGCTTCGTCCACTGGAGTCCGTCGGGGCTCACAGCGAAGCCGCCGTTGGTGATGGCCGCCTTGTAGCGGCGGGCGGGCTCCGGATCGGCGCCGTCGCGGAGCACCTGATCCAGTTTCAAACTGGGCTCCGGCTCGGGCGACCAGTTCAAGCCGTCGCTGCTTCGCCAGAGCGAGCGTTCAACGCCGAGCACCCACAGGCGGAAAACACCCAGGTCAGGGTCCCACACGGGTGCCGAGCGAGTCTGCAGCGTCCGGCCCGACTGGGGGCTGCGAATGACGGCGCCCTTCTTCTCGGGCGCGTGCATTCGTCGCCGAACCCCCTCCATGCCCGAGATGGAACGATCGTCGAGAAACAGATGAGCACGACCCGGACTCAGCTCCAGCGCGCCTTCCTGGGCAAGCGCGGGCGCAAAACCCGCCGCGGACGCCCACGCGGCGCCTCCCGCAAGCAAACATTCCCGGCGACTGACTCTCGTGCGACTCAAGGCCCCATCCTCCCGCTGCCGGATCGGCTCGAGGGGTCCGGTCTCCCCCACAGAGATCCGACGTGGCGGCCCTGGAAACCTCGGTCATCGCGGTATTGAGGCGGGCACAGGCAACCTGCACCCGAGGGAGCTCCATCAGGCAAAAGCGCGGAACGTCGCCAATGAGCGGGGGTATCAGCCCGGTGTGGAAGGGTCCAGTTTCAAGGCTGAGGGGTTTGGAGGCTGACGCCAGTGCTGTCTGCTTACCCGAGCCAGGACGCCTGCCGACCTATCCCTCTTCGTCATTTCCACAAGAGACGGCTGCAGACGGCTCCTGCGGCAGAGTGCTTCGCGGGCGACTTCACCCGCAGAAACGCCCTCGGCTTGCACCGAGGGCGTCGGACCAGCGATACTCTCGCTGGCGCTGTAGCTCCGAAGTCTAGCAAGGCTACGGAGCTGTGTCAAGACGGGAAGAATGAATGAATGGGACGAGGGTGAAGTGGAACGAGTAACGCTCTATGTCGATGGATTCAACCTCTACTTTGGCCTGCGATCGAGGAAGTTGCAGCGTTACCTGTGGCTCAACCTGCACACCCTGGGGACATCTCTGCTCAATCCACGCCAGCAACTCTTGCAAATCAAGTACTTTACGGCGAGGGTGAGCGGGCCCCCGGACAAGCGCGCCCGCCAAAGCACCTTCATCGAGGCGCTTGAGACTCTTCCGAACCTGAGCATCTATTACGGCAAGTTCCAGGTGAACCCGGCCACTTGCTTGTGTTGTGGAGCGACAACTGGCGTGCCGAACGAGAAGCAGACTGACGTGAACATTGCCGTAGAGATGCTCTGCGACGGTTTCGGTGACCACTATGACACGGCGATACTTCTCTCAGCGGACAGCGACCTCACGGCTCCCATTCGTGCAATCCGGCAGACCTTTCCGGCAAAGCGAGTGGTAGTCGCCTTCCCTCCGGGTCGGTATTCCGCGGACCTTAAGGCCATTGCACACGGAAGTTTCACCATTGGGAGAGCGAAGCTGGCTCACAGTCAATTCCCCGACAAAGTCGTCAAAGCGGACGGTTACACATTAGTTCGCCCTGAGAAGTGGAGTCCGGCCCAGATCTGAGTGTGCCACTGCCTTCGGATGACCCAGCAGGATGCCAGGATGGTGAAGAGCAGGGGGTGACGTTCGTGGGGAGAAACGGGTGGGGTGATAACCCTCGCTTTCAGCCTCAAGCTCCCGCTTGCCGCAGTGGGCGCGTCGTACATATCGGTGGCGGCGCGTGATGGCTGAGCCGGTCCTGCGGGCTCCCCCGGTTCCTGAAGGTCGGGTTCCCGGGCGGCGGTTCGGAGACAAGCCCCGTCGGAGGTGGAAGAGTGAGAGGACCTTCATCCGGTGAACAGATCGTCGAGTTTGGGTCGGCGGAGTAGCTCCGGCCCGAGTGAGGTGGGTTCCCCCATGAGACGTCTGCTTCAAGGGCTGAGTGTCGCGCTCCTGTTGTTGGTCGCGGGTGTTCGCGGCGGCGCATCGACGGCGGAAGGCGGGCGGCCGAATGTGCTGATGATCGCTGTGGACGACCTGAACGACTGGGTCGGTTGCCTGGGCGGTCACCCTCAGGTGAAGACCCCGAACCTGGATCGGCTCGCGAAGCGCGGGATGCTCTTCACAAACGCCCACTGCGCGGCGCCGGTGTGCAACCCATCCCGCACGGCCCTCTTGACCGGTCGCCGCCCGAGCAGCACGGGACTCTACGACAATGGCGGTCTGTGGCACGAGGCGCTGCCGGGCGTGGCCACGATCCCCTCCCACTTCAAGGCAAACGGGTACTACACGGCCGGCGGCGGCAAGATTTACCACCACGCCAACGGCTACAACCGCCGCGGCGACTGGGACGCCTACTTCGATCAGGTCTTCGACAGTCCCTACCTGGCGAGGTTGGCGACGGGTGAGCCTGCGAAGGGGTTTACCTGGCCGGCCGGTTTCCCACTGAACGGCCTGCCCTCGGTGAAGGCGATGGAGAAGCCGCCGCTCAATCCCGGGGAGTTCGATTGGGGGCCGCTCGACCGACCGGCCGCGGAACTGGGCGACGATCGGCTCGTCGAGTGGGCCGGACGCTTCCTGCAGAACCCGCCGAAGCAGCCGTTCTTTCTCGCGACGGGAATCTTTCGCCCCCATCTGCCCTGGTATGCGCCCCCGGCCTACTTCGATCTCTACCCGCCCGATACGATTACAGCGCCGCCGACCCGAGCCGATGATCTGGCGGATCTGCCGGAGACGGGGAAGCGCCTCGCGGCGCAGCGGCGGGGCGATCTGGAGGTGGTTCGAGCCGCTGGTCGGTACCCCCAGATGCTTCAGGCGTATCTTGCCAACATCAGCTACTGCGATGCCCTCGTGGGCCGGCTGCTGAATGCCCTCGACCGGAGCCCCGCAGCGCGGAGCACGGTGGTGGTGCTCTGGTCGGATCACGGTTGGCACCTCGGTGAGAAGCAGGCGCTCCACAAGTTCACCCTCTGGGAGCGCTCCACCCGGGTGCCGCTGATCATCGCGGCGCCGGGGGTCACCCCGGCCGGAACCCGCACCGTGCGGCCCGTCGGGTTGATCGATCTCTTCCCCACGCTCTCCGAGCTCTGCGGCCTGCCTCAACCGCCGAACCTCGACGGCGCCAGCCTGGCCCCGCTCCTTCGCGATCCCCGGCGAAGCTGGGAGCGCCCCGCCCTCACCACCCATCAGCAGGGGAATCACGCCCTTCGCACCGAGCGCTGGCGCTACATCCGATATCGCGACGGCGGCGAGGAACTCTACGATCATACAAACGATCCGAACGAGTGGACCAACCTGGCATCCCGACCGGAACTCGCATCGGTAAAGGCCGATCTGAGCCGCTGGTTTCCCACCACCGACGCCCCGCCCGTCCCCAGAAAAGCCGCCCTGCAGACCGGCGAGCCGTGATCGGATGCGTCTGTTCCGCCGGATGGGCTTCAACCCGGGCCGGACGCCGGGATGGAAGCCAGGATGGAAACCGCCGGAGGTTGAACTTCGGCATAGTTCGGTGATGAGGAGAGGGGTAATGCCATGCTGCGGGCTGTGATAACCGGCGCTCGGGAAGCGAAGCTGGTCGAGACGACGGTCCCATCGCCGAAGGAGCACTGGGCGCTGGTGCGGGTGACCGTGGCGCCGATGTGCACTGAGTACAAGCAGTGGCTGGCGGGGACGCCGGGAGAGTATCTGGGTCATGAGGCCGTGGGCGAAGTCGTGGAGACGGCTCAGCCGGGCCGCGTGCGGGTGGGAGATCGCGTCGTGGTGCAGCCGCTCTATGCCTGCGGGAGCTGCCCGGTGTGCGTGCAGGGGGAGCACATCCACTGCGAGGAAGGTCCGACGCCGGCCGCCTTCACGGGCAGTCGGGAAGGCTCGGCCACCATGGCGGAGTACCTGTTGAAGCCGGATTGGCTGCTCTCGCGCATCCCACCCGACGTGTCCGATGAGGATGCGGCCCTCGCGCTCTGCACGCTGGGACCCTCCTTCGGCGCCTTCCAGCGGATCGAACTGCGAGCCCACGAGACGGTACTGATCACGGGACTCGGGCCGGTCGGTCTCGGGGCCGTGGCGAACGCTGTGTTTCGCGGCGCTCGCGTTCTCGCCGTCGAGAGCAATCCGTTTCGCGCCGAACGGGCCCGCGAACTGGGCGCCGAGCAGGTGTTCGATCCGTCGGACCCGGAGACGCCGGCGCGGCTCCGAGCTCTTAACTCGCCCATCGACTGCGCGGTCGACTGCTCCGGCTCCCCCGCCGCGCACCGACTGCTCATCGACTCGGTGCGGCGCAAGGGGCGCATCGCCTTCGTCGGCGAGTGCAGCCAGGACACCGTGATCCGGATCAGCCCCGATCTCATCCGCAAGGGTCTCACGCTCATCGGCTCGTGGCACTACAATCTCGCGGAATTCCCGCGGCTGCTGCAGGTCATCCGCCGCCTCTCGAACCGGGAGCTGCTGGTGAGCCATCGCTTCCCCCTCGCCGAAATCCAGACCGCGTTCGAAACCCTCGCGGGTCAGGAGACGGCGAAGGTTCTCCTCACGACGCGGTGATCGCCCGCAGCGCACGTCCCACAGGGATTGATCGGTGCGGCGGCGAAATTGCCGTTACTTCGTTTCGTCGAGCCGTGCCCAGCGAGGTTCTCCATCGGCGCCTTTAGCTCCATCGCCTTGAAGCAGCTCGATCCCGTGCTGGCTGCGGCCATTGAAGCCCGACTCACCGGTGTCGGCGGGAATTCGCCCGCCGGATCTCAGGCTATCGAGGCCTCGTGGCAGAAACCGCTGGCGGCCCGCCGCCGATTGCTGCTGCGGACACCTGGAATGGTGCTGACCTTCGGGTTGGCGCTGTCGGCCGGCTTGTCTCTCTCGCTGACCGCGGCGAATCCCGCTTCGGGTTTGGGCCTGGGGTTGGGAATGGCCATCATCGCGGCGTCCGCTGCCGCCGCCGTGCGCCTGCAGCGGCGCGGAGAGCTCCGCTTCCGCGAGAGCCTCACCGCCGAGGAACTGCGCGGGTTTGCCGCCGATCCGGCCCTGTCCCGCCTCGAACGGACCTACCTCGACTCCGTCGCGCGGCTGATGGAGAACGCCGACGACCTGGGGGAAACGCTGGCCGCAGATCTCCTCACCGAGATGAACGCCCTGGTGGCGGCGTATCGGCGGCTTCAGGAGCAGTCCGATTCGGTGCGGGCCGTGCTCGGCGGCGCGTCGGTGGCGGAGGTGGAAGCAGAGGCGACGGCGCTCGCGCGTCGGGCCGCCGCGACCGGCGATCCCGCCACGCGCGCCGTTCTCGAACAGAGTCTGGAACTCTGCCGCCGCCGGCTGGAACGAGGGCGCGCCGTGGGCTCGGTCGTCGAGCGGATCGAGGCCCAGCAAGAGGTGCTGTGCCAGACCCTTGCCTCGCTCCAGAGCAGCCTCGCCGGTTTGCAGGCGGCGCCGGTCGAGCTGAGGTCGCCTCGCGAGGAGGAGTTCCGGAGCTCCATCCGCGCGATCGAGGGCCAGACCCGCGCCGTGGAGGATGCGGTGCGCGAGGTGCTCTCCCTCTCCGCCGGCGCCTGAAGCCCTCCGGGTGGGCCGTCCCGGCGCGGCGCTTCCGGCCTCCGGACTGGCGCATTGCCGAAGGAAGGCGCAAAATGCCGTTCTCTCGCGCCGGCCGAACGTCGGGCGCGGTGGAAGAAGGATGGATGGCTCGCTCCGATTCGACCCTTCAGCGCTACTTCGCCCCCTGTCCGAGGGGTTTGGAAGAGTGCCTGGCGAACGAACTCGCCGCTCAGGGCGCCGGCGAGATCGAGACGGTTCCCGGCGGCGCCCACTTCGCGGGCGATTGGGCATGCTGCTACCGCGTTAATCTCCACAGCCGCATCGCCACTCGGGTTTTGTGGCGGGTGGGGCATGAGCGCTACCGGACCGAGAGCGATGTGCACCGGGCCGTCTTTCAGCTTCCCTGGTGGGAGTGGTTCGATCCCCGCTGGACGATCCGGGTTTACGTCACCGCGATCCACTCCCCGCTGCGGAGCCTCGAGTACATCACGGTCCACATCAAGGACGCCCTCTGCGCCCGGTTCAGCCAGCGCTGCGGGATGCGGCCGAGCGTGGACACCGAGCAGCCGGAGATCCGCGTGCATGCGTTCCTCGATGCCCGCGCCATCACGCTGTACGTGGACACATCCGGCGAGCCGCTCTACAAGCGCGGCTACCGTCAGTCCGCCAATGAGGCGCCGCTGAAGGAAAACCTCGCTGCGGGACTGATCCTGCTCGCCGGTTGGGAACCTGGAATGCCGTTCCTGGATCCGATGTGCGGGAGCGGCACGCTGCTGATGGAGGCGGCGCAGATGGCGCTGAACATCCCCGCGGGCGGCGCTCGGGAGTTCGGCTTTCAGCGCCTCATCGGGTTTCAGCGAGGCCTGTGGGAGCGGATGCGAAACGAGGCCTTGGCGGCGGCGCTGGAGCCCAGACCGCTTCCCATCTTCGGCAGCGATCTGCACCACCCTGAGATCCGTGCCGCGGTTCACAATCTGGAGGCGGCCGGTCTCCGCGAGGCGGTGCAATTGAAGCAGGCGGACATCCTGCGCCTCTCGAAGCCTGCGGAGACGGGGGTGATGGTGACCAACCCGCCCTATGGCGTTCGACTGGGAGAGCAGGAGCAGTTGGAGGAGTTCTACCCGAAGCTGGGGGATGCGCTGAAGCGCAGCTTCGCGGGTTGGACCTGCGCCTTCCTGAGCGGAGATCCGGAGATGCCGCGCCGCATCGGTCTCAAGCCGACCCGGCGGATCCCACTCTTCAACGGCGCCCTGGAGTGCCGGCTTCTTCTTTATAAGATGGTCAGCGGCGAACTGCGGCCACGCGGAGAAGATCCGGCGTTCCCAACCGAACCGGCCGAACCGGTCGAGTCGTCCGAGGCCGCCGCAGCAGGGCCGGAACCGACCGAGAACTCGGCCCACTGACCTGCGGCAAGGCTCGGAGTCGGCCCGGGGCCGACTCCGAGCGAACTGCGAGGCTCACCGAGCCCGGTCGGCGGGGCTGAGGGCCATCGTTCGGATCTGTCGGCGATCATCCGACGCTCGCTGCTGCCAGGCGGCCAACACCGCGCCCTCGCTCCCCAGCGCCAGTGCGGGAAATCCCGCACTGGCCTCCGGGGCGGTGAGACGGATGATGCGGCGAGGAGCAGCCGCACCGTATTCCGTCTCCGCCAGTCGAAAGCCGTCTTGCTCCCAGGCAAGCCAGCTTCGACCATCGTGAGAAACCACAGAAGGTCAATCAGCCTGCCGGCGCGCGGCCCCTGGAGATCCCCAAACACACTCCTGAATACGCCTACCACACTCCTGACCGTGGCCTCTCATCCCGCTGAGGAGAGAGTTCCACGAGCCGGCGCGAGAAGTGCCTTCGACCCATCCGCCGGAAGCATGCGGGTTGTGCTCTCACATCGCCGAGCCCGACTCTTCATGCGGCGCCGAGCCGCCTGGCCGATCCCGCAATCGTGGCGGAACACTCCGAAGCAGAGCGTCCGACCGACTCCGGCCGGCCCGAAGACGAGACGCGAGCCTCGCCACTGCCGATCAGGAGCGGCGGGGAGGTGGGGTGGGGGTTTCGGAAGCGACGCGACGAAGCGAGCCGCGGTCCCGGTGAGCGCGGCTTGAGAGTCGCTGAGGCGCCGCGGGGATTGCGGGCCGAGTGACGGCGGCAACGGGATTCCAGAAGACACGAAGCGTCACGCCGACGGGGACCGAGTCGCTGCACGAGGTGGAGCGCATGTTGCACTCCGGGTTGCCTCCGTGCTCACAACAGCAGGCTGTGGCGCCGTGAGGATCCGGACGGCACGAGCACGAATGCTCCTGCCCCGCCTGACAGGCAGCCGGACTCGCGCCGGCCGAGGCCGCCATGAGCGACAGCGGCGTCAGACTGTAAAGCATCACAGCCAGAAGCGCCAGCCACCGAGTTCGAAGTGCGTCGCGGTACATCCCAATGCCTTATACCCCGATCTGTCCGACTCTGTCACTGAAGCGTTTCATCGTGTGCAGGGAAGCGAGCAGTGAGTGGCGAGTAG
>SYKE01000018.1 GCA_005798285.1 Actinomycetota bacterium
CGTCTGCGCGCCGTGTCGCACTGAATGGGGTCCCGTTCTGTGCGCAGGTCGCGCGCCTGGCGCCACATCTGCGGGAATGACGATCGTGAGCCTGGCGCGTGAGGGTACGGGCGCTTCACACAGTCTTGCCTTCGGCGCTGTGTTGGCGCGCACGGAGCCGGCAGGATGCCTGCGCTCCCGGGTCGAGGCGGGCGCCGTCACCACTGGGGTTGCGATCATCCTCAGGTCCAGTTCGCACCTCCCCACCAGTTCCCAAGAATGGTGCACGTCCGTGCGATCGAAGGTAGGACGGTGGAGTCGATGGGTCGGACTCGATGTCGCTGGCTGCGCGAGAGTGCCCGCTCAGCCCGGAGGGCTTTCACGAAGTAGCCCGGGATTTCAATCCCGGGCGGCGTCTGCACGTTCGGCCCAGCCTCATGGTTCTGTTCATCCCACCGGGGCGAGCGGATTTCGGCGCGACCCCACAAGAGCGGGCAGAGTGGACGCGCCCGCTCAGCCCGGAGGGCTTTCACGCAGTAGCCCGGGATTTCAATCCCGGGCGACCCCTGCGCGTTCGTCCCGCCCTCCTGGTCCACGCCACAGAACGAAGCGAAGACAGGCAGCCTGGTGAGCGAGGCCACCGCCGTCTCATCAATCGGCTACGGCGACCCCAATTCGGCGGCGATGGACCCTGGTGACGGTTCGCGGCTCGGACGGAGCCTCGCCCCATTTGATTCAACAAATTAATCCTTACAATGTACTTTTTCCTTTAGTCTCTCGCCTCATTTCAACAGATCACCTGAAAAAGCCGTGGTTGGGAATCTTTTTTCGCTGGCATGCGTAATCCTGGTATGCCCACCAAACGACGCCCTGCTCATGCTCACGACCGGCTCGCCCGACCGGGTGACGCCGCCAACTCGATCGCTGTCCTACTCCGTGATCGGATCCCTGTGCTGCTCCAGCAGTGCCCCGAGTCCGAGCGCCCACGGGGCCGAGGCCGCCCTCCGCTCGTGTCCGCCCAACGCCTCTGGGGCGCAGTCCTGCAGGCAATGCTGCATGGATTCAAGTCCCAACTGGATGTCTGGCGCGTTGTCATTAGCGACGCCTCCGGGGACCCTCGGCTCGCCAAATTGTCCGATATGGCCATCTACCAGCGCCTAGCGCGCATGCCGCCCTCGGCGTTCAGTCACTGCTTCGAGCAACTGACGGCTCGGTTCACCGGTTTCCTGAAGGCTGGCCGAGCCGTGAAGTCGCCTGCCTTCGCTACGGGTATCTATGCGCTGGATCAGACCGTGCTCGACCCGGTGTGCAGTCGCCTCAAGCTGATGCGGGATCTGCCGAAGGGCCACCATGACTTGCTCGCGGGGGCCGTGGGCTGCTTGTTTGACCTCCAACGCCAACTCTGGGTCAAGGTGAAATTCAGTGAAAACTCGATGCAGAACGAGAAGCCCGCTGCCCTGGAACTGATCCAGGGCCTGCCCCAACGGTCTCTGCTGATCTTCGACCTGGGATACTTCTCGTTTGCGTGGCTGGACGCGCTGCAAGAAAGGACCCTCTACTTCATCAGCAGGTTGCCCCAGAAAGTCACCTGCCAAGAGATCCACAAGATCTGCACGTCCAAGAACGCCCGGGTGCGGCTATGCGAGTCGCTCGTCTATCTGGGGGCCACGAAAGGAACGGGCGCTTGCCAGGCCGCGTATCCCGTGCGTCTGGTGGAGATCACGCGGCGCAAGTTCCCCGGAAAAGACTCGCCGGAAGACGAGACCTGGCGCTACGTCACAAACCAACTGGATCCCCGGGAGCTGCCCGCGAAGGAACTGGCGGCGCTTTACGGACGGCGCTGGGACATCGAGATGGCGTTGAAGCTCTGCAAGACCGAGTTGAACCTGCACCTGATCTGGAGCGCCCACGCCAACGTGATCCAGCACCAACTCTTCGCCACCTTGTTCCTCGCCCAGGTCGTCCAGGTGTTGCGGTTCGAGATCGCCGAACAAGCCGGTGTCCCGTGCTGCGAGGTCTCCGTGGAGTTGATGCTGAGGTGGTTACCCCAGTACCTCAGCGCTGGGGTGGACGGGATAGAGCGCTTCATCCGCGACGGGCGGCACCTCGGGTTCATCCGACCGTTCCGCGGGATCGAGTACGATGTCCCGCGACCACGTACCAAACGATACGACTTGCCACCGGAATGGCCGCCGCAACGGCGAGCCATTTACTCCGGGCACAAACGCGGCTCGCCGCAACGAAAACAGCAAGACCGTCTCAACGCCCTTCTGGCATCAGGAGCCCGAGCGGCATGAATACGTTTGAGACGGAATTTGTTGGTACTGATGGCCTCGCCCTCCCGTTCTTTCGAGGGTGTTTCTACTGTCAAATGGGAGTGTCTCCCTCTGCGCCGGTGCTCAACCGGACGCATCGTCCGGCCTGGCGAGGCCCGCGTGTGTATTCCCATCGCGGGATCCTCGGGTCGAGCCCGAGGATGACGATGGACGTGGGGTGCGTCTGTGGAAACCAGATGGATTTGGGCGCCTTTGGGTGCGGCGCTGTCGGCGCCCTCCGTCGTTCCCACAGAAGTTGCACGGGGCGGACACTCGCACTCACAGAGTGGGGAACCATTCGCAGCGATCTGGCGCGCCGGCGCAGGTTCTTCCGAACACTCCTGCGGAGTCGGCCGGAGGTCGTGATCAATCTCGTCCAGAACACCACGACCAGGAACCCGAAGCGGGTGACCGCAATCCTGGACACGAACAGGTAACCCAACAGGGCGGAAGCCCAGCCCTGCGGGGCTGGCCGAATCGATGGTGTTACGAAGGCTGTTCCATGGAGGGTGAATCCAGGACGTTCCGCCAAACAAGGTGTGGGACCGATGGGAGTCCCAAGATCACGAGCCGGGCACGGTGTAGCGGTTACTCTCGGACTCTGCCCTGGTTTTAGTCACGGAACGGCTTGAACGCGATGTCCGACTCCGCTCCTGCTTTCAGCTACTGCGACATGGCGACGACCCCGTTTCACGGGGAGTACCACAACACCGAATACGGCTTCCCCCTTCAAGACGACAGCCTGTTGTTCGAGCGCCTCTGCCTGGAGATCAATCAGGCGGGCCTTTCGTGGCTCACGATCCTGAAGAAGAAGGACAACTTCCGAAAGGCGTATGAAGGCTTCGACATCGATCGCATCGCGGCCTACGCCGAGGAGGATCGGGCCCGGCTTCTGGCCGATGCAGGGATCATTCGCAATCGGCTGAAGGTCAACGCCGCCATCGAGAACGCCCGGCGCATCCAGGCGCTTCGGGTATCCCACGGATCCTTCCGTGGCTGGCTGGATACCCACCATCCCCTCACGCTCGACGAATGGAAGCGTCTCTTCAAGAAGACCTTCGTCTTTACAGGCGGCGAAATCGTAAACGAGTTTCTTCTGAGCACCGGATATCTGCCCGGAGCACACAGACCGGACTGTCCGGTGTACCATGAGATTGTTCAGCTTGCTCCACCCTGGTCGCGGGGGTAAGCGTACCGTTCCGCGCTGCGCCACGTTCAATTCCCGTGGGCGCCGCGGTTCAGCCTCGTTCGCGGCCCAGACGCAGGATCGAATGAAGCTTTCGACAATGATGACGCCGGCTACCTGGATGGCCTCCGCTGCTTTGCTTTTCGCCCTCGGTGGGTGTGCGGAGAAGCGTGAACGACCCATGGCCATGGCGCCGCCTGTCGCCGTGCCGCAGTCAGAGACCCCGCCGACCGGGAATACCTACAACTGGAAAGAATTGCCGGAGAAACAGGAAGCTCCGATCCGCCGCGCCACGTTCGACCTGAACGGCTATCAACTCTTCACCCAGAGCGGAGACACCGTGCTGGTGCCGTTCGAGAACCAGAACCTGCAGGTGATGCGCTTCGGCCGAGCCAAAGACGGTCGAATGGTCTTTGTCCGCGAGAAGGACGGCCCGGTTCTCTATCTCGGTTCGGAAGACTTCCTGGAGAACGCCTCGGCGGAAAACGCCAAGTGGTACCCCATCGCCAAGGAACACCGCTACGAGCGCCCGATGTACGTGAGTCTGGCTCCGAGCTGGACCGACTGGGTAGCGATGGCCTGGTATCCCGGGATGATGACCTACGGCGGTTGGTGGGGCTATTCCCCGGGCATGCACTTCGGGTGGATGCCGGGCTACTCCATTCACATCGGCCCATCGATCTACCCGTCGTGGGGCGCCTACCGAAGCTATTACACGGCGAATCCGGGTTACAGTCGCATGCGGCCGGTCTACCGGTACACCTATAACCGGAGTGGCGGCGGCGGCTTCGGAACCAGCGGTCGCACCACCTCTTCGGGCTTCGGCTCGTCTCGCTCCACCCGCCCCGGCGGCGGGTTCGGATCGACCCCGACGCGGGGGACCGGCTCGTTCGGAGCGGGTCGCTCGGACGGCGCCACCGGGTCGTTCGGCGGACCGGTCTCCACCACGTCAAGCGCGCCCCGAACCGGCGGCTTCGGCTCCAGCACGGCGCCCACGGGTGGTTTCGGCTCCACCAGCTCCAGCACTCGGGGGAGTTTCGGCGGCTCCGCCGGCACGTCCTCGCCGTCGTCGTTCGGATCCTCGACCTCCAGCGCCCCCAGCTCCGGACGCCGCTCGGGCGGCTTCTTCGGCGGGATGTTCGGCGGCGGATCGTCGAGTTCCGGATCTTCCGGCGGAGGACTTTTCGGGGGCGGCAGCAGTTCGGGCGGGTCATTCGGCGGCGGACGCAGCTTCGGCGGCGGGCGCAGTTTCGGCGGATCGTTTGGAAGAAGGCGGTAGTCGGGGGTGAATCATCTCGTCTTCCAGACCGGGGGCGACTGGAACAGCACGTCGCTCTTCAATCACGGTGAAGAGGTTCTCGCCGTCCAGCTATTCATCGAGCTGCGCTGTGGGCGAGACGACTTCGGAGATCCCGCCGACGGCGGAGTGGAACTGGGCGGGGAACTTACCGCCATCATTCGAACCCAACAGAATCCAGGGCTGGCGCAGACGGTGCTGCCGGCCCGGATCGAAATCGTGTTCCCGGGTCACCACGTGATTCTGGAGAATCCGCATCCTCGCGGGGATGTCGAATACACCCAGCTCTTCTACAACGGGCGAAACATCACCCAGCGAGTCATCGACTTTTACCTGGACATCAACGCCGCAGACGATGTGGTGGAGGGCTATGTCACGCTCTTCAAGCCCCATTGGCTGACGGCGGATGAGGTTGCCACCTACAGCTTCGTTTGAAGGGACTCACTCCAACCGTGTTCGGCCGACAGCAGCCCCCAGCCCTCCCAACCCAGCCCACCGCCGCCGACCGAGCCCAGATTCTCGGCGGTGGGCTGGTGCAGCTCATCATCACCAAGAGCGATCCGCTTGATTTCTTCCTGTTCCTCAACGAGAGGTATGTGCCCAAGGAAGAGGTGGAGAGCCTGCTCGTTCACCTCCAGGTCGGGACGAGCCCCATGTCTCGCGACGAGGTGCAGGCCGGTCTCACCCGATACGTCAACACCGTTGCGGGGGATCGTGTCAAGCAGCACCACGACCTGTTCCCCTCCACCGTAGAAGTGGTGGCGAAGGGCCGGAGAATCTCTATCACCTGCCAGGAGTCCGGCAGTCTGGAAGGGGCCTGGATCGAACTCGGCCTGAAACCGGACGGCACGGGCTCCCAACTCACCGGGGTGCAGTCGCTCCAGATCCTTCTGGGCGAAGGACTGCTGCACGGTCGACTGACCTGGATGGACGGCGGCGTGGAGGATCTCTTCCCCGACGCATAAGTTCCTCGCCGTGTGCATCTCACGAATGGGATATCCACGAATGCTGAACCGTCGACAACTCCTCGCCGCACTGCCCGCGCCCCTCGTGACCTCCGCACGGGCCGATGAGATGCCGGCTCCATCCGGACAAGCCGTTCCCGAGATGACGTCCTTCGACGAGCGCCTGGGACGGTACCTCCGGGAGCAGAAGGCTCCCGGCGGCGCCGTGGCGGTGGCGCGGCACGGCAAGCTGCTCTATGCTCGTGGCTTCGGCTGGGCCGATGTGGAGCGGCGAACGCCGGTGATGCCCGACTCCCTCTTCCGCATCGCCAGCGTCTCCAAGCCGATCACCGGTCTCGCGATGGTGGCGCTCCTGGAGGACGGGACGGGCAAGGTTCAGATGTCGACGCCAGTGCGGCGTTTCTTGGAGATCGACCCTTACCTCCCAACCGGTAAGTCCATCGACCCCCGTATCGACTCGATCAGCGTCGAGCATCTGCTCCACCACAGCGGCGGGTGGGATCGGTCCCGCTCGGTCGATCTCATGTTTCAGCACTTTCAGGTGGCATCCGATCTGAGGATCCCGTCTCCACCCGACCATGCTTCACTGCTTCGATGGTCCTTCGGCCGTCGCCTCGACTTCGACCCGGGCACGAAGGAAGCCTATTCCAACTTCGGGTACTGCGTCCTGGGCCGGGTGATCGAAAAGGCGACCGGTCAGCCGTATGAGACCTATGTCCGCCGCCGAATCCTGGCCCGCGCCGGCATTCGACGGATGCGGATCGGCGGGGGCCGACGGAACGAGCAGGCCGAGGGCGAGGTCACGTATTACGATCCGGATCGCCGCCGAGGCAGAAACGTCTTCTCCCAGGATCCCGAACGGGAAGTCCCGCTGCCCTACGCCTTTGCCTCCCCGAAAACGATGGATGCCCATGGAGGCTGGATCGCCTCGATGGTGGACCTGGTCCGCCTGGGAAGCGCCGTGGAGCGGAGCGACTACCCACTCCTTTCGAGGCGATCTGTGGAGCAGCTCTTCGACCGTCCGCCCGCTCCACTCGGACGAACGCCGGAGGGGGATCCGGCGCCGGTCTACTACGGCTGCGGCTGGAGCGTGAGGCGCCTCCCCGGCGGCGCACGCAACACGTGGCACCTCGGCGGGATGCCGGGCACGGGCGCGATCCTGGTTCGGCTTGCTTCAGGGCTCGTCTGGGCGGCGGCCTTCAACGCCCGAGTAGATGGCGGAGCCCTCGACAAGCTGCTGCACGACGCCGCACGCGAGGTGAAGAGCTGGCCATCTCACGATCTGTTCTCCGCCTCCAGTTAGTTTCCTCAGGCGCCGGTGGGCAGACCGGCGACGGGATCGGCTTCCGGGTTCATATAACGAATGATGTTGAACCGAGCAACCATCCGTCCGATGGCGTCCATCGGCCCAAAGAGTTCCATCCGGCCCGCTCGCACGGCCTCATCCGTCGGAAGTTTCCCGCTCGCCACCTGAAGAAACGTGGACACATCCGCCGTGATGGCTGCAACGGTATCCGGCGCCGGACCGTATCCGGTCTCAATGGTTCCGTCCCTCACCCGCAGGTGGACAACGACATCATCAATCCGGAACTCGTAGGTCTCGCTCACATCGGGGAACACATGGGGTCGGAACGCGGCCTTCATGGCGATCGCGAGCCACTCCGGTTGAAACCGCTCTTCGCCATCCCAGGGACCCATGAACCGAAGTCCCCATCGCACCATCGACACGATCACCGGCTCCAGCCCCCGTCCGACTTCCGTGAGCTGGTACACCTGAGTTCGGGCAGGGGGAGGCAGCAACCCCTTTTCCACAACTCCCAGTTCTTCCAGTTCCTTGAGCCGACCTGAGAGCAGATTGGGGCCGATGCCGACAAGCGACTGCAGCAGATCGCCGAATCGCTTGGGTCCCGTCAGCAGTTCCCGGACGATGAGCAGCGACCACCGCTCTCCCACCAGATCCAGCGTTCGCGCCAGACCACAAAACTGTCCGTACTGCCGTTTGGGCATGAACCGAGATTCTCTCCGTCAGAGCGGGAATCTACTTCACAATCATATACTATCTAGTATATGATTTGAGAGTAATCGCCGTGCAACCTCCCGTGGACCCCTCGGTCATTGTATGCGAGCGTGGAGCAAGCGTATCGCTCCGATTCGCCGGCTGGGGTTGGATGGCAATCTGGGGCCCATAGACGTACGACCGGCTGCGCCGACTTGGCGTGGCCCGTTTTCGGCGGAGGTCCAATCGTGAAGCTAGGCCGCCCTTCAAGCTCGGATCGAAACTCGTTCAATCCCACGGACTATGACGCGCCATCTGTGCGTCATCCGCAGCTCGTCTGAGGACTTCAGGCGAGCAAGCGCTGCCGAGAGATTCTCTCCCGCCGCAGGGCGCTCTCTCGGCCTGCCTAGAGCAGGGAGCGGATCGGCTCTCCCCGGCTGATCCGCTGCGGGCGCGCCGTTCGATCCAGGATTTCCGACTCGGGTGAAATCCCGAGACAGTGGAACGCCGTCGCGGAGACATCCGCGGGCCCCACCGCATCGGAAGCGGGATACGCCGCGCGAGCATCGCTGGTCCCGTGGACCCGTCCGCCCTGAATGCCGCCCCCGGCCAGAACCGTGGTGTAGACTCCCGCCCAGTGATCCCGACCCGCATCCTTGTTGATGTTGGGCGTACGACCGAACTCGCCGGTGCAGATGATGAGCGTGGAGTCCAGCAGGCCGCGCTCGTGAAGGTCGGTGAGCAGTGCGCTGAAGGTGGCGTCGAATGCGGGCAGCAGTTTCTGCTTAAGGCTGGTGAAGTTCGAGCCGTGGGTATCCCACGGTCCGCCCGTCGACCAGTTCACCGTGACGGAGGGCACGCCGGCTTCCAGAAGCCGGCGGCCCAGCAGCAGACTCTGTCCGAAGGTGCTTCGAGTGAATCGATCCCGCACGGCTACGGGCTCTCGACCCAGATCGAGAGCGGCGCGAATGCGTTCGCTGGCGAGTAGCTCGAACGCGGCGCGCTGGGCAACCCCCAGCGAATCCGCCACATCCGAGCGCTCCGAGAGGCGCGTGGCGCCGTCAAGGGCGTTCATGAGCCCTCGCCGCCGATCCAGCCGCAGGGCGCCGATCTCCGGCGCGGGCGTCAATTCCGGAACCCGAAACCCCTCGCGATTGGGATCGCCGTTAATGACATACGGTTCGTACGCCGGACCCAACCAGCCCGCCCGTTGCCCGGGAATCTGGTTGCCGCAGACGAACTGGGTGCCGCCCACCACAATAAACTGGGGAGTGCCGGTCTTCAGGGGTCGCAGTCGCGAGACCACCGAGGCGTACGACGGCGAGTCGTCGATGCTGGGGATGGGGTTGGTATTTGGGAAGCGGTGCGGGAAGCCGGTGAAGGCAGTGTACATCGCGCTCCCGTGTCCGTTGTCCGGGTGCGTCATCGAACGAACGAGGGAGTAGAGGTGCGCCAGGCGGGACAGCCGGGGCAGGTGTTCCGTGATCTCGATCCCCGGCACATTCGTTGGGATCGGCTTGAATTCGCCGCGGATCTCCGCGGGAGCATCCGGCTTCATGTCCCAGATATCCTGGTGGCTCGGACCACCGAAAAGGGAGATGAAGAGGAGACGTTGGGCCGAGCCCGCGGGCGCGGCAAGTGAGCCCCGAGGCGCGACGCCGGCCAGCGCAGCCAGCCCGCCGAACCGGAGCAGTTCTCGACGAGAGAGCCCGTCGCACGTTTGTGAGTGGGGAGACCCCTGAAGCACCCGCAGCATAACTACCATTTGACTGTTGGAACGTGGTATCCCTCTTGAATTCCGCGGCTGTAACGCTCTTACAAGGAGTGGCGGCGGGATCGGGCGAACGTGGTACGATTGGTGAGCGCATCGAAGCCAACCCTTCCGCTCCAACCGACGCCGCGGACCCGCTCGATCCTCAACACGATCCCTCTTCAGACCCGAACCGGGCCCCTCGATCCACCGTATGACGACCCACGCCTTCCCACTCGCCTCTCCCCTGGAGACCTCTCCCGAACAGACCGCTTCTCAACTGCTGAGCCGGTTCAAAGACCCTGATGAGGAGCTGGCCGTCCGCCTCGAAGCTGCGTACGGATCCGATGGCGAGATCCATCGCGAGCGGGCCGCCGCCGCCGTCCGAACCCTGGAGCACTATCTGGAGAGCTATGGGGATGGCCCGTGCCGCCTGTACCGGGCGCCCGCCCGACTCTCGCTGAATCCACATTCGGACCATCAGGGAGCCTGGGTCCCCTATGGACTGCACGTACGGGAGTTGCTCTGCGCCCTTTCCCTCTCCGACGATGACCGCGTTGAGATCACCAACGTGGACCCGACGTTTGAGTCGCGGCTGACCTTCGCTGTCTCTGACGAGAAAGCGCGAGACCCACACCTGTGGTCGACCGACTGGTTTCGATACATCGAGGCCGAGCCCGTCGTCCAGACCGTGCGCGATCATCTCGATGTAAAGGGTCAGAAGTCCGGCCGGAGGGCCACGGCGAACTACGTGCGCGCCGCAGTGCTCCGGATGCACCATGCCTACCCCGAGGCGGGGTTCCCAGGGCTGCGCATGACGTTCAACGGCAACATCGCTCAGGGCAGCGGGCAGAGTTCCTCGTCTGCTCTGGCGGTCACCGCGGCGCTGGCGCTGGGGCAGGCGGCCGGCCTGGAGTTGGATCGCAGGGTCCTGGCCGAACGATGCGGCGAGGCGGAGTGGTATGTGGGCACCCGGGGCGGATCAGGGGACCATGCCGCCATCCTGCTCGGCAGCCGGGCGGGTCTGACGCACCTGTGCTTCCAGGCGCCGTTCGGTGTGCGCGGCGTGAAGCACTCGACCTTTCCATCGGGGTATGAACTGATCGTTGCGAATTCGCAAACGCAGAGCCAGAAGAGCGCCGAGGAGCGACTCCTCTTCAACACGGGGATCTTCGCCTACCGCTTCGGTTTCCTGGCGCTTAAGGAGGCCATGGCCGAGATTGGCATCGACGCGGAAACCATCGCCCAAACCCGCTGCCTTGGAGATCTTCACACAGGGCGGTTCTCCAACGCCACGCTCTACCGGCTGGTCCGCACCCTACCCGAGTACGTTTCTTCCGAGGAACTGGCTGCGCGCTTCCCACAGACCTTCGCCGGAGCGGCCCGGGGATGCTTCGGCACGGAGGAGCTGAACCGTCTGCCCATGCGAATCCCGCTTCGAGGCGCGGCGGTGTACGGCCTTGGGCGAGTGGATCGAGGCCGCATGATGCCGGAAATCCTGGACGATGCCTCCGACGAGGCCATGTGCGAGTTCGGGCGCCTGATGACGATCACGCATGACGGCGATCGTCTCACGCATCGTTGCGAGAACTACCATGAGAGTCGGCAGCGATTGGCGGATGAGGCGATTGAAGCCGCGCACGCCGCCGAGTGTTGCGGGGAATCTCGTCCGCTGCGAGAGGAACCCGGCTTCTACGGGGCAAGTATCCGGGAGTTGGACCATCTCGTGGATGTCGCCAACGAACTGGAAGGGGTCCTCGGCGCGGGCCTCATGGGCGCGGGAGGCGGCGGCTACGTGCTGATCCTTGCGCGAGCGGGGCTACTTCCCGCCCTGAAAGCGCATCTGAAACAGGGTTACTACGACGTCATTGGTAAGCAGCCCGACGTCGAAGCATGGCGACCGACGGCTGCAGCCGGTCGACTGGCCTGATCGAATCGCTCCGGCATGGGTCCCGCTTCACAGCGGCTCCTGTGCCGGAGCCGCATGCCCACGCAGCAAAAGGCGAACTCTAAGGCTCCGTTGCGAGCATCGCAAGCTTCGCCTCGAAGTCTTCCAATGACGGCGCCGTAACAGCGAGTACGAGCAAATCCTCTAGAACTTCCGGCCCTGTGACCTGCAGGATCCGGCGTTCACTGTCTTCTGGCGCCTGCCCAAATCGATCCTGGAGGCTGCCCAGGATCCGCGCGTGCATCCTGTCTGATCTCTCCTGTCGGGCCTCCAGGCGTCCCCGCTCCAGGAACTCGTCTAGCAACTGGTCCAGCACAGGCGACTCGATCATGGCTTCGTGCCCCCCGAGGAGTTGAAGAAGACTTTTCTCATTATAACGAATGCCGAGAAAGATCTGAGCAATCGCGAGGAGAGATCTCCGTTCGAGCACATCGGGGTGAGTTTCGATTACCTGCCGGCAGCGTTCCACCGTACGCTTCGGGCTGGAACCCATTTGACCCAATAGCGACCACGCCGCCAGACCCGGA
>SYKE01000175.1 GCA_005798285.1 Actinomycetota bacterium
GAGCGAGACCGCGTCGGAGAGCCTCACCGGTGGCCATTCGCCCGAGGCCCTCGTGGTGACAGGAGTTGCAGCCGGTCCGCTGGTTGAATACCCGCATAGACTGCTCCAGCGCTTTGAGACCTGAGCGGACGGCTTCGAGCGGAACGCGGTTGGGGGTTTCGCCGGTCCCAGCGCTCGCCCCCGGCACAAGTGCTGCCAGCACCTGTTCAGTTTGTCGGTAGCTGCGCTGTCGAGCGATCACGAGCGGAGTCCGCTTGTGTGCGTCGACGACGGAAAGATTCGCCCCACGTTTCGCAAGGGCTCTGACCACGGCCGGATAGTCCCCGTAACTTGTAGCCAGGAGAAGCGCGGTGTTGCCGTGCTCGTCCCGGGGATCCGTGCGGGCGCCCTTCTCGAGGAGCAACTCCACGAACTGCTCTCGACCGTTCATCGCGGCATAGATCAGGGGCGTACGGCCATGCGAGTCGAATATCTCCACCCCGGCGCCGCCCTCGAGCAGCGCTCGACCCACCTCCACATGTCCCTGGCGCGCGGCCGATATCAGCGCTGTGGTTCCGTCGATGGCTTTCGCGTCGACGATTGCCTTGCGCTTCAACAGATCCGGGATCACTTCCGCTGCTCCCGCGCTGGATGCCAGCATCAAAACGGAGAGCTGATCCTGTCGCTTCGCATTCACGTCGGCTCCGCGGCTCAGCAAGAACTTCATCGAAGGCACGCTGCCTGTTTCCGCTGCGAATGAAAGGGCAGAGCCGAACGGACTATCGGCGTCCAGCTTCGCGCCGGCGTCCAGGAGCGCTTCCATCACGTCGGGCTGACTCGAGGCGGCGGCGATGAAGAGCGGTGTGAACTCCAACCCGTTTCTCGCGTTGGGATCGGCGCCCTTTCCAAGCAGCGCCTTCACCTCTCCGACATTTCTGCGGAGCACCGCCCGGAAGAGCTCGTACGCGAACTTTCCCCGGGCCGCCCCAGGTCCCTTGCCCGGCTGCGCCGCCGGAGCGGGAGGTGCCCCCGCCAGAACCGTGAAGAGAGCGAGCGCGCCCAACCCTTTTCGAATGTTAATCATCGTTTCGACCCTTTTTCGAAAGTCTACATCCGGCGGCCAACGTCCCCGCCCGATCGCGACAGTATCGGCTACTGCGCCGCGACGTGTAGTGCAATGTCTCAGATGCAAACGATACGTTTTGCCCTTGCCGCTAGACTCGCCCTTCTACGAGCGCCGGGATCAGCTCTCCAGCGATGTCGGTCAGGCGGAAGTCGCGGCCCTGGCTCCGGTAAGTGAGGTGGGTGTGCTCCACGCCGAGCAGCCGGAGCAGGGTGGCATGAAAGTCGTGGATCGGTACGGGGTCCTTCTCGATGTTGTACCCGAAGTCGTCCGTTTCACCGTAGACCAGACCGGGCTTGAAACCGCCTCCCGCCATCCACTGGGTGTAGCAGCGACCGTGGTGGTCTCGCCCGTAATCGGTTCGCGTGAGGTTCCCCTGGCTGTACACGGTGCGTCCGAACTCGCCGCCCCAGATCACCACGGTGTCGTCCAGCAGCCCGCGTCGCTTGAGGTCGATCACAAGCGCCGCGCTCGCCCGGTCCGTTTGGGCCGCCATCTTTCGGATGTTTGCCGGCAGTCCGCCGTGATGGTCCCAATCACGATGGTACAACTGGACGAAGCGCACATCCCGCTCAGCCAATCGGCGGGCCAGGAGGCAGTTTGCGGCAAACGTGCCCGGAATCTCTGCGTCGGGACCGTAAAGTTCAAACGTGCTGTCAGGCTCCCGGGAGAGGTCCATCAACTCCGGAACACTGGTCTGCATCCGGAACGCCATCTCGTACTGCTCAATCCGCGTCGCGATCTCCGGATCGCCGATCGACTCCCGCTTCAGTTCATTCAGGCTGCGAATGCTGTCCAGAATACTCCGGCGTGTGTCGGGGGACATGCCCTTCGGGTTGGAGAGGAAGAGCACCGGGTCTCCCTTCGGTCGAAACTGGATCCCTTGATGCACGGTGGGCAAGAAGCCGGCCTCCCAGTAGCGGGTGTGGAGGTTCTGACCCACCTGCCCCGAGGTGAGGACGACGAAGGAAGGCAGATCCCGGTTCGCGCTGCCGAGTCCATAGGAGAGCCATGCACCCAGCGTCGGCCGGCCGGGCTGTTCGGCTCCCGTCTGGCAGAAGGTGACGGCGGGATCGTGGTTGATGGCGCTGGTGGTCATCGTTCGAACCAGCGCAATCTCATCGACAATGCCTGCGGTGTGGGGCAGCAGTTCGCTGATCCAGGTGCCGTTCCGGCCGTGACGGTTGAACTTGAAGATCGACGCCGCCATGGGCTTGGTCTTCTGGTCGGACGTCATGCCGGTGAGTCGCTGGCCCTTGCGGACCGAGTCCGGCAACTCCTGGCCATTCACCTTTTCCAGCCCAGGCTTGTAATCGAACAGGTCGAGATGAGAGGGTCCGCCGGACTGGAACAGGTAGATGACTCGCTTCGCTCGGGGCGCGAATTCGGGGAAGCCGGGCGATCCGCTGCCGGGGCCGGCCTGACTCGCCGCCGCTGCCCGAGCGTCACCCTGCAAGAGCGACGCCAATGCCATCACGCCGATGCCGGCGGTGGACTTGCCGAGGAAATTGCGTCGATTCACCAGCGACTGCACTTCCCCCAGGGATGCAAGGAACTCTGCTTCGAGCATGGTCGAGGGTCTCCGAAGGGTCATTCTTTGGTGACCGTTTCATCCAGATTCAAGATGGCATTCGCGACGCAGCTCCATGCCGCGAGCTCCGTCACCGAGAGCTCCGCGGGCCGCGGCGCTTCTCCCGCGGATACCAGCTCCTTTGCCGCAGCGGGATTAGCGGCATACGTGGAGCGGGACCGTTCGAGCAATTGCAGCATGATGCGATGCTCCCGTGCATCAGGCGGGCGGGACAGTGCTCGGCGATACGCAAAGGCGAGGCGAGAACCGAAGTCCGAACCGCCCTCGGTCAGGATCTTCTGAGCGAAGACGCGGGCGGCCTCCATATAGGTGACGTCATTCAGCACCGCAAATGCCTGCAGTGGTGTGTTGGTGATCGGTCGCATGGCGGTGCAGACCTCTCGTTTGGGGGCGTCAAACACCGCAAACGAGGGGTAGAGAATCGACCGCTTCCAGAAGGTGTACAGCCCACGCCGATAGAGGTCCGGACCATGATCCTGAACGTAGGACTTGCTCGAGTCGTCGCCGGCCGACAGCTCCCGCCACAGATCGCCAGGTTGGTAGGGCTTCACGCTGGGTCCGCCCGGAGCCCGATCTCGATCGAAGAGGCCGGAGATCGCCAGAGCATTGTCCCGAATCAACTCCGCCGGCAGCCGAAACCTCGGTCCCCTTGCGAGAAGCCGGTTCTGCGGATCTCTTGACCGAAGCTCCGGCGCTACTCGGGAGGATTGTCGATAGGTGGCGCTGAGCATGATGTTGCGCAGCAGGCGTTTCACGTCCCAACCGGTGTCGACGAAGTCAGCAGCCAGGTAGTTGAGCAACTCGGGATGCGTGGGCTTTTCGCCCCGAACACCCAGATCATCGGAAGAGCGAGAGAGTCCCGAACCGAACACCATCTGCCAGAGCCGGTTGACCGTGACGCGAGCCGGCAGCGGGTTGGCGGGATCCGTCAGCCAGCGTGCCAGAGCGAGGCGGTTGGCCGGCGCTCCGGTCGGCAAACCCCCCAGCGCGGCGGGAGCGTCCGGTCGAACTTCATCCCCCTTGTTGCGGTAGTCTCCCCGCATCAAGATGTGAGTCGGTCGGCGATCGGGCACATCGGCCATCACCCGAAGCCGCGCTTCGCGCTCGATGCGGGCGCGGGAGGCTTTCAGGTCCGCGATCTTCTTGGTGCGGGCGTCGATGCGGTTCTTTGCCTCGGGGTTGGCCGCCGATCCCGTGGGGATGATGTCGCCTTGTGCCTCGACTTCGAGCGCCGCGATTTCGGCGGCAAGCGAGTCCATTTGCTTCTGCTGATCCGGCGTGGGGAGCAGCAGGGTGGGCGGCGCGTCCGTGCCGCGATAGAGCGCCTGCTCGGGAACCTGGTTGAAGAACGCGGTGAGCTGGTAGTAATCTCGGGTCGTGATGGGGTCGTACTTGTGATCGTGGCACTCGGCGCACTGCACCGTGAGTCCCAGCCAGACCTGCCCCGTCGCATTCACCCGCTCAGACGCGTAGCGGGCCAGGACCTCCTCCGGCACTGCGCCGCCCTCAGAGGTGGTCGGACCGCACCGGTTGAAGGCGCCGGCGGTCTTTTGCTCCAGAGTGGCGTTCGGCAGCAGGTCCCCCGCGAGTTGCTCCACCGTGAACTGGTCGAAAGGCTTGTTCTTGTTGAAAGCCTGAATGACGTAGTCCCGGTAGCGCCACATCAGCCGGGTCGTGTCGTCGTGGTACCCGTCCGAGTCGGCATAGCGAGCGAGATCCAGCCAATGCTGCGCCATCCGTTCCCCGAAGTGGGGATCGGCCAGGAGTCGATCCACCACTCGCTCCCACGCATCAGGACGTCGATCCGCCAGGAACGCATCCACGTCCTCCGGGGTGGGAGGGAGGCCGAGGAGATCGAGGGTCACCCGCCGGATGAGGGTTTGACGGTCCGCGTAGGGGCTGGGGCGCAACTTCTCCCGCTCCAACCTCGCGAGGACGAAACGATCGATCGGATTCTTGACCCACGCCTCCGCACGGACCGCCGGAACCAACGGTTTCCGGAGCGGAGACAGCGCCCAGAGGCGATCATCGCCGCCGCCCGTCGCATCCCAGACAGCGCCACCTCGGACCCACTCCGTGAGCGCGGAGATCTCGGCGTCACCCAGCTTTCCCGCCGGAGGCATCTTGAGCGGTCCTTCGTGGCGAATGGCCCGAAGCAGCAGACTGACGTCCGGCTTGTTCAAGTCGAGGGCGGCGCCGCGCTTCCCGCCCTGCAGCATCTCGGCACGTCGATCCAGACGAAAACCGGAGAGATGCACGCGTTCGGAGTGGCATGCGAAACACTTCTCCGCGAGGATGGGACGCACTACTTTCGTAAAGTAGGCAGGATCACGGGGCGAAGGAGGCGCCGTGGGGGCCGCCGTCGCCACCGCCACGGCAAGCGGTAGTCCGCCGCCGGCGCCGATCAACCATCTTCGCATCAGTGCTGGTCCTCAATCTATCGTCACGGCTGGTCGGGATGAACCGGCCTCCGGTTGCTGGTTCACCACAGCGAGATCCGTCCCCTGGCTGGTTCCACGCGTGCCGCCCCAATCCGGCCGTCCGCTGGCGCCCCAACATCAACTCGGGACAGTATTACCGAATCGAGGATGCGGTGGGGGGCGCCTCGAACCGTGTGCTGGAGAGTCGGGCGCTCGTCGGCGGCAGCCGGTTGATTCTGTTCGCCCGTGGGGAGAACGTCCATGGCCTTCGGTTTCAAGCTCGCGCTGCGGTCGATCGCCGCGTCTGCTGCTGTCACGGTCGGTTTGGGCCTGCACGCGGGCATCCCCCCTGCACTCGCCGACGATCCGAAGCCCTATCCCAGGATCAGCCGTGAGGAATTCCTGGCGCGGCTTCCGTTCTTCGAAGCGGTGGGCGGCTCGTCCGTCGAGGGACGCATGGTCCGGCAGTGGGATCAGGACACTTCGACTCGGCGAAAGTTCGTCTTCCGCGGCGCCCAGGAGTTTCTCGTTCCAGGGTTGATAGAGACCCCGAAAGAGGGGAAGCAACCCTGGCCCACGGTGCTCTTGCTGCATGGGTGGTCCGGCTCAAAGGACGATTGGTGGCGCGACGACGGCTATTTGTCCGGGGGCCTGATGCGAAAGGCGCTCCTGAAGTCCGGCTATGCGGTGGTGGCGCTCGATGCGGCCACGCATGGGGACCGCTCCTCGGAGATCGACTTCCAGCACGTCAACCCCTTCGAAGACCCGACGGCGCCGCCGCAGCGGAGTTTGTTCTCCTTCGCCGAGATCGCCGTCCAGACCGTGAAGGACCATCGCCGATGTCTCGATTTCCTGATCGCCCGCGGAGAGATTGATCCGAAGCGGATCGGGCTCGTGGGCTACAGCATGGGTGGGATGAATAGCTTCTACCTGCTCTCAGTGGAACCGCGGATCAAAGCGGCCGTGGCCTGCGTCCCGCCCCTCCAGAGCGCCGGATACGGACCTGCATCACCCGTGGACTACACGTGGGGCATCGGCGCGAAGCCACTGTTCATGTTGATGGGAAAGAAGGACGAGCTCGGCGACTTCGGTCGGGTGTCGGCCTCCTACGAGCGCTACATCAAAGGCCCGAACACGGAAATCCGCTGGTTCGACTCGGGCCACAAGCTGCCACCGGAGTGGACCGCCGAAGCGATCACCTGGCTCCGCCCGCAGCTTTAACCCGTTGCCATGCGCCGCCTGGGCTACCCGGTTGGCTGCAAAAGTGGCGATCCGCAGGGGAGCTGTGGGAATGACGTTCTCGGGAGCAGAGCCACGTTTCTCCGCAGCGTGTACGGTCGTGGACATCTTGCTTCCAATCTGGCGCGCCTGCGCGCCTCCACTGAGGGAACAGGGTGCGCGTCAAGTTTTCGCATACACAGCTTCTTTCGCTTGATGTACGGTCCGAACGGGATAGCGTCTTACGCACAGCCGCTCACTGCTGGCTTCCCAACTCTCTGTCCATCGGCCACTGGAAGACGCGCAGCGTAGA
>SYKE01000176.1 GCA_005798285.1 Actinomycetota bacterium
ACACCAAGTGAATCACATCTTCGTCCGAGGCTCCGGTGAAGAATCAACTCCGCCCTGACAGACCACTAGCGCCGGATAGGCGGAGGCATAGTTGTCGGAGAAATAGTCTCGCTCGAGGGCAACGCTCCAATCACTTTCGTTCACGACAGTGAGCCGAACGTAGGAATTGGGCTTGCCATTCCCTGGATCCTTGGCACAGTTCCACGCCATCCAGACTTGCCCGCGAACGCGAGCACACCCGAGGGCCCGCTGGTTGGCGGAACCCAGCCAGTTGTATTGATTTCCGCTGCCGTCCGCGGGCGTCTGGGAACTGTAGCCGGAGTTCCGGAAAGACGCAACGCCGACATCTCGCTGGGAAACGTCGTCTGAAAACTCCGGCCAGTTGAAAATGCGGACTGTGGATGTATTCACCGTGGAAAAGAAGTGGGCGTCGCTGCCAGTGTTCTGGGCGATGCGAAGGGTGAAGCCCGATGGGTTGCTAAAGACGCGACTGCCGCTGAAATCTCCCGAAGAGAAACCCGAGAGTGGAATGCGCGCAAGGGCTGAGCCGACGGAAAAGGACCCGTTGTCGTCCGGGAAGACGTTGAAGGAAAAGTAAGCGTACGCATTCCCGAACGCCAGGTCCGGGAAGTCCAGAAACCTGCCCCCCTGACCGAGGCCGGCAGAGGTGTAGTCCACCCACGCCCAATTGCCGGCGACCACATCCCGAGGACTCGCGTAGGCGATCCGGTAGGCGTTCTCCTCGCTCCCTGCGTTCGTCTGGTACTGGATGATCCAGACGAACCGATCGTAATCGGGCAGGTAGCGAACAATCTGGTCGCAACAGACCGGTCCGGCGGCATTGGTGCCGAAAATCGTGCCGGGATTGACCACAGACCAGTTCCTACCGCCGTCGCTCGACACCCCGGCGAACAGATTCCCGGTGCAAAAGAAGACGTCGCCGCTATTTGCCACCGTGGGTTCCTGGGGCGTAAAGCCGAGCATGCTGGCCGGTGGGGTGAAGGTGGTGCTGCGGATCACTCCGGTGCCGCCGGTCTCGGGATCGCGACGTCGTATCGGATCCAAACCACGAATCTGGAGGGGGCGCTGCGAGAAACGCATCGGGCGATAGGGGCCTTCCGGCCAGACCCATTCCGGCTTGCGTGGTCGAACCGGGGCGCCGCTGCGGTCCGGCGTCTGACCCGATCGCTTTCGCCGCTTTTCCGCTGCGAGTGCGACGAGGCGCTTTTCCCAACGCCGCTGCTCCTGCGCCGTCAAACGCGGCAGGTGGGTCTTCCCCTGCCGCGCCGGCCGAGCCGGGCGGGTACTTGACCGCTTCGCCGGCGTCGGACTCGGTGAGGCGACGCCCTGACCAACCACGAGAGCGATCAACACAAACACGAGCCCGAACACCGCCGCTGCACGACGAGTCGATAGCAAGAATCCCATCCAGATGTCTTTCCGCCCTGTCAACACAACGGGCGGTCGCCGAGAGCACCGGAGCCCGATTTTGACAATTGGACGTAGATTGGAAGGACCCTTACGACGATCCTCCTCTGGAGCAGAGGCTCTCACAAATCCAGGCCAACGGGATGCCGGCCGGCGCGAATGGGTTGTGATGGTCGGGATCGGCGGCGAGAGCCGAGGGGAGCTGCGCCCGTGAGGATTAGCGGACTGCGCTCGCCGAGCACGCGAGTCCGGACCGTGCCCGGCGAGGATCGGAGGCAACCACGCCTCGCCGGGCTTCGATCATGGCTGCGTCACTTGAGGGATACCGTTGGCGCTTTGAACGCCGACTCTTCCTCCAGGGTGCTCGGCGGCTTCACTTCACCCGCCGCGATGGCTTTCTCCATGCGCGCCACCTCGGCGAGGAGCTTTTCGGGGATGTCGGCCTTCGTGTATCTCAGCGGAGAAAGCCCCACACCGCCGTCCTTCACTCCGAAGATCTGCTGCCCGCCCTTGAAGCTGCCGTCCGACACATGCTTGACGGTGTCGAACACGGCGGTATCCACGCGCTTCAACATGCTGGTGAGCACCCGGGATGGCGCCGCCGGATTTTTGGAGTCGGCGGTCCCGAGATGATCCTGATCGGCATCGACCCCGATCGCCCAGAAGCCGGGGCCCTTCTGCTTGGCGGCTTCGATGACCCCCAGGCCGCACTGGCCCGAGGCGTGCATCACCACGTCCGCGCCCTCGTTAAAGAGGGAGAGCGCCAGTTCTTTCCCCTTGGAGACGTCGGTCCAGTTGTTGGTGTACTTGGCGGAGACGGTTACCGACGGATTCGCGGTTCGGGCTCCTGCGCGGTAGCCGGCCTCAAACTTCTTGATCAGCGGAATCTCCATCCCACCCACAAAGCCGATTTTGCCCGACTTCGACATCCCACCGGCCAGCATCCCCACGAGGAAGGAACCCTCTTCCTCTTTGAAGACGAGATTGGCCACATTGGAAGCCGCCGGCTCGGCCGAGTCGATGATCGCGAACTGCGTGTCCGGGTAGCGGGCGGCAATCTCCTTGACGGCGGGCGCCAACGAGAAACCGACGGCAAAAACCAGCTTGCACCCTTTTTCCGCCATGCGCTGCAGGTTTGAGGAGTAGTCGGAGGCCTGCTGCGACTCGACGAGCATCGCCTCGACTCCCAGCTCGGACTTGGCCTTTTCCAGCCCCTGGTTGGCCATCATGTTGAACGACTGATCGCCAACGCCGCCCACGTCGGTTACGAGCCCGACCTTGAGATCCGACTTCTTGCTGGCCGTGCTCCCGCCGCCGGTGGGCGTTCCACCACCACCGCCAGCCCCGCCGTCATCGGTCCCACCGCAACCCGCGACCAAAACCGACAGACTGAGCAGCAGGGCCCAGCGCAAATGGCGTTTCATATGGACTTGTTCCCTTTCACGACTGGCCGAGAGTCCGACCCGCTCCCGATGCTGCGACGATCCGACCTTCAGGACGCTGTGATCCGTCCGCACCCTCTACGGAGATCCCCGCAAACCAGTTGTAGCCCGATCCCGGCCCGGACACGAAGCAAGATTCTCATGAGATGACGGCCGCCGAAAACCAGCATCAGACCACCGCTACCGGCGAGCGCCTGCGAGGCAGTTACTTCACCCCTCGCTCGCTCGTGGAGAGCATGCTGGATCGTATCGACTGGGGTCGGGGCCCGGTCGTGATCGATCCGGCTTGTGGCGACGGCAGTTTCTTGAGTGCGGCAGCGCACCGGCTCGCCCGGCAAGCCCGAGTGTGCGATCCACCCGACCCCGAGCCCCTGCGCTACTGCCTGGATCGCCTCGTAGGCTTCGAGATTCATCCCGAATCTGCCGTCCACTGTCGCACGGCGGTCGCCACGGCTCTTTCCGCCGCTCTCGAAGTGTCCGTCGACCCCAGTGAAGTGCAGGTTGGGGTCGTGGACATGTTGGAATTGGGTTCTCTCACAGCCGCGTTGAGCGCCTGTCACTTTTTGCTGCCGGAGACATCCCCCCGAGCGTTTGTGGGGAACCCACCGTACGTCGAGTCTAAGCGATTGCCCGCAGCCCGGCGAAAGGCCCTCAAGAAGCGCTTTCCCACCGCCACCGACGGCGCGGAAGATCTGTACCTGTACTTCCTCCACGTCGGCCTGGATGCCCTACGACCGGGAGATCGTCTGGCCTTTGTGCTGCCAAACAAGGTCCTGGTCAATCGAAATGCCACGATGCTTCGTCGCCGCCTCCTGGACGAGGGCCTGCTGGAGGCCGTCTGGCTGGCCACCCAGGCGCGGCTCTTCGCGGATGCGGCCGTGTATCCCATTGTGCTCTTCGCTTCGCCGGACCTCGGACGAACGCACACCGAAGTTCGCCGCCTCAGAAGCGAACTGCTGGACGCTCTGGAGTTCCACGAGCCGGCCCTGGTCCCCACCGACGACTACGCTCACACCGCCACGCGAGCCTTTTTCTTGCCGCCCGAGTCGGAGACCCTCAGGGGATTGCTCTCCCGCATGTTGGGTCCAGGAGGTGGGGAGCGTCTGGAGTCCGTGCTCGACATCCGGTGGTCGATCTCGTTCCACCGCGCCGGGCTGCGGGAGCGATTCGTTACCTCGCACGGGCCAACCACCCTGAGCTCGAGGCGGTTCCTGGGTGGTGGCGCCTTCGCGGGCAACGGCGAGGTCGCGCGCTTTGGAATTGAGTGGGGCGGGTGGTGGATCGACTACGATGAAGAACTGCTGAGAACGCTCAAGAACCCGCTGCCGGACGAGTTGATGTTTCGCCGGCCCAAGATCGTCATCTGCCAGAACTCCCGCACGCTTCGGGCCGCCTATGACTCCTCGGGTCTGGTGCTCAAAGACACCTTTCTCTGCGGCTTGCCCAAAGAGTTCGACCATCCGCTGTCGCGCTGCCCCCGCGCTCTGGTCGGCATCCTGTGCTCGAGCCTCATCCACTTCTTCTATTCCCACGTGTTCTTCGGCGGCCATGTCAACGGCGGCTACCTGCACTTTCTCCAGAACTTCCTCAATGAGATTCCCCTTGGGCAGTGGGACGCCGAGAGCGCCGGCGAACTGGAACGGCTGGTGATCGCCCGCGAACTCGCGCCCGCATCCAGCCATGCGGCCCTGGAGGCTGAGATCGAGGTTTTGGTGGGAGGGGCCATCCAACTGGACGAGGAGGAGCGGGCGGCGGTGCGCGAGTGGTGCGCCCGAGACTCCAACTGGCCCCTACGCGACCGTGTCCGCCGCTTCCGGGGCTGAGGCATCCCCTGCCGGCGCGGAGCCCATGGTGTCCCGAACAACGTCGGCGATGGAGTGTACGATCTCCCGCACCGTCTGTTCGTCCGGCCCCTCCGCCATCACGCGGATCAGTCGCTCGGTCCCACTGGCACGCACGAGAATCCGACCACTGTTCCCCAACCGGGCCTCGGCCGCGCGCACGGCCTCCCAGAGTTCGGGTTGCGCACGCCAGCCACGGCGGCGCCAGACCGGCACATTCACCAGAAGCTGAGGATACTCCCGGATTTGCCCCGCGAGTTCCGAGAGGCAAACACCGGCGGCCTTCGCCAGACCGGCCACCTGAATGGCCGTGAGAATTCCATCGCCGGTGGTGTGGCACTGGGAGAAGAGGATGTGCCCGCTCTTCTCGCCGCCCAGAGCGGCGCCCTCCCGCTCCATCGCCTCCGCCACGTGCCGATCCCCCACGGGAGCGCGAACGAGGCGAACTCCGGCCTCGGCCAGACCGCGCTCGAGCCCCACATTGCTCATCACCGTTCCGACCACCACATTCCCCGGCAGCCGATCCGTATTCCGCCACGCCAGCGCGCCCATCGCCAGCACGCGGTCCCCATCCACCAGTTCGCCGGTCTCGTCGGCGAAAATGGCTCGATCGGCGTCGCCATCGAACGCGACTCCCAGATCGGCGCCGTGTTGAACCACGGCAGACCACATGGCTTCCGGGTGGAGCGCCCCGCTGCTCCGATTGATGTTCATGCCGTCGGGTTCACAGTGCAGGGCGATCACCTCGGCGCCAAGCCGACGCAGCACCCGGGGCCCCAGATCGGATGCAGCGCCGTGACCCGCATCGACGACAATCCGCAGACCGCCGAGCGACACTGGCGCCGTCTCACAGAGGAAGCGGACATACTCGTTCACGCAGTCGATTCCGGAGAGGCATCGGCCGACACCCTCGCCAATGGGAGACGCCTCACCCTCGTGTCCCGCCAGGCGCTGCTCCATCTCGGTCTCGAGTTCGTCGGCGATCTTGCGCCCGTCCGGACCAAAGAACTTGATTCCGTTGTCTCGAGCCGGATTGTGGGAGGCGGAGATAACAGCACCCGCAGAGGACCTCGTGTGCTGCGTGAGAAGCGCCACCCCTGGCGTGGGAATGACCCCCAGGTCCATCACCTCGACCCCGGAAGCCATCAATCCGGCCGAGAGCGCCGCGAGCAGCATGTCGCCGGAACGCCGCGTGTCTCGCCCGATCACCACCCGTCCACCGCCGCCGCCGGCCAGGACGGGACCCGCCACTCGGCCCAATCGAAAGGCAAAATGCGCTGTCAGGTCCTGATTGGCCACCCCGCGAACACCGTCCGTACCAAATTTGGGATCTTCTACCATTGAGTCAACTCACCGCCGCCTGGAAAGGCGTCACCGCACTAAGGCGCCGATTTCACACGAAGTGTCACATGGACCTGCGAGGGCTGCACCGTCAACCCCGCGCCGGGTCGAATGATGGCCACGTCTCGCTCCACCTGCTTTTGCCGTTGGGGGAGCACGAGCAACTGGGTCTCCACGAAATACAATCTCGCGAGTTCGTCCTCAGAGCCCGACACCTGCACATACGGCGGGTTCACCGTGACCACCGGAACCTGACCCGGCGGCACGACGAAGATCGGCTGCACCGGAACCGGCTTGCTCACGACCGCCTGCCGCTGAACCGCCAGCACGCGGACCTGTAGAGGCTCTACCTGCACCAGATCGCCCACGTCGCGCCCCTGACGATCCAGCACCTGCACCGTCACCAACTCCTCCAGCCTCGGCTGAAGTTCGCGAGCGAAAGATGCCGTAACCGACCCGAGTTGTGCCATCACATTTGCAGGACCGCTCACCCGGACGGATGCCGGCTCCACTCGCGGCGCTTCGGCATACTCCCATCCCTGCGGCTGATTGATAGCCGTCAACTCCACCTGCATGGTTCGGGAGATGTCCGAGATGAACCGAACCGGCACGCTTCGCGGCCACCAGCTCAAGACCAACCGATCCCGATAGCGTTCCGTCAGTTGAACTTCCACCGGAACGGACACGCTCCGGTTTGGGCCGATGGTCTGCGTCTCGAGAACGAGCTTGATGTCGTCGTTGTCCACGGCCCGGACGAGCTCCGCCGGGCCATCCACGTTGACCCGGACAAAGGTGCCCGGCGCCGGCTCCGCGACGCGATAGCCGGGTCTCGGCGGCACGTTTACCGGCAGGAACAAGGTGGTGCTGATGGTGTCTTGCTGACGCCGGACAAACACGGCGAGCACGATCGCGGTGACCAGCGACGCCAGCTTGATGGGCCAGTTGTGTCGGAACAGCGGCAACATTTACGGTCTCCGACGCCTTCTCGGCAACATCACCACGGGGAGGTGAATTGCAAAGCGCTGGGACGGACCGGGAGAAGGCTGGAGCGCCTTCTGGAGGCGCTGTTCCAGGGAGTCAGGTCGCAGCCCGCGAGTCAGCCGACCGCTCTCCCCCACCGAGATGACTCCCGACTCTTCGGAAACCACCACCACCACCGCATCGCTTCGTTCGCTGACGCCGATGGCGGCGCGATGCCGGGTGTGGACATCGGATCCGATGTCCGGCCGATCCGTGAGGGGGAGCACACAGCCCGCAGCCACCACTCGATTGCCGCGGACGATTACGGCGCCGTCGTGCAGAGGGGTTCCGGGGTGAAAGACCGTGCTGATCAACTCGGAACTCACCACTGCGTCCATAGCGGTGCCCGTGCTGATCAGGTCGTCGAGTCCCTCTTCTCGCTCAATCACGAGAAGCACGCCGATGTGTCGGGCCGAGAGCGTCGAGGCGACCTTGACGATCTCTCGGATCATGCGCTGAACATCCTCTTTCGGAAGCAGGCGCAGGCGGCTGCTCCAGAATTGAACCCGGCCGACCTCTTCCAGGGCGTAGCGCAACTCCGGGTAAAACAGAATGACGAGGGCGACCGGCGCGAGCGGGACCACCTGACGGAGCACCCAGTTCAAGGTCCGAAGCTGAAGAATGTCTGAGAGAATGAAGATCCCGGCAAAGACCGCCAGCCCGGAGAAGATCTTCCATGCACGGGTGCCTCGGGCGAGCATGATGACGCTGTAGAAAATCCCCGCCACCAGCAGCACGTCGAGCATGGTGATGAGCCAGTAGCCGATATCCAACTTGAACGGCAGCATCACCGGCTCTCCACGTCTTCGAGCGTCGAAACCCCATCTCCAATCGGAGGGACTATCGGCCCGGATGATCCTCTGACACGACCCCATAGCACGTCGCGTAGGCGTGCAGGCAGGCATGCTCCACGAACGCACGATCTTGAACGTCGTCGCGATCGCGGAAGCGACCCACGGTCAATTCAACGGGATCGTGCCGCCACTTCCCCTCGCAGATCAGATCCGCCATGAGGAGACCGACAGCGGCGCTCGTCATCACCCCATGCCCGCAAAACCCCGCGCAGTGGTACAGCCCGGCAACCTGCTCGGACGGACCACACAACGGATGTCCATCGGGCGACCATGCCATCACGCCGGCGGTGTAGGTGATCGGCGCCCCACTGCTCAGAATCGGGAAACGGCGGTGCGCGAGTTCCATCAAGAGTTCGATGCTCTCGGTGAACCGCTCAATTCCGAGGTCCGCCATCTTGAACCGATCCGCGAGCGAGGGAAGATCGAAGAGCACCGGCCGCGGCTCGTAGATGCCGATGTGCATCGCGCCCTCTCGGGTGGGGCGAGCATAGAGTCGATTCTCACGGTCCCGAAGAGAGGCGGTAAGGGGATCGATCCGCGGCTCGGGCCAAACGGTGAGGTAGCAATGCCCCACACCAGCACAGGGAAGAGGATCGCCGCCCATTCCCGCGATCTGGTGAGCCCACGGTCCGGCGGCATTCACGACAACAGGCGCCCGCCATTCCTGGCCTCCCGAGCGGCATCCGATGAGTCGCCCCCCCTCAAAAACCAGGGAGTCGACCGGTCGGCCTGGGAAGAAGCGCACGCCTCTCGTCTCACCCGCGGCAACATAGAGCGACGCCACATCCGGCGGACTCACGTAGCCGTCGGACGGGAAATAGGCGGCGGCGACCAGGTCCTCGGAACGCATCAGCGGCACGCGCTCCGAAGCCTCGGCAATCGAGATCCGCTCCGCGGGGATGCCGGCCAGTTCCGCCATCTGAAGCGACTGTTCCAGTTCCTCGGCTCGGGCCTCGTTCTGGGCCACCCGAAGGGAGCCGGACTGCGTGAAGACCTTCCGACCCGTCTCCGCTTCCAGCGCGAGCAGCGTGGCCAGGCTCTCCTGCATCATATGTGACGCGGCGACGGATCCCCGGAGCTGACCCAGGAGGCCGGAAGCCTTGCTCGTGGCTCCGCTCCCCAGTGCGCCGCGATCGATGACGCTGACCTGGATCCCCCGCGCCGCGAGTTGCACGGCGGTGCTGAGACCCGCGACCCCGGCGCCGATGACGAGGACGTCCGACTGCTCCATGCGCGTGTCACCCCATGGCAAAAAACCCGGACCGGCCTGGTGGCCGCCCGGGTCGTTCCGGCTCCTCGCGGAAACCGGCTGGGACAAGAAAAAAGCCGACGGTCGGACTCGAACCGACGACCGGCGGTTTACGAAACCGCTGCTCTGCCAGCTGAGCTACGTCGGCACTGGCAACGAAACCGGGTCGACCCCGGAAGCGAGAGTATAACAGGAAGCCTCCGGAGTGGGAAGCCGTTGGATTGGCCCCCGACGAGCGACGTCGTACACCCTCGCCGCCGGCACGGACGGCGACCTCAGGAAGGATCGCCAGGAGCCCATGGCTTTCCGCTCATGCCTGCCGAAAGAGACGCGGTGGGGTTCTGATCGGTAAGGGCGAGGACACTAGCTGCCGTCTTCACCCGGCGACGATTACCGAGTTTGACGTAATTGATTAGCGGTGTTGTATCGCGACGCGTTCGATGCGACCATACGTCATCCTCTCGCGTTGGCCTTGTTCTCTGAACCACTACTTCGACCGAAGACGCTAGATTTCTGCCTCGTTTCATATGTTACGTTATTAGGGCGAGTGGCCTATCCTCTTGCAGATCCCCGTTGCCCCATGATCGGTG
>SYKE01000177.1 GCA_005798285.1 Actinomycetota bacterium
CACTCCTCGCAATGACGTGCTCAATGGTGGGGTGGTGGGAAACCGATGTGTGGGCGCCGCCACGGAGCATGGTGGGGTCGACCGGAGGGTACTCGCGGCACGAGGGGCCGGCACTCCAAATCAACGTCGAAGCGCCCCCCATCGTTCTCAAACCCTATCAGCAAGAGCGTCAGTGTGAGGAGCAGCGCGACGCGGCAGTCTACGAGAGCCGGGCCTTTCGCTCACGGGGATCGGCACGGGCGTACGCACAGCTCGAGCGCCGACCGCTGGGTGTCCCGGTGCTCGTAGATTGCCGCGTCGTTCGGCGGGTCCCAATCCCGTTGATAGGGCGCTTCGAGTCGTTGGTGAGGCTTACGCCAGGGTGCTGTTTGTCGTAAACCGCTCCTCGCAATCACGCGTACTTTGGCTGGGTAGGGGTAACCGGACCTTCGGGCGGCGGTTCCGTTCGCAGAAGGATGATCCATTCCGCACGGCATATCGTTCGACCCGAAGCATCCGGTGTGCAGCGAGATCAGGCGGAGCTACGACGACCCCGGGGTCAGCCGGTGGGGCCGAAGGTGGTGCGGAAGGCTCGGACCTCGGCCTTGAAGACGCCGCTCTTCACGGCGGGGTCGTTCTTACCGATCTGTTCCGCCGCCTCGCGGTTGGGGGCGCGGAAGATGACGTAGCCCTGGAGCGGAAGATCCAGCGACGGGCCGCCGATGATCACCACGCCGCGGGAGTGGAGATCCCGCAGGTAGGCCACGTGCTCCTGAAGGATCTTGCTTTCCTCCGGCGTAGCGCCCTTCTCGAAACCCTCTCGCACCGGCTTCAACAGGTAGATCCAGTCCGTCTCGGGGTCCGCCTCACGGATCAGGTTGATGGTGTGGCTCTCGCCCGTCGGCTTACCGTCCTTCAATCCGGTGATGACTCCCACATAGCGGTCGGGCTCCGGAAGGCTGAGCTCCGAGATCCAGGACGACTCAGCGCCCACCACCGCCTTGAAGTCGAGCTTCAGTTTGCCGGCGTCCTCGCGAAAGAAACCGTGGTAGACCACATCCGAGCCATGCTGATCCAGGTAGTAGACGCTCTTGCGGTGTGGATCCCACCCGAACCAGGCCTGGACTGTCTCATTCATAATCCGGCCGCGGCCGTTGATCCGGACGCCGTCTCCCATCTGGGTGTAGCGCAGCTCGACGATCGGCCTGCCATCCGGCATTTTGTTCCGAGAAACCCATCGGCCGCCGACCATGCTCCGCAGCGTTTTCCAGGCGAGATTGTCCGCAGGCGGCGTCGCCTTCTCCTGTGCGCCGGCCGAAGAGGTCCAGAGTGCAGCGGCCACCGAGACCGCCAACCACCATCGATGCTTCATGTTTGAACTCCGTCTCCCTATCCCGACGACGCCACGGGGGCGTCCTGTCCGCTGGCTATCCATCGTCATGTGCCGCACGCCACCCAACCGGGTTATCGCTGCGGCGGCGTGTATCCCTTGCCGTGTTCCACGTAGTCCCGAAGCATCTGCTCCAGAATGTACCGGGAGCCCTCGGTGTACATCTTCACGATCTCCGGGGGAACCTCGCCCCAGAGCACCAGAGACTTTCGGTAGACGCAGCCGTCGCCGTCGGGCGAAACGTGATCGCGATTGTAGGTGTGATAGGCCCGACCCACCCCTCCCGGACCTCGCGTCTCGACACAGACTCCGGGTTCCCATCGCACCACTTCGCCGTAGAGCAATGCGCCGCCGTCCGGCCATTCCTCATAGCAGCGCCCTCCGATCCGCGTCTCATACACGATCCGGGCGTCGGGCCGCGTTCGGAAGGCCCACCAGTCGTTGATTTCCTCGGTCAGAGCTCGAAAAACTCGCTCGGCGGGCGCATTGAGGCGCACCTCCGTCTCGACCCGCGCGACCTTTCCGGCGCTTTCGTCCATCTTTCCCTCCTGCTTGCCTCGCTCCACAAACCGCTTCAGGGAGAGCACGCCGGCGGCCGTCATGTCCGCCTGCTGGCTCACCCACCGCTCATAGGCCTCGCGCAGCGGTACGGGATTCACGTAGTTGAACCGTTCCCGCCCTTGCCTTCGGACCAGCACCAGCCCCGCCCGCGTGAGCAGATCGAGATGCTGCATCACGGCAAATCGAGACAGATCCGGAAACTCTCCCGCCAACGCGGAGGTGGTCTTCGGGCCATTCCGCAGCAGGTCCATGAGCCGGCGCCGGGCCGGGTTGCCCAGCGCTTTCCAGATGAGATCGTCCGCTTCCTGCATCATAAGTTATAAAAATATAACCTAATTCCCCTGCCGGATCCGATGGAGAATCAAAGGGGGCCCAGATTGCGTTTGAAGCGGCTGAAGCGGCTGAGGGTGTGGCCTCGCGGGAGACGCTATGAGCTGGGAGCTGCGGTTTTATCGGCGGGTCGGACAGTCGCCATTGATCCGGGAGGAAGTGACGCCCGTCTTCAGTCGCCTGCCGCGGTTCGAACAGCAGGAACTCGAACCGACACCCGGAGAGTTTCGGGCGCGCTATGTCTATCTCAACCCGATCTCAGGAGTGACCTTCCGCTTCGACTTCGTGGAGCCGGATGAGGAGCCCGAGGGCGAGGATCCGGGCATGGTGGATTTCCCGTACGAACTGACGGGGCTGACCATGACGGTAGAGTATCCGAGCCCACCGGAGGCGGCTCAGGAGGCGGCCCCCATCGCGGTGGAGATCTGCCAGATGCTGGATCTGCTGGTGCAGCCGCCGCAGATGGATCAGCTTGAACCGAGGAAGCCGGATGCGGCGGCCCTCATCGAGAGCTATCTCTCGTGGTGCGGCGCCATCGACGAGGTCATCGTTCACCTCAAGAAGCGGAAGCGGCAGCACCTTTCAGTGGGGTGCGTCGCCGTCGCCGCCGCGATGGCGATCTTCCTCTACATGTTTCTAACGGGGCGCGGGTAGCGGCGCCGTGCGCTCGGGAAGCGGGATGTGTTCCATCTTGAACGGATGCACCCGCCGAACGCCGCCGCGAGAGGCGATCCGCAGCCGAACCGTGGCGGGCTCGCCCTGCAAACCGCTGAACACCACCAGATACTGCGCCTGAGTCGCCGCCGACTGGATCAGGGTGCCGCCATTCGCCTCGGCGGCCTTGCCCTGGGCATTGAGCAGGGACACCCCGTAGGCGCCATCCTGAACGGCGTTGAGCACCACAGCGGAGGAACTGCTGGTCGCGAGAATCCGGACCCGCCAGTTGTTGCCCTCGCGGGTCAACTCCCGGACCGTCACGCGGACGCCCTCTTTTTCACCAATGTTCGACAGGTCGTCGCCTTTGATCGGAACGTCGATCTCCAGCGGAGTGGACCGCTCGAACGCCACAACCTCGCCGAACAACGAGCGGATCTCTCGAACATCCCGGGGGAACGACTGGATGTACACGTAGGCCCGAATGGACGCGGTATCGTCCGGGTTCTCCAGCAGCCCACCGTTGTGACTCACATCGATCACCCGGCCACCCGTTTCGGCGGTGAGGCCTCGCACCTGCAGCGCCGCCAGACGCGCCGCATCTCCCGGATCGCGAGCGTAAACCGCCATGTGCACCTGCAGCGACCGGCTCTGCTCCGTCATCGGTGAACCGTCGGCCCGGTACGTGGTTACCACCGAACGCGACTGCAGGATCCGATCGATGCAGAGTTTGAACGGCCCCGCCGTCACCTCCGGGCGAAGGACCGGGGCGAGGGGTTCGTCCGCGGCCAACCGGGAGCCGGCGGCCACGACGAGCGATCCGAGGAGCACACGGCGATTCAACGGTTCGGCTCCAGTTTCAGCGGCGCGGTCGCAGCAGCGCGGCCGGCGATAATCTCAATCTCCTGGGTAGGCCCGGCGCCGCCCGTCGGCTGGGCGAGGCTCTCACCCGCGCCCGACTCGGCGGTCCACAGCAAGCGTGCCCGATAGCGACCCGGCGCCAGAGAGCGCAGCTCCACCTTGCCGGCGGTGTCGGGCGACAGTTCGATCCAGGACCATCCCGCGCCGGGACCCTCATCCAAACGGCTTAAACCCAGCAGGAGCGTTCCCGCGGGCAGTTTGCCGGAACTCGACGAAACGCTCGCCGTCAGGATCCCTCCGCCTGCGGCATAGAGGGGATGTCCGGGTCCGAGCGGTCGTGGATCGTCGCTGCTGTCGTTGGAGTCGGGAGCGGTGCGAATCTGATCGGGCAATTCCAGATCCGGAAGCGTGAACGGGATCCGCCGCATGGTTCCCGATCGAAGGAGCGCATCGACACGGATGGCCGCGGGAGCTTCTTTCACGCCGGAAAACGAAACGCCAAACTGGCGACTGAGGGCGCCCGCCGGCACGAACGATGCCGATGTGCCGCTGGGCGTGATCAGTTGACCGGAAGCGGTCACCAACTGCACCCCACCCGGCGCTTCCGAGTTGGGATAGGTGACGCTGGCGCCGGCGGGCCACTGAATCTGCACCCCGGCCGAAAGCAATTCGCCGGTCACCTTCGACTGTGTGACGGTGGCCTTCAACCCATCCACCTCCCGGCTCACCGGGAGCGGCCCCTTCAGCGGCAGGTCCAGACGCACCATTCGGGCGCGGGGGTAGACCAGAAGTTCCCCTCGGATACCCCGAAGGCGCGTCAACTGCAGCGGCACGTCCGGCGCCACCAGTTGGAGCCGTTTCGCATCGCGTCCCGCATCATCGGTGGGATAAACGCTGAATTTCAGCGGCACGCCGGGCGCCGCCAGCGCCTCTGCCTCCAGGCGTTCCACGTGGCCCAACAACTCGGGCTGTGGCGGGTGAATAGCGACAGCAACCTGAAGCGAGTGCCGCCCGCTGCGGCGGCCGGGCGAATTCGGTCGGACAAAGGGGGAAACCTCGCGGCCCTCTCCGGGCGCGAAATCGAGCGTGAGCGACTCGGACTGTTGGACGCGCTCGACGACAATGCGGTAGCCCTCCGCCGCGCCCTGAGGTCCGCCGCCCGGCGCCGCGCCGACAGCGCCGACCAGCGCGAGCGTGGCGGCCCCAAGCGCCGCGCCGCTCCCCCAAACCGAGTTCCGCCGACTCTTACAAAACGTCATACGCCGCCCAATCTCCCCACCTGATCATATCCCCCACCCGACACCCATATCTCCTCCGAAGTCCATGAAGTTGTTGATTTCGGACTCTTGTCGGCTCGGGGCCGGGGTCAATCGGTGAACGCACGGGCCGTACACGTCACGAGGTTCTCCCACTCCGCCGTGTAAACCAGACGGTGCAGCAAGTGCGGCGAGTCAGATCGGCACGCGAGAGCCGCCAGCCGGTCCGCGCCTTCAGGGCTCGAGTGACCTCGCGAAGCTGCCGCGACCCGTCGAGCCATGTGAACAACTCGAGGTGATCCTCATCCGCAACTAGCATCCCGTTGGACAGGGAAGATCCGACATGCAACACCACCTTGCCGTCCGTGGTTGGACAAACCGCTTGCAGCGGGCGCATCTGGGGAAACTCCGGGATCTTCATCGGCAGTTCAACCTCCTTCCCCTGCAGCCGGCATCCGGCTAACGCCGCCGCTTCACGACGCGGGCCCGCTTTGCTTCCCTCGCCTGTTTCTCCGCGATAGCTTTCATTTCCAGGGCCTCGCGAATCAGGGATTTCACCTCAGGCGTCGCCTCCCCGCAGAGGGAGTTCAGCAGTTGTGTATCGTCCAGCTTCGTGGCGATGTAAATCGCCTGGGTCAGCAGTTCGAGCTGGATGTTCGACAGTTCCAGCTCCACGGCAAGGCTCCAGGTCTCCTTGAGGGCCTGGCGCGCTTCGATCCACCGACTCTCCAGGGCGTAGAGACTGCAGACGCGCCCGAGTGTGCGCGCCACATCGACCTTTCGGCCCGACTGCCGGTAGACGGGAAGCACCTCACTCTCAAAGATCCGCAGGGCTTCCTTGAAGCCGTCGTCCCGCAGCGTGTCCGCATACTGGGAGCGCTCCCAGGCGGTCCTGACGGCGGCATCCCCCGAGTCGTCGACGGGAAAACCATGCTCTTGCCGGAAACCAGGGATCTCATCCGACCGGTTGAGCGCCGTGAGCAGCTCACATCCGGCGCGGACGATGTCTGCGACCGGTCCGGCAGCCCCCTCCTTCACGAGCGCCGGGAGCACATCCCGCTCCAACACCTCCAGCGCCTCTTCGTGACGACCAAGCCGGCGAAGCGTCTCCGCGATACTCCGCTGGATGCTCGGCGTCCGCTTGGGCTCCAGGGCTTCCAGCGGGACCAGTACCTGCTCCCGGAGCGCCTCCAGCGCCTCTTCATGGTCGCCGCGGCGATTCAGGTACTCGGCCAGGTTTTCGTACGTGAGCGCGAGAGAACGCTCCTCGCCCTTCTGCACCCATGAGGGAATGACGTCGTCTCGAAGGATCCGAATCGCCTCGTCCAGGCGTCCCGCGCTGGCCAGATGGTGCGCGATTCGTGCCTCAGTTCGGATCGCGGATTCCGGATCCCCCATCTCTTTGAAGACCGGGATGCACTCCTCTCGCTGAATGCGAATGGCTTCATCCACGTTGCCCGTGCAGGCCAGAATATCGGCTCTGGCGGTGCGAATGGCCGCGATCTGATGCCGGGCGCCGTGCGGGCCGAAGAAGTCGAGCGCCTTCTGCAGGATCGGTTCGGCCAACTCAAACTGGTGGGCCATCACCAGTTGTTGGGCCTTCTGTAGCTCGGCATTCATTTCGATGACCCTGGCCGGATCGACGCTTGCCGGGCGGGCGTTTCCCGGACTGAGCTCCCCGGGAGCGAACCGGTGCGACGCGATGACCTCGCCGGTTTTTGGAGAGACCACGCTGACGGCCACCACCTCGTAGTCGCCGAGATCCCCGTCCTCCCCAGCGTCGTCTTCGTCGTCCTCATTGCGGCGCCGGCCGCCCTGAAAGTGATCCTCCAACTCGCTCCGGAGCCGCTCTTGCTCGGCCTCCTCGCTCAACACTTGCGGATCCCACTCCTCATCGGGCTCCAGGGGCGGAAGCGGCTCCGCGTTGAACCACGGTTCGGAGTTCGGGTCCACGCCGTCGTGTTCCAGCAGGGTGGTCGCCATCCGGCGCACCCGCTCGGGAACCTCTCGCCGGGCCAACCGGAGCAGTTCGAAGAGTTGGCGGATGATGGTGTAGGCTTCATCCTGATCATTGGTGAGTACGAACTGCATGAGCCCCCACTCCGAAAGCTCCAGGAGCGCATCGGGATCCCGACCCACCAGCGCCACCCGTATCAGGTCCCGCGTGCCGCGGCGGGATGAGCGCGTCTGGTAAGTAGGGCTCTCCAGATGGAGCATGAGCTGAGCCGCTTGAGCCGAAAGCTCCCGCTGAAAGTTCGCCGGCAACTGGATCCCCAACGAAGCCATGGCGGCACGGGCTTCCGGATGGAGCACCGGCGCCGTGAAGGCCGGGCACATCGGATCGGGCCGCCGTTCCCACAAACCCACCCCATAGAGCGTGGTCCGCCAGGGCCCCGCGAGGTTTGCGAGCATCAGCCGTAGTTCGTCGTAGACAGTGTCGGTCACCGGCACGCGAAACAGCGCCGAGATGGCGAGCAGGGCGTGGTCCTCCCGTGGAAGAGACCGCATCATCGGAAGGAGGGCGGTATCGCGCAGCAAGCCGAGCTGTTCGCGCGGATCGGTCGGAAAGTCTTCAGATAACTCCCGCACCTGCGTCATCGCATCGAGCGCGGAGACGCACAGTTCCGGGTTGCCCCGGGCGCAGCGCAGCAGGACCGACTGCAGCCCCACATGCCCCACGGTCTCCCGGTTGATGCGGGAGATCAATGCCTCCCGTTCGGCGTGGCGCGTTCCCGGGTCGGGGTTGGTCAGGCAGGATGCAAAGCGAATAAATGGAGTCAGGGCCTGCTTGAACGCATCTACCTCCGAAAGCCCCGGCAACTCGTATTCCCTCAGGGCCTCGGGTTCCAGGCCTTCCGGAAGCTCAAATCGATGGGGAGCGCAGATGACGAGTCGCGAATCGGAATCCTGGGCTCGATGGAACGCCCTGATCAGCCCCACCACCAAAGTGACCATTTGGGGCCGCACCCGCCAGCGAGTTCCATCGCTCTCCGGAACCGGCTCCAAACACTGATCGAAGCGATCCAGCACCAGCAAGATGGGACGTCGAACCGGGGTGGCGTCGGGTTCATTTCGGGCGAGCGTGGTGGTGAGGGCCGCATAGAAGCGCTCTTCCACCACGGCGGGGTTTCGGCAGTCCTTGCCGGGCCATTCCATTGACTCCTGCAGGGACGGCACACGCGCGGACGGGCGCAGCAGGATATCCAGGGCGTTGAACCGACCCTCATGCAGCGCCATCGTGTGGTCGGTCATCAGCTCCGCGAGCCGCATCACGAGGCTCGACTTGCCCTGCTGCTCCGGTCCCGTCAGCAGGAGTGCGGAACTGGTTCGGCGGAGTTCCCGCCGCAGGCTCTGCAGTTCTCGCCGCCGCCCCACAAACTCATCCGGGCCGGCAATGACGGAGTCCCCGAAGTGGGGCTCCATCACGTAGTCGGGTCCCTTGAGCGCCAGAGCCGCCCGGGAGTGATCGGTGCTGCGGAACGTGCCGCCCCCTTCCGGTCCCAGGTAGAGCCGGATGCGATGCCACTCCGAGCCCCCCGCCTGGGAGCCCGCCTGCTTCAGAAGCAGCGATCGCGCCTCTGACAGGGCGACGTCAAGCGGCTTCTTGTTCGCCAGCAGCCGGTAGAACTCACTGCTGAAGAGGCCGAACTCAGAGCTCCTCGGATCGCCGTCCCACGCCAGCGCGGCCGGAGCCCCATACGAACACCATGCCTCCGCGAACGCCGACGCGTTGCGACCGCCGCCGTCCCCATCCCAAACCGAAAACACCGTGAGTCGCGCGGGATTCCCGATGTTTTGCCAGAGTTCCGCGGGGGAAGCCGGCGCCACATCGCCGTACGCATCCTCCAGCAGCAGGCGGGGCTCCGATCCGGACTCCCCGGCGCCGACGAAGTGCGCCACGTCGAACGCCGTGCCCGCGGGCGCCGATCCGCCCTCCGGAAGAAAACGCTCCGCCAACGCGCCGGGACCGCCGACGAGCCCGGTGTCCTCCACGTAGAGATCCACCTTGAGCGGCGAGACCGCTCGCATGATCGCCCGCTCGGCCGCATCCCGAAGCCCCTCCGACCGGTCGGTCGGCTCGGGCGCCATAAGCATCACGGCCAGCCAGCGATGGCTGGGACGCGGATGGCGCCCGGCGGCGCCGAGGCGGCGGACCGGAGCGAGGCGCACCGCTGGTTCAGCCGCCAGCCAGCGGCCTCGTCGTCGGGCCAGCTCCCACGGCGCCCGAACGAACGCCCACTCCGCCTCATTCGGCTCTGTGGGCGCGGCAAACTCGAGCGCGGCGGGCGGGCGCTGCTTGCGAAGACAGTCGGCCATTCCGGAGATCGAATGCAGCCACTCCCCAATCTCATCGCCGATGGCGACGAGCGCTGCCTCGTCGATAGGATCCGCCGAGAGCGCTGCCTCATAGCGGCTTCCCCATTGACGGAAGCACTCCAGGACACTCTCGCGCACCGGGACCTGCACGGTCGACGCGCCGACCCGACGGAACTCGATCCGCCCGCCCTCCATTCGAAGCGTACCCATCCCGACGCTCTCCCCCCACGGGCGAAAAGCCCGCCTGTCTGTCGCCTCGCGTGCCGATACTCTCGCCCTCTCGTTCCCGGACGAGGGCCTGCTCGTCCTGCCTCAGGCCCCTGAGCAGCGATGAAAGGGCCTCCCGTTCCGTCTCATCCGGCGCAATCGTGGAAACTCGGCGCCCACTTCCGGGATCATGTAGGTCGGCAGTGCGTCATCGCGGCGGTCACAGCACCGCTTGCCGTCGCCGTATCGCCTGATTCATCATGGGGATGACCGGCCGCGCGGCGATTTCGGCGTCCGAACGCCTCACCTGGAGAGTTCATGGTAGAAGTCCCCCCCACTCTGGAAGGCTGGTACGCCCTCCACGATTTCCGCGCCCTCGATTGGGCTCGGTGGAAACAAGTCTCGGCCGAGGAGCGGAGCGCTATTGTCGCGGAAGCCGCCGAGCATCTCCGCGCGGCGGAGGCCCACGAGGATGCGGAGGAGGGATCGAGCGCCCTGTACCGAATCGTGGGGCACAAGGCGGATTTCATGTTCCTCCACCTGCGGCCCACCCCGGATCAACTCAACGATCTGGAGACGGCGTTCGCCCGCACGCGGTTGAGCGACTTCACGACGAGAACCTACTCCTACGTGTCCATCACCGAACTGGGCCTGTACGAGGCCATGGCGCGGGGCGGATCACAGGACCCGGAAGCGCTCCGGCATCTCCCGTTCGTGCAGGCTCGCCTGAAGCCCATCGTACCGGATCGCCGCTACATGACGTTTTACCCCATGAACAAACGCCGGGGCGAGGTCTACAACTGGTACCTGCTTTCGCTGGACGAGCGGCGAGCGATGATGCGCGGGCACGGGACCGTGGGACACGCCTACGCGGCGGTGGTGCAGCAGATGATCACCGGTTCGGTGGGTCTGGACGACTGGGAGTGGGGTGTCACCCTCTTCTCCGAGGATCCGCTGCAATTCAAGAAGCTCGTGTACGAGATGCGGTTCGATGAAGTGAGCGCCAAGTTCGCGGAGTTCGGGACATTCCTGCTCGGAGTGCGCGCCCGTCCGGATGAACTGGCGAGCCTGCTGGCCGTCTGATCTCGCGCGCGGAGGGGGTCGACCGACCCCCTCCGAAGAGCGATGGGCAAAGAGCGATGGGCAAGGGTATCTGACGCCGGTGCTTTCAAACTCGATGGATCTGCGCACCCGGTTGGGATGGGTGATGGGAGCGCTCGGCGTGGTCGCCGCACTCACGGCCATCGGCATCGCGCTGAACGGCTTGCAGAGCACGCCGCCGAACCCACACGATCCCGCCGCTTCCGCCGCCGCCGTCGAGAACGGTCGCGATCCGCTGGAACCGCGGCTCCTGCCGAATACGCGCCCCATTCGCGTGCACGTGGCCGGAGCCGTGAAACGACCCGGAGTTTATAGCTTTCAGTCATGGTCGAGAGTGGAGGAGGCGGTGAAGAAGGCGGGCGGCGCCCTCGCCAACGCGGATCTCGACAGCATCAATCTGGCGGACTTTCTGAAGGATGGGGAGCAGGTTCGCATCCCCACTCACGGCCGGGCGGCGGCGCTCCAGACGCACCGCCCCACTCCGGAACCGCCTCCGCTGCCACCCACGGCAGGCGGGGTCGGCTCGGGCCGCTACCCCTTCAGTCAGCCGACGCGCTCCCCGGGCGCCGCGTCTCCGGAGCCGTTCAGCATCAATACGGCGACTCCCGAACAACTGGAGGCGCTCCCGGGCATCGGCAAGGCGATGGCGTCGCGCATCATCGAACACCGCGATGAGCATGGTCCGTTCGTGCAGTTGGAGGATCTGATGAACGTGCGAGGAATCGGCAAGGCCACCTACGAGAAGCTCCGCCCCTACGTCTCAGTTCCCTGACGCCGATGCTTATCACCAATCTTCTTTGCGATGGCTGCGGCCGTAAGCCGAAGCTGATGGAGTGGATCCGGGCTGAGATGACCAACTCCGGTTACGCCGAGTGGCGGCATCCCGGCATCGCCTTCCGGCGCGGCGGCTGCGAGATCAACAACATGACGCGCGAGAAGATCGAACGCCTCTGGGAAGATCTCTTCCAGCGTGAAACTCCATCTCCGCTGAGCTACCTCTGTCCCGAGTGCCAGGAGCGCGTTGCGGATGAACTGCCGGAACTGCTTGAGCGCGACAAGCTCCGCGAGGTGGAACTCCTGCTCGAAGAGGAAGCTCGCCGGCGCTCGGATCGCGGCCAGTACCTGGGCGTCGTTCGTCCCTGGGATTGAGCGCCCGGACCGCGTGCCGTCACCGCGAGAGCGTAATGCTTGCGCCGTCGGAAAGCGGGTAGGACAACGGGGAGGAGCGGCCCGGCCAGGTCACGTCGATCCCCTTCGCCGACTCCGACCCGAGACCCACCTGCACTTCCGCCGGAAAGGCGGAGAGATAGCCGCGACCCGTCACCAGTGGCCGGATCTGAGCGCCGCTCTGAGTCCGGATCCGCAGAGTCGCTCCCACACCGGCGCGGTTGGGCACGCGGTCCTTCAAACGAATCCGTAAGGATCGACCCGCTGAAGATTCGTTTTTCAGCACCACAGGCTCGCCGTCCAAATTGGCCACCGCCACATCCAGCTTTCCATCGCCATCGAAATCCGCCAGAGAGAGCCCCCGTCCGACGAGAGCCGCCGTTCTCGGGGCGCCCAGCCCGGCCGTCACGTTTTCGAACCCGGAGCCGGTATTTCGGAGCGCCTGCAGCGGCTGGCGGAACCGCACTCCCCGCCCGGTCCGATCGATCTGATCCTGAACGTGACCGTTGGCCACGAGCAGATCGAGCCGGCCGTCGTTGTCGAGATCCGCGAACGCCGTCCCGAACGCGGTGCCGTTGAGCACGGACTGCGGCAGCCCGAGCTGGGCGCTGCGCTCGGCGAAAAGTCCGGCAGCTTCCTGAAGATAGAGACTCTTGGGTTCGTGGTAAAAGGTCGTGACAAACAGATCCAACCGACCGTCGCGATCCAGGTCTCCGAAGTCGACCCCCATCCCGGCCTGCCTCGCGCCCGCGGCGGAGAGCGCCGTTCCGTTCTCGAGGCCGACCGAACGAAAACGTCCCCGGCCGTCGTTCAGGAAGTAATCCCCCGGCGCCTGGTCATTCGCCAGGTACAGATCCACATCTCCGTCCAGATCTACATCGCAAAAGACGGCGCCCAGCGTTTGGCCGTGAGCCCCGGAAAGACCCGCAGCCGCCGTGGCCTCCGAGAAGCGGCCGGGAGCGTCGCAGCGGTAGTAGACACCGCGAAGCGCGGGGTAGGCGAGCGGACCGAGGGTGAGTTGTGCCGAGCCATCTCGATCAAACTCCGGCACGCCGGGACCGAACCGCACGTATCGAGCGATGTAGAGATCCAGGTCGCCGTCGCCGTCGGCATCTCCGAACGCCGCCGAGGTCGTCCAGCCCCCCAACGTGAGCCCGGATGACCGCGTGACGTCGCGAAACGCCGGGGTTCCCGGCCGGCTCTCGTTGCGAAAGAGCGACACCCCCGAAAGACGGGTGACGAGAAGATCTGTGTCACCGTCGCCATCCACATCCGCCGCGGCGACTCCCTGGGCGTCCGCTCCGACACGATCCAGACCCGCAGCGGCGGTCCCATCCTCGAATCGCTTTCCGGCAATGTTCAGGAAGAGAGCCATGCCCTGTCGACCGGTGAAGATCAGATCCGGGCGGTCGTCCCCGTCCACATCGCACCAGCCCACTCCTCCCTGCATCAACTCGGCGATGTTGAGCGGGCTCTTCCCCGCCAGCCCCGCGTGAAAGCGAACTCCGAGTTCCTCGGTTACATCGCGAAACCGAATCGTCGAGGCGAGGGGCGAGGCGGATGAGTGGGCCGGGCCCGAGCGACCTCGGCACCCGACTCCGCTTAGGACCAGAGCCAGCGTCGCCGGCAGGATGCACAGACGTTTCACGGGCCGAACTCCGGATCGGCGGGCAACCGCACGGGCAGCTCCGGCAGTGGCTGCTGAGCGCGTCGCCGCAGCTTAGCGGCGCCCGGCGTTCCCGGCGGAACGCGACCCAGCATGCTCAGCGCCAGATCGTGACGCCCGAGGTCCAGATAGGCGGCGGCCAACTCCACCCGCACGGCGGGACTTCCCTGTTCCACCCTAAGCCGGTACCGCAGGCGGTTGACCGCCGCCTCCCGCGGTTCCAGGTAGCGGTACGCCCGCCGGCAAGCTTCGGCCAACTCGGCACGCCCGAGCCGCGCGTATGACTGCGCCAGCAGGTGGTACGCCTCGGGCATCACGGGTGCGAATCGCAAGAGACCTCGGAGCCGGCGGACCGCCCCGGCGTGATCTCCCAAAAGACGATCGTTCAACGCAGCCAGCCGAAGCATGGCGACATCCTCGACCCCTTTCACCAGCGAGCGGTCCAGGATGGACCGTGCCTCCACCAGCCGCTCCCGCGTCGCATCTGCGTGCAGGGCGCGGACGAGCGCCAACACGGACTCGACGCCGGGGCGGGCAGCGTACGCCTGGCGGGCCGCTTCTTCCGCCTCCGCCATCCGTCCGAGCGCCAGAAGCGCCTGGGCACGGTAAAGAGAGCCCGGCCAGGATGTCGGCGCCCCCGGGTCCCGAGCGTCCTCCAGGTAGGCCATCGCCGCTTCGGGATGCTCTCGAGCCAGCTCGAGGCGGGCCAGCGCGAGCCGGGCGCCATCCAGGTCGGGGTCGAGCTCCAGCGACTGCCTCAACAGCCCCTCCGCGTCCTCATAGCGCTCCCCGTCCAGCAAGAACTCCCCGGCCCTTCGGCGAGTCTCGGCGTTTCCCGGTTCCGCCGCCAGCGAGGCATCGAAGGCGCGTGACGCCTCCGGGATTCGGCCCGAGGCCGCCAGCGCGCGCGCCCAGAGAGTCTGGACCTCGCCCGACGCGCCTCCGCGAGCGATGCGAGGCTCCAGGAGCCGAACCGCCTCGAAGCCGCGAGAGACCTCCAACAGCCGTGCCCCCGCCACCGACAGCAGCACCTCATCCGCGTCCCGAGCCCGACCTCGCTCCACGAGCTCGTCCAGCGGCTGCCGCGCGTACCACCACCTCCCGAGGTCCTCCCGGTTGACCACGGTCCACACTGCCGCCAGGAGCAACAGCGCGGCCAGCGCCACAGCCATCGAGCGACGGGGGCGCCGAGCTGGTGCCGAACGGGGTGTGGAGCCGGAGTGTGGCACGCTTGAACGATTCTCCGGCCGCATGGCGGGGGCGGGTGGACGCGGGGAGACCGGCGGACCGGTCCCCCCCTGCTCCCTAAATCAGCAGACGCGCCGGGTTTTCCAGCAACTCGCGCACCTTCGAGAGGAACATGGCTGCCGGAGCGCCGTCGAGGGCACGATGATCAAACACCAGGGTGAGGGTCATCATCGGACGCACGGCGGGCGCCCCGTTTACCGCGACCACGCGGTCCGCTATCCCTCCAACGCCGAGGATCGCGACCTGCGGCGGATTGATGATGGGATCAAAGCTATCGAGCCCGTACTGTCCCAGGTTGGAAATGGTGAAAGTACCGCCGGAGAAGGCATCCGGCGGGAGCTTACCGCTTCGAGCCAGAGTCGCCTGCTCCTGGAGGGAGCGGCTGAGATCGGCCAGGCGAAGCGTCTCCGCATCGCCGATGACCGGCACCACGAGCCCCTCATCCAGGGCCACGGCGATCCCCAGGTTCACACCGGGGTGAATCCGAATGACATCCTGTTCGACCGTGGCGTTGAGGAGCGGCATGGCGACCAGCGCCTGGGCCACGGCGGCGGCGATGAGATCGGTGTAGGTGAGCCGGGCCCCCTGTTCTTCCAGCACCGGCTTCAATTGGCGCCGGAGATCCGCGGCGGCCGCCATGTTCACGTCCACCCGCATCGGCACGTGGACCGCACCGGCGTAGCTGGCGTGGAGCCGCTCGGCAATGATCTTGCGAACCCCACGAAGCGGAATCTCTCGCGCCTCAATGCGGGGACTCGGGCGGCGTCCCGTCAGGCGGCGAACATCGTCGGCCTTGACTCGTCCACCCGGCGCGGAAGGCTGCACCTCCGAGAGCGGCACGCCCAGTTCGGCGGCGATGCGCGCGGCCAGCGGCGTGGCGCGAGGACCCGCCAGGCTTTCCAGGTACGCCAGCACATCCTTCTCGGTGATCATCCCCTCGAAGCCGCTTCCCGCCAGGGTAAGCTGCTTCCAGTCCAAACCGGCCGCCCCAGCCGTCTCCCGAGCCCGCGGAGAGACACTGGGAAACTCGCCGGAGGCGCTTCCGGTCGGCACGACGGCCGGCGCCGCTGAGCCGTTCTCCGCTCGGGGCACGGCCGCCGGGGGAGCAACGGATCCGCCGGCAGGCGCGGATCCAACCGCTGCTTCCGCCGGGGCGGGCGCGGATGCGGCGCCGGCAGCCTGAGCGAGCAGCGCCGAGATGTCCTCATCGGCCGAACCGATGATGGCGAGCGGCCCGCCCAGCGGCACCACCGCGCCCTCCGGCGCCAGGATCTTCCGGAGGGTGCCGGTGATCTGCGGCTCCACCTCCATGTTGATCTTGTCCGTCATCATCTCGACGATGGCTTCCCAACCTTCGAAGCTGTCGCCCTCCTGCTTGAGCCAGCGGAGGATGGTGGCTTCCGTCATCGTCTGGCCCATCTTCGGCAGGTGGAATATCTCGGCCATCGTGAAATAAAGCTCCTGGAGGCGGACTCGAGTCCGCCGACTGAACTACGCTGTCAGTCATTCGTATCGCACCCCGCCTGAGCAAGACCAGGGAACCCGTACGCCGAGCCGGTCGTCGGCATGGCAACTTACTGCGGCGCCGGATAGGATACCGGTGAGATCCGGCGTCCGAACCCGGCAAGTCGACCCGCCGAAGGAACCCCGATGCCCAACGAAGCTCTCCTGAAGCGCCCCACCAGCTCCGAAGGATTGTGGCTGGCGACGGTTGCGATGGCCGACCTGCTCACCACGCTCTATTGGGTATCCCAGGGGCAGGCGCGCGAGGGGAATCCCTTCATGGCCCAGGCCCTGGCGGCGGGGGTTGGACCCTTCATCACGGTGAAGCTCCTCCTCACCGTGCCGGCGATTCTGGTTCTGGAGTGCTACCGCAGCCGCCGGCCCGACGTGGTGCGCCGTCTGCAGCGGCTCACGCTCAGCGCCTATCTGATGGCCTACTCCGCTTCCCTGCTGGCGCAGAGCGGCCGGCTCACCGCCATCCTCGCAGGGATCTGAAGTACCTTCCGGAAGGGTGCACTCCGGCGGCATCGTCCCCGCGCAGGAATTGAAGCCTCCACCGAAGGAACCTGACGAGAGTCGATCTCTGTCGGAGCGGCTTTCACGGCATGCAGCTCCAGCTCCTCACCATCACCCACTTCGCCAATTTCACGCAGCCGATCAGCTTCGGTCCGCTCGGCGACTTCAACGCGATCTACGGCGACAACAACTCGGGCAAATCCAACCTGCTGAAGGCTGTGGCGCTCTACTTCGCCGTGCTCGGGGCCGGAGAGAATACCTCCCGCCTGCAGCCGCAGACCCTCGACCGGATTGAGGGCCCCCTCGCCGAGTACCTACGCGAGGCCTTCACGTGGAAGGATCCGCAGCCGATTCGGTTTGAAGCGGTGTGGAAGGTGCAGCAGGCAGACCTGGAGCGCTATGGGCTCTTCCCCGAGGGCGCGTTCGAGCGGATCGAGACGGTGCTGGAACTCAGGCTGTTGAATCGGGCCTACGAGGTGCGGGTCGAGAAGTGGATGCAGGGCGATTCCGATCTCTCGGTGCTCGACAAGGCTCGGAACTCGCAGCAAGTGGTGTTCGCTTCGCAGCTCAGGCGGATGCTGTCGGACGCAAAGCCGTTTACCGCCGACCGCCCGTTCTTTCCCGTCCGCTTTGCTGGGCGCAGCACCGAGGGATTCACCCAGGCGCTCCGCGACGGCCTCTTCGATGCGCGGCAGTCGCTGCGCTCCGACGATCGCCGGCGGTGGGCGCTCTTCGCTGAGCTCGCGGGCTCGCTCAAGACCGAATTGGGACCCGGACGCTGGGAAACCACGTTCGACCGCGCGAAGGGGACGGCGGACGTCATCTACCTGGCCTCGGATGAGAGCGTGGTGCGGGTGGAGACCATGGGCGACGGCGCTCAGCGTCTGGCCGGACTGATCGCCGAGATCTGCCTGGCCTACGAACCCTACCTCTGCCTGGAAGAACCCGAGTGGCGGCTTTCCCCCGCCCTCCAGCGCCGCCTGATCGCCGCCGCGCGCCGCATGGCGGAGTCCGGTCTGGGCGTGCGTCAATTGTTCGCCACGACTCACAGCCCCACGATGGCGGCTCAGGGACGGGCCTTCGCGATGGAGCGGATGGAGGGGATCCCGACGCTCGAGGCGCGCGAGTGGGTCCCGGCGGTCGGTGAGAGCGCAGCCGGCAGCGCCGCCCGCCCCGAGCCGGCAACGCCGGAACTGGGCTCGTTGATCGGCCTGGTGGAAGAACTCTCGGAGATGGACCCGGATCGGCTGGTAGTCGAAGCTCCCCGGGCCGCCGTGGCGCCGCAGCGTCCTGCCGCTTCGCCCTTCGCTCCGGGGTCGACTCCCGCGCCGCAGCCGTTCACTCCCGGATCCCAAACGGCCCCGGCCGCGCCTTTGTCTCATCCTTTACCAGCACCGCCCGCCTCTCCGGCGTCGCCTCCCGGTGGGTCCGGCACCGCCGCTCCCACACCGCCGGGGCCGGTGAAACCGGGCAACCGGCCCGCCGTCCCGTGGCGTCCGGGGCGGAGTTAGGTAGGGATGAACAATTCGGGACTCGACGAACGCCTGGCGGCGGTGCGGCTGATTGCGATGGATGTAGACGGCGTGTTGACCGACGGCCGCATCACCTGGAGCTGTATTGATCTGTCGGGACAAGAGACTCTCTTCGAGAGCAAGTCGTTCTCTGCCCGTGACGGCCTGGGAATGGGACTGGCTCGCGCCGCCGGGCTGGAGCTGGCCTGGATCACGGGGAGACGCTCGGCTATCGTGGAGAAGCGGGCGGCGGAGCTCGGGGGGGTCCACCTGTTCCAGGGGGTCCGCGACAAATCGGCGATCCTGGGCCTGCTGATGGATCGGCTGGGACTTGCTCCCGAGCAAGTGTTGTACATCGGCGACGACCTGAATGACTTGCCCGCCTTCGGAGCAGCCGGCGTGCGGGTGGCGCCGTCCGATGGGGCTGAGGAAGTGCGGCTGCAGGCCGATTGGGTGACGGCCGCGGCCGGCGGCGAAGGCGTGGCGCGCGAGGTGATCGAGGCGGCGCTCTTCGCCCAGGAGTGCGCCGAGAGCGCCGCCGCCGCGTTCCTGGACGCGCTCACCCGCAGCCGGTCGGAGGAGACCGCGTGTCCACCCAACTGACGGTGGTCCACACCAACGACACCCACGGCCGGATGCGGGAGCCGGTGATCGCCCGACTGCGCGCCCTCCTGGCCGGGCTGCCCGAAGTCCTCTACCTGGACGCCGGCGACACAATTACCGCGGGAAATCTGGGCTTCAAGCTCTCGGGCGAGCCGGCGCTCGCGGCGCTCACCGACCTGGGCTGCGCCGCGATGTGCCTCGGAAACCGCGAAACCCATCCGCGTAAGGAGCTCTTCCCGATCAAAGTGGCTTCCGCGGGCCATCCGCTCCTCTCCGCCAATGCGATCGCCAAGGGCGACGCGCCCCTTCCGGTGGTTCCCCAGGTGGTGGTGGAGCGATCCGGGCTGCGGGTCGGAGTCTTCGGCGTGACCGTTCAGATGTTCACCCGAAAGCAGTGGTCCCAGGCGCTCTGCGACTACTGGTTCGAGGACCCGATGGCCGCCGCTCGCGCCCAGGTCGACGAACTCCGGCCGCGGGTGGACGTGTTGATCGCGCTCACGCACCTCGGTTTCACCCAGGACCAGATCCTGGCCCAGCTCTGTCCGGAACTGGATCTCCTGATCGGGGGCCACAGCCACACGGATCTGGAGGCTCCTTGCATGGTGGGCGAGGTACCGGTGGTGCAGGCCTACGCCTACGCCTATCATGCGGGGGTGGCCGTGCTCGATGTGTCTCCCGGCCGCCGGGCTCAACTCATCGAGTGGCGACGGGAACCGCTTCGCGATGACCGGGAGTAACCGGCTCAGGCTCGCCGCCCCGAGCGCTTTCTCGTCGGACGCTTCACCTGCAACTTCGCCTGTCGGCATGGACCCATCGTGACCTGCATCCTCGGCCTCTCCGCGTTTTACCACGACAGCGCCGCCGCCCTGATTCGGGACGGCGAAATGATCGCGGCGGCCCAAGAAGAGCGCTTCACGCGGATTCGCCACGACTCCGCCTTCCCGAGCCGCGCGGTCGAGTACTGCCTCCGTCAGGCGGGTATCGGCGTCGAGGCGCTGGATGCCGTCGCCTATTACGAGAAGCCGCTGTTGAAGGCGGAGCGTCTCCTGGAGACCTACCTCGGCTCCGTGCCGCACGGATTGAAGTCGTTCCTCACCGCCATCCCCACCTGGCTGCGGGAGAAGAACGACATGGGACGCGTGATTCGCAAGGAGCTCGGCCGGGGCTACCGCGGACCGATCCTCTACCCCGAGCACCACGAGTCGCATGCGGCCAGCGCCTTTTACCCCTCTCCGTTCGACGAGGCGGCGATCCTCACGATCGACGGCGTGGGCGAGTGGGCCACCACCACCCTGGGCCGCGGCGCCGGCAACCGCATCGAACTGCTCAAGGAGATCCGGTTTCCGCACTCGCTCGGGATGCTCTACAGCGCCTTCACCTACTACACCGGCTTCAAGGTGAACTACGGCGAGTACAAGGTGATGGGCCTGGCCCCCTACGGCGAGCCGAAGTATCGAGATCTGATCCTGGAGCGCCTCATCCGCCTGGAAGAAGACGGTTCGTTCTGGCTGAATCAGGACTACTTCGACTACTGCACCGGCCTGACGATGACCAACCCGCGCTTCCATGCGCTGTTCGGCGGACCGCCGCGGGAGCCCGAGAGCCTGCTCACCCAACGAGAGATGGATCTCGCGGCCAGCGTGCAGGCGGTCACCGAAGAGGTTGTGCTCCGTCTCGCGAGACAGTGCCATCGGATCACCGGCAGCAAGATCCTCTGTATGGCCGGCGGCGTGGCGCTGAACTGCGTGGCGAACGGTCGGCTGCTGAAAGAGGGCTCATTCGATCGGCTCTGGATCCAGCCTGCGGCGGGCGATGCCGGCGGCGCCCTCGGCGCGGCGCTGCTGGCGTGGCATCAGGTCCTGGATCGCCCTCGAACTCCCGATCCCGACGACTCGATGCGCGGCGCCTGGCTCGGCCCGGAATTCACCGATGACGAGATCGCCCACTACCTCGCGGGGGTGGGGGTCCGGTCGGTCCCCCTGAGGGACGAGGAATTGCTGGAGCGTACGGCCCGCTATCTCGCGGACGAGAAGGTCATCGGCTGGTTTCAGGGACGGATGGAGTTCGGCCCCCGGGCCCTCGGCGCCCGCAGCATTCTGGGAGACCCCCGCAGCCCGCGCATGCAGGCGGTGATGAACAAGAAGATCAAGTTTCGTGAGGGGTTCCGCCCGTTCGCCCCCGTGGTGCTGAGAGAGCGCGTGGCGGATTGCTTCGAGATGGACTGCGACAGCCCCTACATGCTGCTGGTGGCGCCGGTTCACGCCTCGCGGCGAATTCCGATGTCCGCGGAGCAGCGGGCGCTGTGGGGCATCGACAAGCTCAACGTGCAGCGGAGCGACCTCCCTGCGGTGACCCACGTGGACTACAGCGCGCGGGTGCAGACGGTGACCGAACGGGTGCATGGTCCCTACTACCGGCTTCTCAAGCGCTTCGAGGCGCTCACCGGGTGCCCGGTGCTGGTGAACACCAGC
>SYKE01000178.1 GCA_005798285.1 Actinomycetota bacterium
CTCGCGGTTCGCGCACATCGCCTCTCCACTGGAGCGCCCGATCTCTTGCAATACGCATAGAGACGACCGCGGTTCCAAGGGAATAACATCCATTTCGACTCAACTTATAGCCAGTTACCCATCACTTGAATCGCACCCCGTGCGCGCTGAGGCTCGTAGCAATACGGGTCAGTCTGGATCTTAACGATGCCGCTTCGCGTGGCTGCATCGAGCGGCGCCTGATCGCGGGCTTCCAGCGCCAGATACTTGACGCCGGCCCGGCGAAGCGCAGGAATCAGGCTCGTCCCAAAGGCGCGGTGTTCGGGCCGCCAGTGCTCCTCATTGAGCATCACCACCTGATGAGACCGCACGGCCCGCAGAATCAGGTCGTTTGCGTCTTCCAGGCGGACCTCACGCGCGACCTTGCGTTCCTCGTCTGGAGGCGGGAACGGCGCCGGATTGCGAACCTCCCCCGCGCGCTGCAGGGCCTGCGCCTCTTCGTAGCTTCCCATTGCCGCCAGGAGTTCTACTTGCATCTGCCGGTTCCACTCTACCGCTAATCCGGTCAACCTGGACGAGGGTCTGGCGGGGTCGTCGCGGAGGGCGCGGAGAGCTCCGAGATAGTTGCCGTGAGCCAGATAGGCCCCGGACTGTCGCGATCGCTCGTGGAAGGCAGAGAAGTCGAACTGCGCGGCTGCACCTGCGCAGGATACCGCAGCCGCCAGGATGCCCGCGGACGCGAGCAACTGTCGGGCTCGATGGTGGAGCGGCATGTTGTCGGTACCTTCCAATAGGGACCCGTCACGAAGTCGCGACTTCACTCCCATCCGGCCAGAGTTCCCGGACACAACCCGGCCAGAATACACGGAGGTTACATCCGGGCTGCGAGAAGCGGCGAACCACCGGAGCGGCCTCATGGAATTCGGGAGCGCAGAGGGCATTTCCTGGCCCAGGACAAATGAGCGGGGAGCTGAGGGAGCTGGCGCCGTTCCTGGTGCTCTGCGAGGAAGACCCACCTGAACAGTCCCTGGCGTCGGCTCGGGATCTGATCATCGATGCGGATCTTCCGCCCGAGACAAAGTCCCTGCTGATCGGGGCAACTGCGGCGGTCGCTCTCAGGCGCTTACCGCTAGAATTGGTCATGAGGGTTTTGAGTCGGGAGGTTTCCATGCTCAAAGAAGTTCCGTTGATTCAAGAGTGGCTCCAGGAGCGCGGAGAAGTGGGCCTCGCAAAAGGTCGGGACGAAGGGCTCGCAATCGGTCGAGACGAAGGGCTCGCAATCGGTCGGCTGGAAGCTGCCCGGATGATCCTGATCAAGGTGGCCGAGCCTCGATTGGGCGCTCCATCTCCTCGGGTTGCGCTCCTTATCGAGGGATGCACGGATCTCGAAAGGCTCATCCGGGTCACAGCCGAGATTTCGCAGTTCGAGACCTGGGATGAGGTGTTTCCCGTGCTTCAAGCTCCTTCCACCGGTTGACGCCAGGCAGCCGAAATCTGGTGGAGCGGACGGCGCCCTGTGCACGTCGCCTGCTGCGCTGTGGCAAGGGACCGGTTCACCGTGCCGTCGCAAGCCGATCAACCCGACGGAATCGATCGGACCACTTCGCCGGATTTCCAGTCCACTGATTCGCTCCGAGCGACAGTTCGACAGAAAATCAGACCACAGGTTCACAACAACCGCGCTCATGAAGGAGGAAGTAGGACCACCGGAGCGAATCTTTACGTACCGGTGGTAAACCGGTTGCGGGTTACTCGCCGCCGAGGTCGACGGTTCAGGACCGCAGGAATGCGAAGATGCGTAGTCGAAGGGCGTTTACCCTGATCGAGCTTCTGGTAGTGATAGCTATCATCGCTATCCTCGCTGCCATCCTCTTCCCGGTTTTTGCTCAGGCCCGGGAGGCCGCTCGAAAGGCCAACTGTATGAGCAATCAGCGCCAGCTCGCGATGGCGGTCCTGCAGTATGCCCAGGACTTCGATGAGACGTTTCCGGGCAGTACGGACACGTCCTCACAGATCCCAACCAACCACGGCATGCAGATCTCATGCCTCCCCGTAGCCGCTCCCGCCGCTGACGGAACCCCCGGCTGCCGGTATGGGGCGCTGAACTACAAGGGTCGCCGAAAGGGCTACGGCAACACCTGGGATGGTGGAGGCACGGTGCTGGTACGGCCGTACTTCAAGACCGATATGGCCGTGTTCTGCCCAAATCAGGACAAGGCGACCATGCTCAACGGCACCCAGGAGTACGGGTTCAACCTCAACTTCCAGTGGCTGGGCAAGATGGCCAACCAGCAGTTCCCGTCCCAGAAGGCGATGTTCATCGAGACCTTCAATCTGCACGATGGCCAGTATCCCCTGGGTCGCTACTGCTGTCCGGCTCGCGGTCGGTTGCAGATGAACGTGATGGTCGGGTTCGTCGACGGCCACGTGAAGCTGCAGAATCTGGGTCGTGGCTGCGCCAACCCGGTGATGTGGAACCAGAATCCCCAGTGTCGCACCTGGCAGGCATGTAACTCGGGAGCCCCGCCCAACTACACGGGCTGCTGCCCCGAGAACTACGGTTGCTCCGGAGTCAGCGGCAACTCGCCCGACTTCCCGTAACCGGCACGAAACCCGTAGCGGAGCCCTCCGCCTGAAATCCCCCGGGGATCGGCGCTACGCCGGTCCCCTTCTTCGTGTACGCCCACCGCGACTCCCATTCACCCCCTCACGGCCCCGCGCCGCGCTTCCCGGCAAGAAGGTATGATTGACGCGGAGAAGCGGACTTGCCGGCCGGGCGAAGCAACAGACAGCGATGCAGACCAGATATTCGGATACGGAATTGGAGTCGATGCTCGCCGACGTCGAGTCCGACTGCATCGAGCGCAAAGAGAGTCTCCGCGGCGATGCCGCCAAGAAGGTCCGGGAAGCCGTCTGCGCGTTAGCCAATGACCTCCCCGATCATCGTTGTCCCGGAGTTGTGTTCGTGGGCGCGACGGACAGCGGACATCCGTCGAACCTCCCGATCACCGACGAACTCCTCCGAACGTTGGCCGACATCAAGACGGACGGGAGAATCGTCCCCCCACCCTCCATGACGGTGGAAAAGAGATCGGTCCTGGGTTCCGAGTTGGCGGTCCTCACCGTACAGCCATCCGACTCTCCCCCGGTACGTTTCGAGGGGAGAATCTGGATTCGCGTGGGTCCCCGGCGCGCCATCGCTACCGGTCAGGATGAGCGGATCCTCAACGAGCGTCGCCGCTACCTGGATCGCACGTTCGACTGCCGCCCCAATCGGGCCGCGCGGCTGGAGGACCTCAACCTGCGCTTCTTCCAGGAGGAGTATCTCCCCCGTGCGGTCGCGCCGGATGTACTGGCCGCAAATGATCGTTCACCCTTGCAACAGCTTGCCGCCACCAAGATGATCGCCTCCACGGAAGCACCTGTTCCGACGGCGCTAGGGCTGCTGAGTTTGTGTTCCCGGGTGCGGGACTACATCCCTGGCGCCTACGTCCAATTCCTCAGGATTGCCGGGCCCACGCCGTTGGACCCGATTCTGGACGAGGCGTTGATCGACGGCGCGTTTCATACAGCCATCGCGCGGGTTGAGGAACGGCTCGCAGCTCACAATCACACCTCGGTCGACTTCATCGGACCGGATCGGGAGGTGCGGTCCCAGCCGTATCCGCAGGCGGCCCTGCAGCAACTGGTGAGGAACGCTCTCCTTCATCGAACCTACGAAGGAACCCACGCCCCTGTACGAGTCTACTGGTTTTCCGATCGCATTGAGATCCAGAGCCCCGGAGGGCCATTCGGCTCCGTAACTGCAGCCAATTTCGGTGATCCGGGCCTCACCGACTACAGGAATCCGGCACTGGCGGAGGCATTTCGCGTACTCGGGTTCGCGCAGCAGTTTGGATTTGGAATTCAGATCGCCCGCCAACTCCTGTCGCGAAACGGGAACCCGGAGCTCAAGTTTTCGGTGTCGCCGACGCATGTCCTGACCACGGTGAGGCTGTAGTATGCCGGCGCCGATTCTCACCTTCTTCAACAATGCTCGGGGCGTCGGCAAGACAGCGCTGGCGTACCACCTGTCGGTGATGCTCAGCCGCGTGGGCCTCCGGGTGCTGGTCTGCGATTGGGATCCTCAGGCCCGACTCACGGCCGCCTTTTTGGGCGAGTCCGTTCTGGAAGGGCTCTGGACGTGGGCCGCGCCCGACCGGATCGTCACGGTCTTCCGGGCGATCCAGCCTCTCTTCTCCGGCGGGGAACTCGCGGCCCCCGTGGTTCGCTCGCTGATGCCGGATCTGGGGCTCCTCCCGGGGGATCCCGCTCTATCGGTGCTCGAGGAGCCGTTGCAGGAGCAGTGGCGACGCTCCAGCGCGGGAAAGGGATCGGAGGCCCTCCGACCCGTCGTCGGGCTGTGGCAGGCGGCGCAGGCCGGCGCAGAGTCCATGGAGGCCGATCTGGTGCTCGCCGATGTCGGACCCGGTTTCAATGCCCTGAACCGCTGTGCGGTGTGCTCGTCGGACTTCATCGTGATCCCGGTGACGGCAGAGTTGTTCTCACTTCAGGCGCTGCGCCACCTGGGGCCTCCGATTCGCGGATGGCGAGAGTCATGGCAACGGCGACGCGCCGATGGCGGCGTACCGGCCGCCGATCTTCCGCCCGGTGGGATGGATGTGATCGGGTATCTGCTCCAGGAGCACGCGGTGGGACCCCAGCGCGCCTCCGGCGCCTGCCGCCGATGGGCCGAGCAACTGCCGGAGGCGTACCGCAAGAGCATCCTGGGCGAGTCGCCGGCAGAGGGGCTCCCACTCCCCTACGACGATCCGTTTTGCCTGGCCGTTCTGAAGCCGTTTCTCAGTCTGACTTCCATGGCGGAGGAGGCCCGAAAACCGATCTTCGATCTCACCCTGGCCGATGGTGCGATGGGGGGACATGCTCAGCTCGTGCAGATGGCGGATCGGGACTTCCGGGCCGTGGCAGCTACCATTCGCGCTCGCATCGGCGTCTAGCGAATTCTCTCTCGATCACGCCATGCCGCCTGCAACACGTCGAAGCCCGAAGCGCCCGCCCGCCACGGCTCCCCGGGGCGAGTGGCCCACGGGAGCCGCGCCGGCGCCCCTGCCGAAGCGCCGGAACAGGCTGCCCCTCTTGCTGGCGGCATCCGTGGGGCTGCTGGTGGTGGCGACCCCGTTCTCCGTGCTCTGGCCGCCGCTATTGGAACGGCTGCCGGACTCCATGCTCGAACGGGAGGCAGCAGCGTTCCCGCGCGATCCCTGGCCCAGAATTGTGCTGGGCGAGCGCAGGCTCGCTGCGGGAAAGCCACGAGAAGCGTTGGAACAGTTCGGGAAAGTCCCGGAGGGAACCAGTCTGGCACGGCTGGGGCTGGATCTCGCCGAGGCGACACTCGCATCCGGACTGCCCGAGCGCGCTCGAGACCTGGCGATTCAACTGGAGCAGATGGCGCCGCAAAGCGCCGTTCGCCACCGCATCCTGGGAGAGAGCCGGGTGGCGATGGGGGATTACAGCGCCGGAATGGCGGAATTGGAACAGGCCGTCCGGCTCGATCCGTCCGACCCGAAAGCTTACCTGGCGCTGGCTCAGGCCCGCATCGAGTTTGAGGGACCCCGACCCGCGACCGCGCTCCTTCTGGAGCAGGGCCTGGCAAAGTGCCCAGCCTCCAACCCGGGAATTCGGTATCTCCTGGCGGATGTCTATGTGATGGTAGGTCGCTATGAAGAGGCCGAGTCGCTCACGGCAAACCTGGATCGAGAGGGAGAGCCCGCTGCTCCACCGGAGCGAGCGCTCTTCGCGCGGGCGCAATTCGCTCGGGGCGCGCTGCTCCGGCGCTTTCGACCCGATCGGGACCGGCGCTATCTCTCACGCGAGTCGCTGGAAACCGCGCTTCGGATTCTCCCGGAATACCCGGATGCCCACTTCGAACTGGGAATGCTGTTTGCTGACGAAACCACATGGCGCGCGGCCGCGGACCAGTTTGAAATGGCGACTTCTCTCAGACCCTACGCCCACCCCGTCTGGTTCCACCTTGCTCGGGCTCAGCGGCGGCTGGGGCTATCCGCCGACGCGGTTCGGTCCGAGGCCCGGTTTCGACTCCTGGTGGAGACCTTTGAGCGTGTGAACTCGGAAAACCGGTGGCTGGACGAGCATCCCGGCGATCACCTCCGCCGTCTGAAGCTCGCCGAATTGCTGCTGAACCGGCAAGACCTGGACGCGGCCGCCGGGCAACTGGACCTTCTTGCGGCTGCCCTCCCCGCGGACCCCCGGGCAGCGGCTCTTCGCAGACGGCTCGAACAGGCGCGGGCGGTCCGCGGGGGAGGGTCTGATGCTTCGCCTCGATAGCCGGCTGCTGGTTTCCGTTGGACTGGGTCTGCTGGCCGGCTGCGGCGCGGGGCCCCCGCCACCGTCGGGAGGCAGCCCGGCCGACGCGAACCCGCCGTTTCAATTCGAAGACGCGCGCGCCGCGGCGGGGATCGATTTCCCCCTGGACTTTACGAAGCCACAGGAGCCCGGCATCCGGGAGTCCATCGGTCACGGCGCCGCCCTGCTGGATGCGGATGGCGACGGCTTACTTGATGTGCTGCTGACCGGGCCAGACCGGGTCGCGCTCTATCGCAACCGGGGCAACTGGCGCTTTGAGACGGTCCCGGAGGCCGGATTTCGACAGCCCGGCTTCTGGCAGGGCGCCGCCGTTGGAGACGTGAACGGCGATGGGAAGCCGGATCTCTTCCTCTCCGGCTACGGCTGCTCGGCGCTGTACCTGAACCGTGGGGAGGGCCGCTTCACGGATGCCACACGGGGAAGCGGTCTGGAGAACAACCGCTCGGGCTCGTGGCAAACCAGCGCCGCGTTCGCCGACGTCGATCTGGATGGCCGCCTCGACCTCTATGTGACCCGCTACGTCGATCTCGCCGGAAAATCGGGACTCTGCAGCTACCTGAAGGGGTCGTTGAGCACGGCCTGCAACCCGCTTCAGTTCTCCCCCCAGCAGGGGCGGCTCTATCGGGGGGTCGGGGCTGGACGGTTCACGGATGTCACCGACGCCATGGGACTCATGGGCCACCACGGCAACGGTCTGGGCGTGGCGTTCGGCGACATCAACAGCGACGGCTACCCCGACCTGTATCTCGCCAACGACCAGGTGGCCTGCGACCTCTATCTCAATCAGGGCGGCCGCCGCTTTACGGAGATCGGGCTGACTTCCGGCACATCGTTCAACGCCGAGGGGAGCACCCAGGCGGGGATGGGGGTCGACTTCGGCGACTACGACGACGATGGTCGCGAGGACCTGGTGGTGACCAACTTCCAGCGCGAGCCGACCAGCGTCTACCACAACGATGGCGCACAGCTCTTCACCAATGCGGCGTTCACCAGCCACATCGGCGGCGCCACGACCGGCGGGGTCGGCTGGGGCGTGAAGTGGGCGGACCTGGACAACGACGGTCGGCTCGATCTGGCGTTGGTGAACGGGCACCCGCTCTACCGCGTCCACCAGTTGGATCCCGCCAGCACGGAGCGGCAGCGCTTCCAGCTTTTCCGAAATGAAGACGGCCGGCGATTCTCAGAGGCGCTGTCCGTGGGTCCCGACCTCCCGCGTGCGCTCTCCGGGCGGGCGCTGTGCGTGGGCGATCTCGACAACGACGGCCGGCTCGACCTGCTGCTGCCGGATATCGGCGGGCAGCCGCTGCTGCTGCGGAACACCACTCCCGGTGGTCGCCACTGGCTGCGAGTCCGGCTGTCCGGCGTCGGAACGGAAGGGGCTGTCGTCACGCTGCAAGCCGGCGGACGGAGCCGGATCAGGCGTGCAACCACTGGGGGGAGCTATCTCTCCGCATCCGATCCCCGGGTTCACTTCGGCCTGGGTGAGCTGTCATCGGTGGACTTCATCGAGGTGCGCTACCCCGGCGGAAAGCGGTTCCGCATGGCCTCACCGGCCGTCGATCAGGAGGTAACGGCGCTTGCCCAGTGACTTCAACCCGGTCGCCTGTCAACGATCCCCGGACGCGGCCAGCGCCTCACGGAATCGCTGGTACGACTTCCGATCGTCCACGGCGACCCAGTGGTCATACGGCAGCACCATCGCCGCCAGACGCCCGGCCCTCGCCCACTCCGGGAACAGGTCCGCCTCGAAGTTCTTGAGGGTTCGTCCCGCGCGATCCTCGATGATCGTCAGCGCCTCGGGCTCCAGAAGCGTGATGCCGGTGTGGGTGGGAACCGGAATGAACGGATACATCTCGACCGCGCTCACCCGCCCATCCCGGATGCTCATGCCGGTGAACGGATAGGGCGTGCCCTCCACCGCCGCGAGCGTGGCGATGGCGCCTTCGTTCGCGGATGCCAGATGGAGCGCCAGCAGATCGTCGGGGAATGAGCCGGCATAACCGAACACGTGGCAGTCCGCATTGTGCACCACCATCCGTCGATCCGCCGGGAGCGCTCCCCGGCGCACCGCATGAAGCATGGCTCCCGTTCGTCCGCTGCCGCCGCCTTCGGGATCGTAGCTGCACCGAATTCGAACGCCCCACCGCGAACCGTCGCCGAGATGCCGTTCCACCTCCGCGCCCTCGTGATTCACCAGCGCGACGAACTCTCGAAAGCCGCACGCCGCGTATTGCCGGACCACGCGATCGATCAACGTCTCGCCATTGGGCAGGGGGAGCAGCGACTTCTGGGTAACGCCGCCGGCCTCTTGCGCGACATCCCGCATTCGATAACCGAATCCACCCGCGGGAATGACAACCGTCACCGAGGGGGCTTCCGCGCGAGCGCGAGCGGTGTCGAGGGGTTCTCCGGCACGGGGTCGACAGATCGCTCGGCCGAGGTCACTCAATTCCTGGTGCATACAGGCAGATTTTCCGGCATCTTTGAAGGGGCCACTGGGGTCTCGGCATACGGCCGAAGCCCTGTCGTTCTATCGCTTCATCCGCCCGCGCATCCCCTCAACCGCCAACCCTCGCGCATCCGATCTTCGCCCCTCCGATCTTCGCCCCTCCAACTCTCGCCATGCCTGTTCATTCCATCGCCGATGCCCTCTTCGTCAACTCCCGGGTCCTGGTAGTTGCGCCTCACCCCGATGACGAGACGTTTGGCTGCGGCGGCACGATTGCACGCGCCAAGAGCCTGGGAGCCGAGGTCTACGTGATGGTGGTCTCCGCCTCGAACCTCACTCACTACAGCTCCGAGTACAAGGAAGTGGGTGGATACCCGAGTGAGCGAGTTCGAGGCCGCGATGCGCACGTTAGGAGTAGACGGCACCGATGTGCTCTTCACGGATGAGCAGACCCACATGCGGGTCGATGTGCTGCCCCGGCGAGATCTGGTGGCGAAGATCGAACGCGACAGCCCGATCTCGCTGGATCGGCTCCAGCCGGATGTACTGCTCTTCCCGGCCATCTCCTACAATCAGGATCACGAGGCGGTCTACAAGGCGATCTACGCCGCCTGCCGGCCTCACCTGCCGGTGGACAAACCGTTCACGCGCCTGATTCTAAGCTACGACCAGCCCCAACTGACCTGGAACCACACGCCGTTCCATCCGAACTTCTACATCGACATCTCCGACTTCCTGGAGTTGAAACTGAAAGCCTACCGCTGCCACCAGTCCCAGATCCGGCCCGAGCCGCACCACGCGAGCGTGGAGAACGTGGAGCGTTTGGCCCGGCTTCGGGGGAGCGAGGTCTCGCTGCCGGCCGCCGAGGCGTTTGAGTGCCACCGGTTCCTGATCTGATGCGTGTCGGCATTCACCAACCGCATTACCTGCCGTGGCTTCGGTACTTCGAGAAGATCGCCCGGAGCGATGTCTTCATCGTGCTGGACGATGTTCAGTATGAGAAGAACGGCTACCAGAATCGGAACAAGATCAAGACCCCTCAGGGGTGGACCTATCTCACGGTGCCGGTGCGGAAGCCCACGCTGCGTCCGATCCGTGAAATCGAGATCGATCACCACTCCGGATGGGCCGAGAAACACCGGCGCTCGATCGAGATGAGCTACCGAAAGGCTCCCCACTTCGCTGCCTATTGGCCCGAGATCGAAGCGCTCTACGCGGAACCGGGCGACCTGCTGGGGGAATTCAACCGGCGAATGGTGGAGTGCTTCTGCCGTCTGCTCGGAATCACCACCCGCCTGGTGTTGAGCAGCGAGATCGAGACTCACGGAGAGTCGACCGAGCGGATCGCCGAACTCTGCCGCGCCGTGGGCGGCGATGTCTATCTCTCGGGCGCTTTTGCCGTGGGCGCCTACCTCGACCCGGCGGTGCTGAAACAGCATGGAGTTCGGCTCGCTTTCCAGGAGTGGCACGCGCCGATCTATCCACAGGTCTATCCCAACGCCGGTTTTGTTCGTAACATCCCAGAATCCTGTTGATCGTGGTGACACGAAGGTGTGGCCGAGCCTACATAGCCCGCTCTGACGTGGGGGGATGCACTCCGGCGCTTCGCGATCTGGATCTCGATCAGCCGGGAGTGGCGGCGGCTCCCTGGC